>NZ_JAOPXP010000164.1 GCF_025965085.1 Marmoricola sp.
CGCGCGGTAGCGGATCCGCACGACGGCCGGGGCCGCGGCGTGCAGGGCCGCGACGCGCCCCTCGGCGCTCTCCAGGTCGTGCCGGTCCAGCGCGCTGCGGACGGCGAACTCGAACAGGGGGACGCGCCGCGCGACCAGCTCGCGCACCGCCTCGTCGCCCTTGCGCAGCCGCAGGTCGCACGGGTCCAGCCCGTCGGGCTCCACGGCCACGAACGTCTGGGTGGTGAAGTTCTGGTCCTGGTCGTCGTAGGCCCGCTGGGCGGCCTTCTGCCCGGCCGCGTCCCCGTCGAAGGTGAAGATCACCTCGCCGTGGAAGGAGTTCTGGTCCATCAGGAGGCGCCGCAGCACCTTGACGTGCTCGGACCCGAACGCCGTGCCGCACGTCGCGATCGCGGTCGGCACGCCCGCCACGTGACAGGCCATCACATCCGTGTAGCCCTCGACGATCACGGCCTGCGCGCGGCGGGCGATCTCCTTCTTCGCCAGGTCGAGGCCGTAGAGGAGCTGGCTCTTCTTGTAGATCGACGTCTCGGGGGTGTTGAGGTACTTCGCCTCGATGCGGTCGTCCTCGAAGATCCGTCGTGCGCCGAAGCCGATGGTGTCGCCGCTGCTGTCCCGGATCGGCCACATCAGCCGGCCCCGGAAGCGGTCGTAGAGACCGCGCCCCTCGCCGATGAGACCACTGGTCACGAGCTCCTCGTCCTTGAAGCCCTTCTGCCGCAGATGCCTGAGGAGGTCCTCGCCACCTCGTGGCGAGAAGCCGACGCCGAAGACGGCCGCGGCGTCGGCGTCGAATCCGCGGGAGTCGAGGAACTGGCGGGCGGCGAGCGCCTCGGGGGTGGCCAGCTGCTCGGCGTACCAGTCCCCCGCCGCCTTGTGCGCCTCGATGAGCCGGGGACGGTGCGGACCCGTGCGCGGACGCGGGGTGCCGCCCTCCTCGTAGCGCAGCTGTACGCCGACCTTCTCGGCCAGCCGCTCGACGGTCTCGGTGAACCCGAGCCCGTCCATCTCCATGACGAACTTGATGACGTCACCACCGGCCTGGCAGCCGAAGCAGTGGTAGAAGCCGCGCGAGGGCGTCACATGGAAGGAGGCGGACTTCTCGTCGTGGAAGGGGCACAGCCCCTTCATGGATCCGCCACCCGCGTTGCGCAGGGTGACGTAGGAGGACACGACGTCGTCGATCTTCGCTTTGTCGCGAACCTCCGCGATGTCCTCTTCCCTGATCCTGCCGGCCACGCACGGAGTCTACGGGGGCCCGCTCGTCGCCGAAGCGCGCTCCACCGGACGAACCGAGAGCCTTATCTCGTAAGTCCCCGAGCCCGAATACGTTTGGATCGTTCCGAAATGGCTACGGGCTACCCATGAACGAACCCACACTGCGCCAGGCGCCCGGTTCCGACCGTGGTCCCGACCCGACTCTGGGCGCCCTCGTGAACCAGCTGACCACCCAGGTCCCCGAACTCATCCGCTCCGAGCTGCGGCTCGCCCAGGCCGAGGTGGCCGAGAAGGGCAAGCGCGTCGGCATCGGCGTCGGCATGTTCAGCGGTGCCGGCCTGCTGGCCTTCTTCGGCTTCGGCACGCTCCTGGCCACCGTGATCCTCGCGCTCGCGCTGGTCATGGACGGCTGGATCGCCGCTCTCATCGTCACCGCCGTGCTCTTCGCCGGAGCCGGCCTGCTCGCGGCGATGGGCAAGAGCAAGGTGGACGAGGCGACGCCCCTGGCGCCCGAGAAGGCTGTGGCCGGCGTACAGGAGGACATCGCGACCGTGAAGGGGCAGCACCCATGAGCACTCCGGAGGAGATCCAGACCGACATCGAGCGTCAACGCGAGCAGCTCGCCCAGACCGTCGACCAGCTCGGCCACAAGCTCGACGTCAAGGCGCAGACGAAGGCCAAGGTCGACGAGGTCAGGCACCGTGCCACGACCGACGACGGCTTGCCCCGACCCGAGGTGCTCGGCGTCGCGGCGGCCGTGGTCCTCGGCATCGGGCTCCTCGTGTGGCTGCGACGCCGCCGATGAGCAGGACCGACGTGGAGCAGGACGAGGGTCGCGGTGAGAACCGGCCCGAGGCGACCACCCCCGACCCGAACGACGCACGCAAGCCGGACGCACCCACAGAGCTCACCAAGAGGTCGTGGTTCTACGTGCTGCGCAAGACCATGCACGAGTTCACCGAGGACCAGTGCACCGACCTCGCGGCGGCACTGACGTACTACGCGGTGCTGGCGGTCTTCCCGGCCATGTTGGCGCTGATCTCGGTGCTCGGGGTCGTCGGCCAGACGCAGAACTCGATCACCAAGATCCAGGAGACCCTGCGCCCCCTGGTCTCCCCCCAGGTCCTGCAGGCGACCACGGACGCTCTCAACCAGGTGGCGAAGTCCAACTCCGCCGGACTCGCCCTCGTCATCGGCCTCCTGGCCGCCCTCTGGTCCGCCTCGGGGTACGTCGGAGCGTTCAGCCGGGCGATGAACCGCATCTATGAGATCGAGGAGGGCCGGCCGTTCTGGAAGCTGCGCCCGATGATGCTGTTGCTGACCCTGATCGCCGTGACGCTCGCGGCGGTGGCGCTGTTGATGCTCATCGTCTCGGGTCCCGTGGCCCAGACGATCGGCAACCTCATCGGGCTCGGCAGCACGGCGCTCACGGTCTGGTCGATCGTGAAGTGGCCGATCCTGGCACTGATCGTGATCGTCGTGGTCGCCCTGCTCTACTATGCGACGCCCAACGTGCAGCAGCCCAAGTTCCGGTGGGTCTCGGTGGGTGCCGGGGTGGCCATCCTGGTCTGGGTGCTGGCCTCGGTCGCGTTCGCGTTCTACGTCTCGAACTTCTCCAGCTACAACAAGACCTATGGATCGGTGGGCGGCGTCATCGTCACGCTGCTGTTCCTGTGGATCACCAATCTGGCGCTGCTGTTCGGGGCCGAGCTCGACGCCGAGCTCGAACGAGGACGGCAGCTGCAGGCGGGCATCCCCGCGGAGGAGGAGCTCCAGCTCCCCGCGCGCGACACCCGCAACATCAAGAAGGCCCGCAAGAAGCGGGAGAAGGACGTCGCGCTCGGCCGGAAGATCCGCCGACAGGCATCCGAGTCAACGAGTCGGGAGCAGGACTCCCAGGAGGAGAAGAAATGAAGAAGCTGTTGGTACTCGTCGCCGGAGGCATCGGCTACGTGCTCGGCACCAAGGCCGGTCGTGAGCGCTACGAGCAGATCCGTGGCACCTTCAAGAAGGTCAAGGACGACCCCCGCGTGCAGGAGAAGGCGCAGCACGCGGCCGACCTCGCCCGGGAGAAGGCCCCGGTCGTCAAGGAGAAGGTGACCGAGGCAGCCAACACCGCCACCGCCAAGGTCAGGTCCGCCAACTCGAGCAACCCGGCCGACCAGCTCAACCCTGAGAGCACCGTCTTCCAGGACAACTCCGGCCCCCGGGGCGACCTGCCCTGAGCGGCTGACGCCGCTGGTGGAGGAGCGGGCGCCAGCGAACGTCTCGAAACCTCAGTAGTCCCCGGTCACCACGTTCGCGAGTGGCTCCCCCGCTGCAAAGCGGTGGAGCTGCTCGCGCACGAGCTTGTAGGCCCTCGGCCACATGGCGCTGCTGTTGCCACCCACGTGCGGCGAGAGCAGCAGGTTCGGCGCCGACCACAGCGGGTGGTCCCCGGGCAGGGGCTCGGGATCCACCACGTCCAGGGCCGCGTGGAGGCGCCCGCTCTGCAGCTCGGCCAGCAGCGCACCGGTATCGACGACCGGCCCACGGGCCATGTTGACCAGAAGCGCGCCGTCTTTGAGGTGTGCCAGCATGCCCGCGTCGAAGAGGCCCGTCGTCTCGTCGGTGCCGGGGACGATCAGCACGACGACGTCGGCCTCCGGCAGGAGGTCGGGCAGCTCCTCGATCGCGTGCACGCCGTCCCGGGCACTGCGCGCCACGCGCGTCACCCCGGCCTCGAACGGCAGCACCCTCGCCTCGATCGCCTCGCCGATCTGTCCGTAGCCGACGATCAGCACCTGCTTGTCCGCCAGCGACTCGCGCAGCTCCGGGCGCCAGGCGTGGTGATCCTGGGCCCGGACGAACTCGGGGACGCCGCGCAGGCTCGCCAGCATGAGCGTCAGGGCCAGCTCGGCGGTCGAGGTGTCGTGGATGCCGCGGCCGTTGCACAGCAGCACGCCCTCGGGCACGAAGCGGCGGATGTGCTCGACCCCGGCGGACATGGTCTGCACGACCCGGAGCCTGGGAAGGTGCGCCAGCACCTGCCCGTCGGCGGGACGGAACCGGTAGGGAAGGACGTAGAACTCGACCTCGTCGGCGGTGTCGGGCAGGTCGTCGGGGTCCACCCGCTCGTAGCGCAAGGTGTCCGGGAGGTCGCCCAGCGCCTCGGGCTCGAAGGGCAGCCACACCAAGGGAGCGGGGCTCGTCATGGCTCCAGCCTCTCGCGCCTGCCCTGGCCCCGGGCGACCAGGTGTGCGTGCCGGGTGAGGGCCGAGGCATCGGTCAGGCTGGCGATCTGGTCGATGACCACACGGGTGCGGCCGGCGTCGTCCCCCGCGTCGGCGAAGTCCTGGCGCAGGGCGGGGTCGAGCGCGTCACTCCCCCGGTGCCACATCGCCTCGAACAGCTCGCTGAGCAGGGTGCGTTGGCGCTCCATCAGGTCCAGCCGGTCCTGGGCGCGCATGACGTAGTGGGCCGCGACGCCCTTGAGCACGGCGATCTCCTGCGCAGTCGCTGCGGGCACGACGACGTCCGCCTGGTGGCGCAGGAGCGGGCCGGCGCCGTACTCCCGTTGGGTGGCGCGGTGGACGCTGCCGCAGAAGATGCCGATCAGGTCGCTGGTGAGGTTCTTCAAGGCGGCCTGGCCGCGCCTGCTCCCGTCGTACGACGCGCCGGGCCACGAGGCCACCGCACGCACCCGGCCGAGCGCCTCGTCGAGCACGTCGTCGGACGCCTCCGGGAGGTACCAGTCGCGCACGGTCTGCCACACGGCCGCGCGCTCGTCGGCGTGGTCGAGGAGACCGAGGTCGATGCGCCCGCCGACGACCCCGTCCTCGAGGTCGTGCACGGAGTAGGCGACGTCGTCGGCGAAGTCCATCACCTGCGCCTCGACGCAGCGCCGTGGTCCGTCGATGCCCTCGCGCAGCCACGAGAACACCGGCTCGTCGTCGGCGTAGACGCCGAACTTGCCGCCGGCCCCGACCGTGGTGTCGCGTGACCAGGGGTACTTCGTGCACGCGTCGAGGGTGGCCCGTGTGAGGTTCAGCCCGACGGAGCGACCGTCCGCGTCGACCGACTTCGCCTCCAGCCGCGTCAGGATGCGCAGTGTCTGAGCATTGCCCTCGAAGCCACCGCACTCGGCGGCGAGCCTGTCGAGGGCGACCTCGCCGTTGTGGCCGAAGGGCGGGTGGCCCACGTCGTGGGCGAGAGCGGCGGTCTCGGCAAGGTCGGGGTGACACCCCAGCGGGTGCGCGAGGTCGCGAGCGACCTGCGCCACCTCGAGGCTGTGGGTCAGCCGGTTGCGCACGAAGTCGTCGGCCTGCGGCCCGAGCACCTGCGTCTTCGCGGCCAGCCGGCGCAGGGAGGCGGAGTGCACGACCCGGGCCCGGTCCCTCTCGAACGGGGTGCGCTCAGGGGCGTCCACCCGCTTGGCGGGCTCGTCGACGAGGCGCGCACGGGAGGCGTCGTCGTACAGCTCGTCCCAGGTCACGCCCCGACGCTACTGCCCGACGGCGACAGATCCAGCGCCACCCGTGCCCGTTCCGGCTGGTGGGCTAGAAGCCGAGGCGGCGAAGCTGACGGGGGTCGCGCTGCCAGTCCTTGGCGATCTTCACGTGCAGGTCGAGGTAGACCGGGGTGCCCAGCAGGTTCTGGATCTGCTTGCGGGCCTCGGTGCCCACCTCGCGCAGCCGCGCCCCCTTGTGGCCGATCACGATGCCCTTCTGGGAGTCGCGCTCGACGAACAGGTTGGCGTGGATGAGCAGCAGCGGCTTGTCGGCAGGTCGCCCCTCCTTCAACGCCATCTCCTCGACGATGACGGCGATGGAGTGCGGCAGCTCGTCGTGGACGCCCTCGAGCGCGGCCTCCCGGATCAGCTCCGCGACCAGCACCTCCTCGGGCGCGTCGGTCAGCTCCCCGTCGGGGTAGAGGTGCGGCCCCTCGGGCATCCGGTCGACGAGCAGGTCCGTCAACAGGTCGACCTGGTCGCCGTTCTTCGCCGACACGGGCACGATCTCGGCCCAGTCGGTGCCGGTCTCACGACCCAGGGCGTCGATCGCGAGGAGGTGGGCGCCGAGCTCCTGCGGGCTGACCAGGTCGGTCTTCGTGGCCACCGCGATCTTCGTGGGCCGCTTCACCTTCGCCAGCTCGTTGACCAGGAAGCGGTCACCCGGGCCGGGCTTCTCGTTGGCCGGGAAGCAGACCGCCACCACGTCGACCTCGGACCACGTGCCGTGGACCAGGTCGTTGAGCCGCTCGCCCAGCAGCGTCCGCGGACGGTGCAGCCCCGGTGTGTCCACGAGGATCAGCTGCGCGTCGGGCCGGTGAACGATCCCGCGCACGACGGTCCGGGTCGTCTGCGGCTTGGAGGAGGTGATCGCGACCTTGGCGCCGACGATGGCGTTGGTCAGCGTGGACTTGCCGGCGTTGGGGCGGCCCACGAAGCAGGCGAAGCCCGACCGATGGATGGCCCGGCCGTCCTCGGAGGGGGCGGTCATGCTCGCTCCTCTCGAGAGGGCCGCTGCACGACCTCCTCCGAAGTGGCCCGGGCTGCGTCGTAGTCGGCCCAGATCTGCTCGTCCGACCGGCCCATGGCCTTGCCCCGCGCATAGACGGGGCCCGGGTCCACCTGACGGGTCTGCCGGCCGCGGCTCCCGCTCCAGTAGCCCATCACGTCGTAGTGACGGGTGTCCCAGCCGAGCACGTGCCGGGCGTGGCGGCGGATGTCGCGCATCTGGGCGGACTCCCCCGCCATCCAGAAGTAGCCCGGCCCCTCGGGCCAGAGGAGGTCGCGCACGATCGCGGCGAGGTTGCTCGTCCCCGAAGGGGCGTCGTGCCAGGTGACCGGGGCGGCGACGTAGTCCGGCATCGGCCCGTCGGGCACCTCCGCGTGGATCTGCACCGGCATCGACCCCAGGCTCTCGGCGATGCGTGCCATCGCCGGCAGCCCCGTCAGGTCGCCGGCCAGCAGGACCCAGCCGGCGTCCGCGGGCAGTTCGAAGGACCCCTTCGGCGCGGACAGCCCCACCCTGTCCCCCACGCAGTCGGTCTGGGCCCACTCGGTGACCAGTCCCTGCTCGTGCACGACGACGTCGAGGATGAGCAGCCCGTCGGCCACCGACCGCACCGTGTAGTACCGGCTCTGGAACTGGCCCGGGAGGGTCAGGGCCACCCACTCGTCGGGCACCCCGGTGGAGACGAACCCTTCGGGAGCCTGGAGCACGAGGCGAACCAGGTGCTCCCCGAGCACGCGGCGTTCGCGCACCAGCGCTTCGAACGGGGTCCTGGAGGTCATCGATGAAGGCTATCCGGTCCCGGTGCCCCCACCGACCTGCGCCCGGTCGATCGGCCCGCGGCTGCGGATTGACCGGTTCTCCTGCCGTCGCAGTGTCGCAAATGTTTGACTTTGGCATGCTTGAGAATTCGCCTATCCGTACCTATCGGTCACGCGCCCGGCGTACGCCGTGGCCGGTGGCGGTGATCGGCCTCGTCCTGGTGGCCTCTTCGGCCTTCGCGCCTGGCCCGGCCCGTCAGGCGGGTGGCGCCGACGCGGCCGGTGGCTCGGACCTGGCGCTGGCCACCGCGGCGGGCCGCACGACCACGGTGGTGCCCAAGAACCGGAAGTGGCGGGTCGCCCAGGCACGCGGACAGGGCAGGACCGTGACGCGCGCGTCGTACTCCGCGACGGTCCAGGTCAAGGCGCTGCGCGGCGCACCCACCGCCAGGGTGCAGATCCGTCAGGTCAAGGGCCGGCGCACCCTGGTGCAGCGCACCGTGCGCGTCGGCACCAGCACCGCGGGCTGGCGCACGTTCAGGATCGGGCTGGTCTCCAAGCGCGGGGTCAGCCGGGTGCAGGTGCGGATCAAGTCGTCCTCCCGCCGCGGTCTCGTCGCCCGGGTGAGCCAGATCGGTGCCGGTGGCGCGGGGTCGACCTCCCCAGGTAGGTGCGTCAGCCACATCAAGGGCCTCCCGAGCTCCGGCGCCTACGCCGGCGCAGCCGTCGGCGGCACGATCTCCCTGGCCTCGCGCGAGGCCTTCTACGGCCGCACCCTCGGTGTCCACCGGACGTACTGGTCGGCGTCGCAGGTCGCGAGCAGCGTGCGCAGCGCGCGTGCCGACGTGGCCGCCAAGCGCGTGCCGTGGATCTCCTACAAGACGCCGGGAACCTGGAGACAGGTGGCCGCCGGAGCCTACGACGCCTGGGCGCTCGGGCTGATCAAGCAGCTCGACGCCGTCCCCGGACCGGTCTGGCTGGCCTTCTGGCACGAGCCGGAGAACGACAACCAGCCCATCGCCGACTGGACGCGGATGCAGACGCACCTCATGCGCCTGGTCAAGGCTCACAGCGACAACATCGCCACGACGATGATCGTGATGGGCTGGTGGCAGGTCGGGGGCGACCGTCCCGAGCTGAAGCTTCCGAGGATCTGGCCCGGCGACGGTCTGATCGACGTCATCGGCATGGATCCCTACAACGTCTACGGCGTCACGAAGGACGGCAAGACCGCGACGAACATGTCGGACGTGCGCACCTACATCAAGACGTTCAGCACCTTCGCCCGCGCTCACGGAGCCCGTTGGGGAGTCGCCGAGACCGCCTACACCGACCAGGCCGCTGCCAAGTACCCCGGCTGGATCACGAACTTCTACCAGCAGCTGGTCGCCGCCGGCGGGGTCGCGATGGCCTACTTCGACACGACCCTGGAGAACCACGGGCGCTCGTGGCCGCTGACCGGGGCGGCCAAGCGCGCCCAGTTCGCCAAGAACATGCAGGCCTCCCCGCGGATCTGCTGATTCTCAGAAGTAGCGACGGACGAGCAGGTTGCCCCTCTTGCCCACGCCGAGGGTGGCGACGTACAGCCGCCGCTGCGCACAGCCCTTCGTGGTCGTGAGGCACGACGTGCTGCTCGGGTAGCCCACGTTGCCGACCGGCCAGGCGTGGTAGGCCAGCCGCAACTGGCCACCGACGTCGAGGAACGGCGTGGCGCCGCCCGGACCGGCGAGGTAGCGGCCGGTCACCAGCAACCGCGTCCGGCGCACGCAGGGACCGGTCACCGTCCGGCACACGGCGTAGCCCGTGGCGTACTTCGCCGTCCCGTAGCCGTGGCCCGAGTAGATGAGGTACAGCCGCTTGCGGTGACGGATCATCGCGGGGTTCTCGACCACCGTCCCCTCCCACGAGGCACTGGCTGTCAGCAGCGTGTGGTTCCTGCTGCCGACCGCGAAGCCGGTGGCGTACTTGTTCATCTTCCGGACGAGCAGCCGGTCGGGCGCGCCCTCCATCTTGTAGGCCATCCACATCTGGCCGCGGTCGACGAACAGCTGCGGGTCGATCACCCCGGCGGGGCCGCAGGTCTGCGGGCCGGTGGTGGCGTCGACGTACGGTCCCATCGGTGCGGCGCTGCGGGCCAGCGAGATGCAGCGGCGGCCGTCGCCCGCACGCGGGACGGAGTACGCCGCCACGAACGTGCCCGTGCTGATGCGCAGCACCGACGGCGCCCAGGTGGCCGCCCACGCGCGTCCGCCGGAGGTGACCTGCGTGCGGGCCCAGGAGGCCGGCGCGGGCATCGCGTCGTTCAGCCACGGCGTCGCGGAGTCGTTCGCGGGCCGCGTCGTCCAGGTACGGAGGTCGGTCGAGGTCAGCACCGGCAGGTTCAGCGCCGACACGGTGGTGGCCGCCGCGTAGAAGCGCCCCCCGACGCGCCACACGGTCGGGTCCGGGAAGTCGCCGCGGTAGGGCTGCGCCGGCGTGAACGCGTCGCTGCCGACGGGCGCGGGACGTTCTGGACGCGCGGTGGCTGCGGGCTGGCCCGCCACTACCAGCGCGAGCAGCGCGCCGCAGGTCAGCAGCCGCCCGGTGCGCCTAGCCACGCGAGGTCACCATCAGGGCACCGTCGCCGGCAGGGCTGGGCGCGAGCGTCGCCACGTGCAGCCGTCGCTGGGGGCAGCCCTGGACGGTGCGCAGGCACGCGGTCGACTCGGGATAGCCCGTGTTGCCGTAGTCCCAGGCCGCGTAGGCGAGGTGCAGGCGACCCGAGGAGCCCAGGAAGGCCATCGCGCCACCCGGGCCGGAGACCCGTCCCCCGGTGGCGAGCAACGGCTCGTCCGAGGCCCGCGTGCAGGGGCCGAGCGGGGTCCGGCAGATCGCGTAGCCCGTCGCGTACGACGAGTCGGCGTAGGAGCCGGCCGAGTAGAACAAGTAGTAGCGACCCCGATAGGCGATCATCGAGGGGTTCTCGATCAGCCGCCCCTCCCACGGCTCCTGGGTGGTCAGCAGCAACCCGTGCGTGGAGTGGAGCTTCGTCCCCGTGCCCGAGATCCGGTGGCTCCACAGCTGGCTCGGGGACGTCGCCGTCTGCTCGCTCTTCCACAACAGGTAGCGCGTGTTGGCCGGGCCGGTGA
>NZ_JAOPXP010000203.1 GCF_025965085.1 Marmoricola sp.
TAGGACTGCTTGAAGGTGACGTCCTTGCCGGCGGCGGTCTTCTGGAAGTCGGCGATCACCTGCTTGTTGGCGGTCTTCATCACCGAGAACCCCACCAGGCTGACCTCCTGACTGCTCCCGCTGCCACCCGATGCCGCAGGGTCTGAGCAGGCGGAGGTGGCGAGCAGAGAGGCAGCCAGGGCGGCGGCGCCGAACCACCTGAGACGGGTCTTGTCGAGCATGAGGCAGGGCCTTTCGATCGGGTGGGCAGTACACCGCTGGGGTGTTAATCCAGTAAGTTACTACACCTTAGCGATTCAGATGTCTTTTCTCGCGACGACGTGCAGCATCCGGTCCAGACCGGCACAAGGCCCGTCTTACGAGGAGAGACGGCGTGTCCACCGTTGAAGTGCGGACTATCGTTGAGCCTCGGTGGTGGGACGCACCTGACGACGAACGGGTTGCCCGGGCGCAGCGCGGAACCCGTTCCGTCCCGAGCGTGGGGACGCGGCCGTACCGTCGGTATGTGAGCCAGTCAGGGCCCCACCGGTGTCGAGGAGAGAAGGACAGTCAAGGTGACCAAGCAGGTCAAGCAGCTCGATCGGGTGATCATCCGCTTCGCGGGGGACTCCGGTGACGGGATGCAGCTCACCGGTGACCGCTTCACCCAGGAATCCGCCGCCTTCGGCAACGACCTCCAGACCCTGCCGAACTTCCCGGCGGAGATCCGTGCACCCCAGGGCACGCTCCCCGGCGTGTCGTCGTTCCAGGTCCACTTCGCCGACCACGACATCCTCACCCCCGGGGACTCCCCCGACGTCCTCGTAGCGATGAACCCTGCGGCCCTGAAGGCCAACCTGCCCGACATGAAGCCAGGCACCTCGATCATCGTCGACAGCCACGACTTCAGCGCCCGCAACCTGATCAAGGCCGGGTACGCCGGCAACCCGCTCGAGGACGACTCTCTGGCGGACTACGCGCTGACCGTCGTGGACCTGACCGGCATGACCGTCGCCGCGGTCAAGGAGTTCGGGCTCTCCCGCAAGGACGCGGCCCGCGCGAAGAACATGTTCGCCCTTGGCCTGCTGTCGTGGATGTACGGCCGTCCGACCGAGACCACGACGGCGTTCCTGGAGAAGCGGTTCGCCAAGTCCCCCGACATCCGCGACGCGAACATCACCGCGTTCAAGGCTGGCTGGAACTTCGGGGAGACCACCGAGGCGTTTGCGGTGAAGTACGAGATCAAGCCCGCGCCGATGTCCGCCGGCGTCTACCGCAACATCACCGGAAACCTGGCGCTCGCCTACGGCCTCGTCGCCGGCGGCGTGCAGTCGGGACTCCCCCTGTTCCTCGGCACCTACCCGATCACTCCGGCCTCGGACGTCCTGCACGAGCTGAGCAAGCACAAGCGCTTCGGAATCACCACCTTCCAGGCCGAGGACGAGATCGCCGGGATCGGCGCCGCGCTCGGCGCGTCCTTCGCGGGCTCCCTCGGCGTCACCAGCACCTCGGGCCCCGGCATCGCGCTGAAGTCGGAGACCATCGGCCTGGCGGTGATGACCGAGCTCCCCCTGGTCGTCATCGACGTGCAGCGCGGCGGTCCCTCGACGGGCCTGCCGACCAAGACGGAGCAGGCCGACCTGCTGCAGGCCATGTTCGGCCGCAACGGCGAGTCACCAGTGCCGATCGTCGCCCCGCAGTCCCCCGGTGACTGCTTCGCCGCCGCCGTCGAGGCCATCCGGATCGCCGTCACCTACCGCACGCCGGTGATGCTGCTCTCGGACGGCATGCTCGCCAACGGCTCGGAGCCCTGGCAGATCCCCGACATCGACGAGCTTCCCGTCATCGATCCGGCCTTCGCCACCGCCCCGAACCACGAGGTCCTGGACAAGGACGGCAACAGCACTGAGGACTTCTGGCCCTACCTTCGCGACGAGGAGACCCTCGCGCGACCCTGGGCGATCCCCGGCACCGCCGGGCTCGAGCACCGCATCGGTGGTCTGGAGAAGGGCGACGGGCACGGCAACATCTCCTACGACCCGGGCAACCACGACTACATGGTGCGAATCCGCCAGGCCAAGACCGACCGGATCGCCGACTCGCTGCCCCCGCTGGAGGTCGACGACCCGTCCGGTCGGGCCAAGGTCCTGGTGATGGGCTGGGGCTCCACGTATGGCCCGATCGGCGCTGCGTGCCGCCGGGTGCGCAAGGCCGGCCTGGACGTCGCCCAGGTGCACCTGCGCCACCTCAACCCGTTCCCCAAGGACCTGGGCGAGATCATCAAGAGGTACGACGCCGTGATGATCCCCGAGATGAACCTCGGCCAGCTCTCGCTGCTGATCCGTGCGAAGTACCTCGTCGACGTCGTCGGCTACAACCACGTGCGCGGCCTGCCGCTGAAGGCCGCCGAGCTCGCCGAGGCGATCACCGACCTGATCAGCACCACGACCGGCGAGGCCACTGCCGACGACGCCGGCACCAGCTCACAGGACAAGGAGTCCGTGCGATGACTACCACCGAGCCCCTTCCCTTCCCCGGGCTCAAGGGCGTCCCCACGACCGACGAGAAGCAGACGGGCAAGGACTTCACCTCCAACCAGGAGGTGCGCTGGTGCCCCGGCTGCGGCGACTACGCCGTGCTCAAGGCCGTGCAGTCCTTCCTGCCCGACCTCGGTCTGCTCCGCGAGAACATCGTGTTCGTCTCCGGCATCGGGTGCTCCTCGCGGTTCCCGTACTACCTCGAGACCTACGGCATGCACTCCATCCACGGCCGCGCCCCGGCGATCGCGACCGGGATCGCGACGGCGCGCGAGGACCTGTCGGTCTGGGTCGTGACCGGTGACGGTGACGCGCTGTCGATCGGCGGCAACCACCTGATCCACGCCATGCGCCGCAACGTGAACATGACGATCCTGCTGTTCAACAACCGGATCTACGGGCTCACCAAGGGTCAGTACTCCCCCACCTCCGAGCCCGGCAAGGTCACGAAGTCGACACCGGCCGGGTCGGTCGACCACCCGTTCAACCCGGTCTCGCTGGCCCTCGGCGCGGAGGCCACGTTCGTCGCGCGCACGATCGACTCCGACCGCAAGCACCTCACCTCGGTGCTCGCCGCCGCGGCCGCCCACCGCGGCACGTCGCTGGTGGAGATCTACCAGAACTGCCCGATCTTCAACGACGGCGCGTTCGACGCGATCAAGAACCCCGACACCAAGGCCGACGCGATCATCCCGCTGGTCCAGGGGGAGCCGATCCGCTTCGGCCACCTCCGGGAGGACGGGCAGCCCAGCAAGGGCATCGTCCGGTCAGCCACCGGTGGCGTCGAGGTGGTCGACACGGCCGAGGTGCCGGAGGCGGACCTGCTGGTCCACGACGCCCACGTCGACGACCCGACGACCGCGTTCGCGCTGTCCCGGCTCACCGACGCCGGCGTGCTGCACCAGTCGCCGATCGGCATCTTCCGGTCGGTCGAGCGTCCGACGTACGACGACCAGGCGCGCGCGCAGATCACCACCGCCTCCGCGGGCCAGGACGACCAGCGCACGGCACTGAGCAGCCTGATCAGCGGTGGCGACACCTGGACCGTGATCTGAGGGTCCGAGGACGCATCCCCGGAGGAGTCCTCGAGGTGGCTCGAGGAACTCGCGAACACCGCCATCGGTGGGCCCCACGGGGACCACTGGGTCCAGGTGTGCAAGTCGTCGATCAGCCCGTGCACGCGGTGCGCGGGGGCGTTGACGGTGATGCTGCGTTCGACGGAGTACCCGACCATGGCGACGAATCTACGGCCGATACGCTCCGCAGGTGAGTGATCAGCGGCGGGGATTTCTGCTCGGAGTCGCGGCGTACTCCATGTGGGGTGTCTTCCCCCTCTACTGGACGCTCCTCGAGCCCGCCGGGGCAGTCGAGATCCTCGCCCACCGGATCTGCTGGTCCCTCGTCGTGATGCTCGGTCTCACGTTGGCGCTGCGTCGTACGTCGCAACTGAAGGCGATCCTGCGCAGTCCGCGTCTGCTCGCGCTGCTGACCCTCGCCTCGGTGGTGATCGGCCTCAACTGGGGCGGCTTCATCTGGGGCGTGAACAACCACCGCGTGGTGGAGGTGTCGCTCGGCTACTTCATCAACCCGCTCGTGACCGTGCTGCTCGGCGTGGTCGTGCTGGGCGAGCGGCTGCGGAGGGCGCAGTGGGTGGCCATCGGCATCGCGACGCTCGCCGTGATCGGCCTGACCGTCGACTACGGCCATCCGCCGTGGGTCGCGTTCCTGCTGGCCGGCTCCTTCGGGACCTACGGCCTGGCCAAGAAGAAGGCCGGCGTCGAGGCCGTCGAGAGCCTCACCTTCGAGACGATGGTGCTCTTCCCGATCGCGCTGGGCTACCTCGTCTGGCTCTCGGCGGACGGGTCGGCGACCTTCGCGAACGACGGCGTGGGGCACGCCCTGCTCCTGACCTCCACCGGCCTGATCACCGCCGTGCCGCTCATCTGCTTCGGTGCGGCTGCGATCAGGGTCTCTCTGACGACGATCGGGTTGCTGCAGTACCTCACCCCCACGATCCAGTTCGCCCTCGGCCTGCTGTACTTCCACGAGGCCATGACTCCGGTGAAGTGGTTCGGCTTCTCCCTGGTCTGGCTCGCCCTGGTCATCTTCACCGTCGAGGCGCTGCGAAACCGGGGGCGGCAGCTGCGGTTTGCTGCGGAGGCGAGCGCGGTGTGAGGGTGGCGGTTTCACCCGTTCACTTGTGAAACAGGCACTTCCCCCTCGTTGCAACGCAGGGGAAGTGCTTGTTTTTCCGGGAAGTTGGGGCCAGAGGTACGACGGGCTCAGCCATTTCCCGTCCACAGGGCGGGAGGAGCCACTGCCATCCACAGTGGCCCTAGGCATCACCAGATCGGCGCTGGATCTCCAGGATGGTCGCGCCATGCATGAGCTGACAACCATCCATCCGAATGGACTCTTCCTGCGGCGCGAAGCCCTCGACTTCGGCTACCGCGATCGGGATCTGCGCGATGCCCGGCGAGCTGGGGTGGTGACCCGCATTCGCCACGGCGCTTACGTCGACACCGAAACGTGGAACGCGAAGGACGACCTCGGCCGCCACCGGCTCTGCGCGCAGGCGGTCAGCCTCACCCACGAGGGCAACGTCGCCTTGTCCCACACATCCGGCGCCGCCGAGCACGGTCTGCGGCTGTGGGGTGCAGATCTCAGTCGCGTCCACGTCGTACGCCTGGACAACAAGACCGGCGGGCGTCAGCACGATGTCGTCTACCACCAAGGCACCTGGACGCCCGACGACATCTACGCCAAGGACGAGATGCTCCTGCTCGGCCCGGAGCGGTGCGCCCTCGAGACGGCCTCCCTGCTTCCCGTCGAGTACGGCCTGGTCACACTGGACTCCGTGCTCGATCTCGACCTCGGCAGCGAAGAGTCCCTGTGGGCCACCTACGAGTCCGACCATGCGGAGCTCGCCGCGCTCAGCCAAGTTGCAGATCACGCTCAGGTTGACCCGGTGCGGCGCCCAGTCCGCGGGCGAGAGCCGGACACGCTTCATGTGCTGGAGCCAACACCTCCCAGAGCCGACACTGCAGTTCCATGTGTACGACGAGTTCGGAATCCTCGTCGGCATCACCGACTTCGCGTGGCCCGATCACCGCCTGCTCGGCGAGTTTGACGGGAAGATCAAGTACGGCCGGCTACTCAAGCCCGGTCAGGTCGCCGGCGACGTGGTGTTCAACGAGAAGACCCGTGAGGACCGACTGCGCGAGGTCACCCAGTGGGCCGTCATACGCTTCATCTGGTCCGAGCTGAACGACCCTCGCTCGTGCGGCGAGCGGGTACGCCGACTCATGCGCCTGGGCCGGATCACCTGATCCGTTCGCCACACTGGTCACAGCTTCCCGGTGAAACTGTCAGTTACCACCCGTTGCAACAGGGGGTAAGTGCCTGTTTAACAAGTGAACGGGTGAAACTGCCGGCCTCAGCTCGACCGTGTGGCCACCACGTCAGCAAACGCCTCCAGGGCGGTGCGGACGGGGCCGTTGGGGAGCACCTTGAGGAGCTCCTTGGCCTCGCTGGAGAGGCCGACGACGTACGCGCGGGCCTCCGCCATCGCCGGGTGGGCCCGGAGGAGGGCGAGCGTCTCGCGGTGCAGGTCGTCGTCGCCCAGGTCTGAGTCGAGGAGCTCGAGGAGACGGGCGTCGGCCGGGTCGGTGGAGCGCTTGGCGATCAGCATCGGCAGCGTCGGGACGCCTTCGCGCAGGTCGGTGCCCGGGGTCTTGCCGGAGACCTCGGTCTCGGAGGCGACGTCGAGGATGTCGTCGGAGAGCTGGAAGGCCACGCCGACCTTCTCGCCGTACTCCGTCAGCGCCTCCTCCACGTCGCGCGGGGCGCCGGAGAAGCGGGCGCCGTAGCGGGCGGAGGTCGCGATCAGCGAGCCGGTCTTTCCGGCCACCACGCGCAGGTAGTGCTCGAGCGGGTCCTCGTCGTCGCGCGGCCCCAGCGTCTCGAGGATCTGGCCCTCGACCAGCCGGGAGAATGTCTGTGCCTGGATGCGGACGGCGTCGGCGCCGAGGTCGGCGGTCAGCTCGGAGGACTTGGAGAACAGGAAGTCGCCGGTGAGGATCGCGACGTGGTTGTCCCAGCGGGCGTTCGCGGACTCGGCGCCCCGGCGCAGGTCCGCCTCGTCCATCACGTCGTCGTGGTAGAGCGAGGCGAGGTGGGTGAGCTCTACGACGCACGCGGCGGTGAGTACGCCGTCACGGCCGGAGTCACCGGTCTCGGCGGCCAGCAGCACGAGCAACGGCCGGAAGCGCTTGCCGCCGGCGTCGAGCAGGTGGCGGGCGGCCTCGGTGACGAAGCCCGCCTCGCTGCGGACGTGGGCGCCGAGCGCCGCTTCGACCTCCACCATCCTCGAACGCAGGCGTGCCTCGAGGTCCGGATCGAGGATCGGCAGGGCCAACGGGGTCGTCGTCATGCAGGGACCCCGCCGAGTCGTGCTCCCGCTGGGTCAGGACACCGCGGCAAGCACGGCGTACGCCCGGCTCGATCGGTGGGGCGTGGGGTGCTCACCTGATGAATACTCCCACGCGGCCCAGCAGGTCGATCAGTGCGCCCGGGACGACGCCGAGCACCAGGGTGGCGGCCGTGCCGATGACGATCACACTGCCCGTCAGGATGCTCGGGCTGGTCACGCTGGGTCCCTCACCGACGGGCTCGGAGAAGAACATCAGCACGATGACCTTGACGTAGAAGTACGCCGCGACGGCCGACGCGAGCACCGCCACGATCACCACGGGCCACGCACCGGCGGACTGTGCGGCAGCGAAGACCGCCCACTTCCCGGTGAACCCGCTGGTGAGCGGGATGCCGGCCATGGCCAGCAGCAGGAAGGCAAACGTGCCCGCAACGAGGGGCGACTCCTTGCCCAGACCCTGCCACCGGGCGAGCGCGGTGGTCTCGCCGGCACTGTCACGCACGACGGTGACGAGGGCGAACGCGGCCATCGTGGTGAGGGCGTAGGTCGTCAGGTAGAACAGCACCCCCGAGACACCGGTGAGGCTGCCACCGGGCACCTCGGCGAGCGAGCGGATGCCCAGGAAGCCGGTCAGGATGAAGCCTGCGTGCGCGATCGAGGAGTAGGCCAGCAGCCGCTTGACGTCGGTCTGGGTCAGCGCCAGGACCGAGCCGACGACCATGGTGAGGATCGCGACGATCCACATCATCGGCAGCCACTCGTTGCGGTTGGCGCCGAACGCCACGTAGAACAGTCGCAGGAGCGCACCGAAGGCGGCGACCTTGGTGCTGGCTGCCATGAACGCGGTCACGGCGGTGGGCGCCCCCTGGTAGACGTCGGGCGTCCACGAGTGGAACGGCACGGCGCCGATCTTGAACAGCAGCCCGACCGCCATCAGGGCGATGCCACCGAGCAGGAGACCGTCGCTGCCGGTCTGCCCGGAGACCGCCTCGGCGATCTGCGCGAAGCCCATCGACCCGGCGTACCCGTAGACCAGCGCGATGCCGTAGACGAAGAAGCCGGAGCTGAAGGCACCGAGGAGGAAGTACTTCATCGCCGCCTCCTGGCTCAGCAGCCGCCGGCGTCGCGCCAGGCCACAGAGCAGGTAGAGGGGCAGTGAGAGGACCTCGAGGGCAACGAACATGGTGAGCATGTCGTTGGCCGCAGGGAACATCAGCATCCCGGAGACCGCGAACATCATCAGGGGGAAGACCTCGGTGTGCTCCAGGCCCTGCGTCGAGGCCTGGCGCTCCGCCTCGGTGCCCGGCAGCGCGGCCGCCTGACCGGCGAACGACGTCACCCCGCCCTCGAGGCGACGCTCGGCGAAGAGCATGACGGCGAGCAGCGCCAGAACGAGCAGCAGCAGCCAGCAGAACAATGCCGGGCCGTCGACGGCCAGGGCTCCTTCCGCGACGATGCTGCCACCCTTGGGCGAGTCGGACCCCGGGTTGAGCCGGCTGAAGACCATCACCGAGGTGACGATCGCGGCGATGAGGCCGGCCATGGCGAGCACGACCTGGACGACGTAGCGGCGAGCCCGCGGGACGAAGGCCTCGATCAGCACGCCCAGCACGGCGACGCCGAGCACGATCAGGATCGGCGAGACGGTGAAGTACTCGATCTTCGGAGCTTGAAAGCCGTTCACTTGGCCACCTCCGCCTCGGTCACGTTCGGTTGCGGGTCGGACAGGCCGACCTCGGACATGGTGTGCTCCACCGACGGGTTGATCACGTCGAGCAGCGGCTTGGGGAAGAAGCCGAGCACGATGATCAGCAGCAGCAGCGGGGCGAGCGCGGAGACCTCACGGACGTTGAGGTCCCGCATCCCGATGACCCCCTCGCGGACGGGGCCGGTCATGGTGCGCTGGTACATCCACAGGATGTAGATCGCGGCCAGCACCGTGGCGGGCACCGCGAAGGCGGCGGCCCATGGCGTGTAGACGAACGCGCCCACGATCACCAGGAGCTCGGAGACGAAGGGTGCGAGGCCCGGCAGTGACAGCGAGGAGAGCCCGGCCACGAGGAAGAGCCCGGCCAGCACCGGTGCCACCTTCTCGACGCCGCCGTAGTCGCTGATCAGTGCGGAACCGCGCCTGGAGATCATGAAGCCCGTGATCAGGAACAGCGCCGCGGTCGAGAGGCCGTGGTTGAACATGTAGAGGTTCGCGCCCGAGAGGCCCTGGCTGTTCATCACGAAGATGCCGAGCACGATGAACCCGAAGTGCGACACCGAGGTGTAGGCGATCAGACGCGGGATGTTGTTCGAGCCGATCGCCATGATCGCGCCGTAGAGGATGCTGATGATCGCGAGCACCACGATCGCCGGAGTCGCCCAGCGCGACGCCTCCGGGAACAGCTCGAGGCAGAACCGGATCATCCCGAACGTGCCGATCTTGTCGAGAACGCTGACCAGCAGCACCGAGGTGCCCGGGGTCGCGCTCTCGGTGGTGTCCGGCAGCCAGGTGTGCACAGGGAACATCGGCGCCTTGATCGCGAAGGCGATGAAGAAGCCCACGAACATCCAGCGACCGACCGAGGTGCCGAAGTCGAGGTCGGCCAGCTCCGAGATGAGGTACGTCGGACCGCCCGAGGTCTTCGCCGACTCGACGTAGAGCCCGATCACCGACGCGAGCATGACCAGCCCGCCTGCCAGAGAGAACAGCAGGAACTTCACGGCCGCGCGCACGCGGTTCGGGCCGCCGTACCCGGCGACGAGGAAGTAGACCGGGATCAGCGTCGCCTCGAAGAAGACGTAGAACAAGAAGACGTCCGTGGCCGCGAACACGCCGACGGAGAGGCCCTCGAGCGCGAGGATCCAGGCGAAGAATCCCTTGGCGCCCCAGCGCCCGGTGTCACCGTCGTTCCACGACGCGACCATCACGACGGGCGTGAGGATCACCGTCAGCAGGACCAGGGTCAGCCCCATCCCGTCGACGCCGAGCGAGTAGTGGGCGCCGAACAGCTTGATCCAGGTCGTGTTCTCGGTGAACTGGTAACCGCCGCCGGCGTCGTACCCGACGGCCAGCGCGACGCCCAGTGCGAGCGTCAGCACCGAGAAGGCGATGGCGATCTGCTTGGGCAGGGCCGAGCCCGGGCGCGCAGGCATGATCGTGAGCACCAACGACCCGATGATGGGCAGCAGGAGAAGAAGAGTCAGCCAGGGGACGTTCATCCGAGGTTCACCACCACGAGCGCGAGAAGGACCAGGGCAGCGCCTGCGAGCAGCGAGAGAGCATAGGAGCGGACGAAGCCGTTCTGCGCGAGGCGGAGTCGGCCGGACAGCCCCGCGAGGGCGGAGGCCGTGCCGGTGAACCCACCGTCGACGGTGCTGCGGTCGAAGGTCGCCAGCCCGCCTGTGAAGCTCTTGCCGGGCTCGACGATGACGAGGTCGTTGAACGCGTCGCCGTAGAGGTCGTTGCGACCGGCTGCGGTGAACACCGAGACCTTGGCCGGCGCCTCGCGGGGGACGTCACGCTTGCCGATCAGGAACCAGGCCAGCGCGACACCGACGGCGACGACCAGCACGGCGAGCAGCGAGATGACGATCGCGGGCAGCGGCGGCTCCTCGTGGGGTGCGGCCCCCGTGACCGGTGCGAGGAACGTGACGATCCAGTCGTTGAGCAGCAGGAGGCCACCGAGCACCGAGAGCGCGGCCAGGACGATCAGCGGGACGGTCATCACCTTCGGCGACTCGTGGGGGTGTACGCCGGGCTCCCAGCGCTTCTCGGTGAAGAAGGTGAGCAGCATCAGGCGCGTCATGTAGAAGCCGGTGACGCCCGCACCGATCAGGGCACAGATGCCGAGCGCGGGGTTCTGGGCGAGCGCGGTCTCGATGATCTTGTCCTTGGACCAGAAGCCGGCGAAGCCGGGGAAGCCGATGATCGCCAGGTAGCCCATGGTGAAGGTGAGGAAGGTGACCGGCATCGCCTTGCGCAGAGCTCCGTAGTGGCGCATGTTCACGTCGTCGTCCATGCCGTGCATGACCGAGCCGGCCCCGAGGAACATGTTGGCCTTGAAGAACCCGTGGGTGAGCAGGTGGAAGATCGCGAACGCGTAGCCGGCGACACCCAGCCCGGAGGCGAGCACCATGTAGCCGATCTGGCTCATGGTCGACCCAGCCAGGACCTTCTTGATGTCGTCCTTGGCGCACCCGATCCAGGCGCCCATCAGCAGCGTGATCGTGCCGATGATCGAGACGGCCAGGCGGGCGTCGGCGGTGTACTCGAAGATGAACTGCGAGCGCACGATCAGGTAGACGCCCGCGGTGACCATGGTCGCCGCGTGGATCAGGGCCGAGACCGGGGTCGGGCCCTCCATCGCGTCGAGCAGCCACGTCTGCAGCGGGAACTGTGCCGACTTGCCGCAGGCCGCCAGCAGGAGCAGCAGCCCGATGGCGGTCATCACCCCCGCCGAGGCAGCGCTGGTGAGCTGGGAGACCTTGCTGAACGACGTGGTGCCGAAGGTCGTGAAGATCAGGCCGATGCCGAGGGCGAGCCCGATGTCACCGACGCGGTTGATCACGAAGGCCTTCTTGGCCGCGGCCGCCGCGCTGGGCTTGTACTGCCAGAACCCGATCAGCAGGTACGACGCCAGGCCGACGCCCTCCCAGCCGAGGAACACACCGACGTAGTCGGAGGCGAGGACGAGCATGAGCATCGCCGCGACGAAGAGGTTGAGGTAGGCGAAGAAGCGGCGCCGGCGCTCGTCGTGCGCCATGTAGCCGATCGAGTAGACGTGGATCAGCGAGCCGACGCCGGTGATCAGCAGCAGGAACAGCGCCGACAACGGGTCGTAGAGCAGCCCGAGCTCGACGGTCCACCGACCGCTGCTGAACCAGGTCCACAGGTCGAGGCTGACCTGCCGGTGCGCGGCGTCACGACCCAGGATCGCGAAGAAGAGCACCAGCGAGCAGATGAACGAGCCGGCCACGGTCGCCGTACCGAGGAGGTGTCCGAAGCGGTCGGTGCGCCGCCCACCGAGGAGCAGCACGGTGGCGCCGAGGGCGGGCAACGCGATGACGAGCACCAGCGGCAGCGCCAGCGACCCCGCCGAGCCGGGGTCCACGACGGGGACGTGTCCCCCGTGGGCCGCCTCGGTGAGGACGGTCGTGGCAGTTGAGATCACAGCGTTTACCTCAGTACTTCAGCAGGCTGGCGTCGTCGACCGAGGCCGAGCGGCGGGTGCGGAAGATGGTCATGATGATCGCGAGTCCGACCACGACCTCGGCGGCAGCCACGACCATCACGAAGAAGGCAGCGATCTGCCCCTCCAGGTTGCCGTTGGCCCGGGCGAAGGTGATCAGCGCCAGGTTGCTGGCGTTGAGCATCAGCTCGACGCACATGAACACGACGATCGCGTTGCGCCGGGTGAGTACGCCGACCGCGCCGATCGTGAACAGGATCGCCGAGAGCACGACGAAGGGTGTGGGGCTCATCGACCCGCACCTCCCTGGTCCGAGGCGTCGTCACGCGGCGGGACCGACCGGTCGCCGCCACCGAGCTGCTCCACCTGGGTGGCGCTTCCGGGAGCGTCCCTGACCGAGCCACGGGCGAGCAGCACGCGCGAGATCGAGGCCTGGGACGGAGTGCCGTCGGGGAGCAGCGCCGGGGTGTCGACCGAGTTGTGCCGGGCGAAGACGCCGGGTGGGGGCAGCGGGCCGAGGTGCTTGCCGTGCTCGGCGTAGTCGCGCATCCGCTGGGCGGCGAGGTCGGCCTGGCCCAGCCTGGGCGTGAGCCGCTCGCGGTGGGCCAGCACCATCGCGCCGAGCGCGGCCGTGATGAGCAGGGCCGAGGTGACCTCGAAGGCGAAGACGTACTTGGTGAACAGCAGCTGCGCGATGGCGGGCACGTTGCCCTGCTCGTTGGCGGTGCCGAGCCCGACCACCGTGCCGAACGAGAGCTGAGCGACCCCCAGCACCAGGGTCGCACCGAAGACCAGGCCGACGACGACCGCCAGGAGCCGCTGGCCCCGGATGGTCTCGATCACGGAGTCGGACGCGTCGACGCCGACCAGCATCAGCACGAACAGGAACAGCATCAGGATCGCGCCGGTGTAGACGATGATCTGCACGGCGAACAGGAAGGGGGCGTCCTGGACGGCGTACAGCACGGCGAGGCTGATCATCACGACCGCGAGCAGCAGGGCGCAGTGCACGGCCTTGCGCGCGAAGAGCAGGCCGAGCGCACACACCACCATCACCGGGGCGAGGATCCAGAACGCGATCATGCGATGCCCCCGCTCCTGGCTGCGCCGGTGGCGCCGTTGTCGTCCTGGCGGCGCAGCGTGCCGCGGTAGTAGTCGCCCTCGTCCTCACCCAGGCGCATCGGGTGCGGCGGGGCCTCCATGCCGGGCAGGAGCGGCGCGAGCAGGTCGGACTTCTCGTAGATGAGGTCTTCCCGGTTGTTGTCGGCCAACTCGTACTCGTTGGTCATGGTCAGGGCTCGCGTCGGGCAGGCCTCGATGCACAGGCCGCACAGGATGCAGCGCAGGTAGTTGATCTGGTAGACGCGGCCGTAGCGCTCACCGGGGCTGAAGCGCTCGGAGCCGTCGGGCACGTCGACGTTGGAGGCACCCTCCACGTAGATCGCGTCGGCCGGGCACGCCCAGGCGCACAGCTCGCAGCCGATGCACTTCTCGAGTCCGTCGGGCCAGCGGTTGAGCTGGTGCCGGCCGTGGAAGCGCGGGGCGGTCGGGAGCTTCTCGAAGGGGTACTGCTCGGTGACGACCTTCTTGAACATGGTGCGGAAGGTGACGCCGAACCCCGCGACGGGGTCCCAGAACTGCTCCCGCAGGCTCTTGCCCTCGGATGAGTCAGCCATCAGATCTCCTCCCCGGCGCTGCGCGTGGCAGGACTGGGTTCCGTGATGGACGTGCGCGTCTCGAACGTGAGCGGCT
>NZ_JAOPXP010000001.1 GCF_025965085.1 Marmoricola sp.
ATGGTCTCCGATGTCACCGCCGAGCGTCACGCCCAGGCCGAGCTCCGCAGGCAGGCGCTGCACGACCCCCTCACAGGTCTGCCGAACCGCGCGCTGCTCGAGGACCGCCTCGCCATGGCCGCAGCCCGTCGCCAGCGCTCGCGCGACGGCTGCCTGGCCGTGCTCTTCCTGGACCTCGACAAGCTCAAGCTGGTCAACGACCACGCCGGCCACGGCGCGGGAGACGCGCTTCTGCGGGAGGTGGGCCACCGGCTGCAGTCGGTGGTTCGTGAGACCGACACCGTCGCCCGGCTCGGTGGGGACGAGTTCGCTGTGATCTGCGAGGACGCAGACCCGGAGGGCGCCCTGCTGGTGGCCCGGCGGATCCAGCAGATGTTCGAGCAGCCGTTCGTCGTCCCGGGACGGCCTGTTGCCGCCACGGCGAGCATCGGCGTCGCCCTGTCCCCGCCCCATCCGACCGACGAGCTGCTGCGCCTTGCCGATGCAGCGATGTACCAGGCCAAGGAGAAGAGACCCGGCAGCATCGTCGTCTTCGACAGCACCATGGCCACGGCGTCGCGACGCCGCTCAGAGCTCACCTCGGCACTCTCGCAGGCCCTGGCGTGTGACGAGACGGCCCTGCACTACCAGCCGATTGTCGAGCTGGGGTCGGGGGAGCTGCGCGGGGTCGAGGCGCTGTTCCGCTGGACGCACCCGGTCCTCGGCAAGCTCCCGGCGCTCGACGTCATGGACGCCGCGCACACGGCCGGGCTCGAGGTGGAGCTGGACCGGCGGGTCCTTCACTCGGCGTGTGCCCAGATGAGCCGGCTGCTGGGGGACGGCGTGCTGCCGCGCGACGCGTACCTCTCGGTCAACATGAGTGCGCGCAGCGCCGCCTCGGAGGAGATCGACGTGCTGGTGCCACACGTCCTGCGTGAGACCGGACTCGACCCCGCCCAGCTGGTGCTCGAGGTCACCGAGACCTCGATCATGACCGACGTCGAGCACACCATCCGCAAGCTCGGCGTCCTGTGTGCGCTAGGCGTGCAGATCGCAGTCGACGACTTCGGCACCGGCTACAGCTCGCTCGCCTACCTGCACCGGCTCCCCCTCTCCATCCTCAAGATCGACCGGTCCTTCGTGACCGGTGTGGCGGAGGACCCGGACTCCCGCGCCATCGTCAGGACGGTCCTCAGCCTGGCCGACGCCCTGGGCCTGCACACCGTGGCCGAGGGCATCGAGACCCCCGAGCAGGCCGACGCGCTCGCAGAGCTGGGGTGTGAGTACGGCCAGGGCTACCTGTGGAGCCCTGCTGTCTCCGCCGACGACCTCCCGGGCCTGGCCACCAGCCGGTGGCGCACCCGTGGGACCTGAGTTCGACACCGGGACATAACGGACTCTACGATCGGGTCGAACGTTCGCCCGGACGCCTCGCCGGAACGGTCGCCAGGACCCGTGCGTGCATGGATGGCGGACGGACGAGCACCCTCGACCACGCACGAGGAGCACATGTCACCCCATCAATCATCCCCCTCTGGCCCGCCGAATCCCGTGTCCCTCCCCGCGCTGAGCCTCAGCGACCTGCGCGCCTACCGCGACACCCTGCGAGCCGAGGCCGACCGGGTGTCCTACTGGCGGCGGGTGACGCACGGGCGGATCGACGTGCTGACCGCTCGCTCCGAGGCCGGCTCACCCCTGAGCCACGAGCAGCTGGCTCGTGCCCTCGCTGACACCGGATCGGGACAGAGGCGCCGAGGGCTGCTGTCCATCGAGGCGGCCGATCCCCTGCCGGACCTTCCCGTCCTCGACGACCTGTGGTCCGCAGCGATGGACGCGGATGACGAGCGGGCGCTGGACGACTCGCTGCGCAGCCTGAGGCTGGCGGAGCGACAGCTCAACGAGTACCGCGATGCCTTGCACCGCCGTGTCGACGCGGCCACGACCGAGCTCCTGGAGAGGTACCGCGCAGACCCCGCCCGGGCCCTCGACCTGTTGGACAGATCCAGCCGATGATCGACGTCGACACCGCCTGGCAGCAGTACGCCGAGACCCGGGACCCCGAGGCCCGCAACCGCCTCGTCGTGCAGTACGCCCCTCTGGTGAAGTACGTCGTGGGCCGGCTCCGGGGACGGCTGCCCGAGCACGTGGACCAGGATGACCTGCTCTCGGAGGGGATCCTCGGGCTCGTCGCCGCCGTCGAACGCTTCGACCCGTCTCGGGACGTGCAGTTCCAGACGTTCGCGATCCCGCGCATCCAGGGGGCGGTCCTGGACAGCCTGCGCGCGTCGGACTGGCTGCCCAGGCGCGTGCGCTCGGAGGTCAAGCGCCTGCAGGAGACACGGGCGCTCCTCGAGAGCCGCACGGGTGTCGCCCCCGGCGCCGACGAGCTCGCCGCAGCGATGGGAAGCACCACGCAGCACGTGGCGCAGCTCGAGAGCGCTGCCGTGACGGCCCGTCTCGGGAGCCTCGAGGAGCTCGACGCCACCTACGAGCGCGCGTTCGCGCTCTCCGACGCCGACCACGTCGACGACGAGGCCGCGGACGCCCTGGTCAGTGCGATCCGGGGGCTGGGCGAGCGGGACCAGATCATTCTGGCGCTGTACTACTTCGAGCAGCTGACCCTGGCCGAGATCGGCTCGGTCCTCGGCGTGACCGAGTCGAGGGTCAGCCAGCTGCGCAGCAAGGCCACGCAGGCGCTGCGCGGGCGGTTCACGACTTCTCGCTGAGTCGGGTGGTCGCCCCGCCGACGTCCCTCAGGCCGGGGGGCGCCGCAACGTCTCCGAGGGCATCTCACCGAAGGCTCTTCGGTAGCTCGCGGCGAACCGGCCCATGTGGAGCAGCCCGAGGCCGAGGGCCACGGCCGCCACGGTGGTCGACTCGGGAGTGGCCTGCTCGAGGACGCGATGGGCCCGGCGCAGCCTGACCAGCCGCAGGTACGCCAGCGGGGACATGCCGAGGTCTCGTTTGAAGCCCTCCTGGAGGGCACGCACGCTGAGGTGCACCTCAGCGGACAGGCCCACAGTCGTCCAGGGCTCAGCCGGCCTGTCCTCCAGTAGCTCGACGGCACGCCTGACCGCCGGGCCGGGTGCGCGGGGCGTGGGTCGGGTCGCGGCGTCGCGGTAGTTGTGCGGCTGCGCGAGCAGCAGGGCGTCCAGCACCACCCCCTCCAGGTGGTGGCCGGCACCCTGGTGACCAGCAAGGCCGGACGGGTGCTCGAGCTCGTCCGCGACCAGGTCCAGCACCGACCTCCACCGCCGCCCCACGTCGCCGGGCACGGGGACCCCGAAGTCGAAGCGCAGCCGGCTGCGCACGGTGCGGCCCAGAAGCCGCTCGAGCTCGGCCTCCAACCTTGCTCGGGGGACCATGAGGCACAGCTGGACAGATCGTGCGGACCACGTCATCTCGGCGGGCGCGTCGGGAGAGAACACCAGCGGCTCTCCCACCGCCGTGGTGACGTCCCCATTGCTCCCCTGCCGCGACACCACGCGCCCGCACACGGGCATGTTGACATGGAAGTTCTGTGCGTCCGCGGTGGACAGGCGCACGTTGCGGCCGTAGCTCAACCGTCCGGCGTTGAGGCCGCCGAGGCGCAGGCCCGTGAGCTGCAGGTCGAGAGGATCAGGCGGCCCGGACAGGTGCAGCCGGTTGGGCAGGTAGAAGTCCGAGACGATGTCCTCTGCCTCGTCGCGGTCCGTGGTGCGTCGGCGGGTGTACCGCGCATCGTTCATCGGCAGTCCTGCTCGTTACGGTGAGGCGCCCGTGTCCGACAGTCCGGACAATTGGTACACATGCGCTCACTCTAAGACTCCACCGGCGCCGAGCACGCACCCACCTACTGGCCCAGGTTCGTCACCAGGTTGATCACGACGGCGACCACGCCGGTCCCGAAGACGTAGGACAAGATGGCGTGCACCAGCACCACCCTCCGGGTGCGCGTCTGCGTGGGCTCGATCTCCGAGACGCCGAACGACATGCCGATCGTGAAGGCCTGGTAGGCGAAGTCGCTGTAGGTCGGCTCCCCCTCGTCCCCGAACGCGAAGCCGCCCAGATCTGGTTCGTCGATGTAGTACAGGCGCGCGTACTTGAGCGCGTAGACGGTGTTCACCAGCGCCCACGACACCGCCACGCTTGCCACGCTGAGCAGGACCGACGCCGCCGCGACCGGGCCGCCACCGCTCGACCGCATCAGGGCGACGACGACGGTGGCCAGGCTGGCCAGCGCCGCCAGCAGGACCCACACGTCCGTGGACCGCGACCGGCTCTCCTCCTCTGCCAGGCGCTCGGTGCCCGACTGGTCCATGCCCCAGCCGATCGACCAGACCCACGTGACCGCGAGCGTCGCAGCCACGGTCCAGCTGACCAGGGGCAGCAGCTCCATGGACCACGACCAGCCCACGAACGCGCCGCACGCGAGACCTGCACCGGCGCAGAGCAGCGCACGCCGGGGTGACAGGATCCGCCCCGAGGCCAGACCGGTCTGGGCGGTTGCCATGCGCTGTCCCCTTCGGCCGGGTGAGCGTCGTGGACCTCCGCTCGCTGCGCAGATACCCCGTTCACGGGATGCCAAGCACCGGGCCGGACGCCAGCATGTGGGCATGGCACGGACCTACGAGGTCGGCTACTTCGTCGGAAGCCTCTCCTCCACCTCCATCAACCGGGTCCTCTCCCGTGCGCTGATCCGGCTGGCCCCGGAGGACCTGAGGTTCACCGAGATCCCCATCGCCAACGTGCCGCTGTACAGCCCCGACTTCGACAGCGACTTCCCGGCCGAGGCAACGGCGCTCAAGGCGGCGGTCAGCCGCTCGGACGCCGTCCTGTTCGTGACGCCGGAGTACAACCGCTCGATCCCCGGGGCGCTCAAGAACGCCATCGACTGGGCATCGCGTCCGTGGGGACAGAACTCCTTCCACCACATCCCCGCCGGGGTCATCGGGGCCTCCATCGGCGCGATCGGCACCGCAATGGCGCAGCAGAGCCTGCGGGCGGTGCTGAGCTTCTGCAACGCGCGGCAGCTGACCTCGCCGGAGGCCTACATCCACTACTCCCCCGAGGTGTTCGCCAGCGACGGCGAGGTGACCGACGAGAACACGGCAGCGTTCCTCCGCGACTACATGGCGGAGTTCCGGGACCACGTGGAACGCGTCTTGACCGTCCTCCCCCGCGCCTGACGCGGCGGGCCTCCGCCTCGACGCAAGTCAGGTTGTAGTCAGGTCAACCACGGTTGAGTCCTGGTTGGCCCGCACACGCGGGCGCGCCACGGACGGAGCCCGATGACCACCGCTCTGCAGCTTCCTGCACCCGGAGTGCGAGGGGAGGGTGCTGCGCGCGGGTGGACCGGCCACCTCTGGCGGCTCCTCCTCGTGGTGACCGTGGCCGGCGGCGGCCTGTGGACGGCGTGGCACGGGGTGGCGGGTGCGGCCTGGGGCGATGTCCTCACGGTTCTCCGCCAGCTCCGGCTCGGCCAGGTGGCCACCCTCACCGCCATCTGGCTGGGCGGTCTCGGGGTGTACGCCACGGTCCTCTCGGCCGCCCTGCCGGGTCTCGGCGTACGACGCGGCCTCCTGCTGAACCTGAGCGGCAGCGCGGTCGCCAACGTCATCCCGTTCGGAGGCGCCGTCGCGACGGGACTCAACTGGCGGATGGTGAAGCGGTGGGGGCACTCCAACCTCGCGTTCGCCACGTACTGCGTCCTGACCAACATGCTGGATGTCGGCACCAAGCTCGTCCTGCCTGTGGTGGCGGTCCTGGGCCTGAGGATCGTGTCCGTGCACGTGCCCACGACCCTGTGGGTCGTCGCCGCGGTGTGTGCCGCCGTGCTGCTCGTCACCTGGGCGGCGCAGGCCCTGGTGGTCCAGCTCGTGCCGCCCGACGAGCCTGATGGTCCGACCCCACCGCCCTTTCGTGCGGAGTGGTGGCCGGCCGGCCTGCTGGCTCCCCTGCGGCAGACGGCAGTGCGCACCCGGGCGCTCCTGATCAGGCACTGGGGTCGTCTGCTGCCCGCCAGCGCGGCCTACGTGACGGCCCAGGTGATCCTGCTGGGATTCAGCCTGCGCGCCGTGGGGCTGCACGCCCCCTTGACGGTCGTGCTGATGGCCGCAGCGATCGAACGCCTCAGCAGTCTGGTGCCGTTGACGCCGGGAGGCGCCGGTGTCGCCGAGGTGGGGACCATCGCCTGGCTCGTCGCCGCGGGTCTCGACCCCGTCGAGGTGGTGGCCGGAGTGCTCGTCTACCGCTTCTTTCTCATCGCGATGGAGGTTCCTGTGGGTGGTCTGCTGCTCGGTGCATGGGCGTGGTTCCAACGTGCACCACGACAGGCGCCGGTGCCCGCGCCGTGAGAGAGTCCTTCGGCCTCGCGGCCTCGCGGCCTCGCGGCCTCGCGGCCCTCGAGGCCAGGTGCGTGGGGCTACCCGTCGTGGGACATGCCCCGAGTGGGCTGACAGAGGCCACCCGATCGTTCAGCAGGCTGCCACCGAGGGGACTTCCCCGGCACCTGCGTTCGACTCTGCCGTGACCAACCGCCCCCGGCGACGACGCAGCACCTCGATGGCGGCCGGGACGACCGAGACGCCGGCGATCACGATCGTGATCAGCTCGATGTGCGCCGCCACGAACGTGATGCCACCGAAGAAGAAGCCCACCGTGACGATGCCGACGGCCCAGACGACGGCACCCAGCAGGTTGAGGACGGTGAAGGTGCGGTGCGGCATCCTGCCGACGCCGGCCACGACCGGGACGAAGGTGCGCACGACGGGGACGAAGCGGCCCGCGATGACGGCGATCGCTCCCCGCCTGGCGAAGAACGCCCGGGCACGCTCCGCGTTCTCCTGGCGGAACAGCCGCGAGTCCGGCCTGGAGAAGATCTTCGGGCCGTAGTGCCGACCGACCAGGTAGCCGAGCTGGTCACCGGCCACGGCAGCCAGGAGGACGCCGGCGACGAGAACCCAGAACGGCAGCGCGATGACGTGGGACGCGACCAGGGCGCCTGCCAGGAACAGCAAGGAGTCCCCCGGCAGGAAGAAGCCGAGCAAGAGGCCCGTCTCCGTGAAGACCACCGCCATCACGAGGAGGAGGGCCAGCGGGCCGAGGGCATAGAGGAGCGGCGTCAGGATCGCGATCATGCCCGGACCGTAGGTCTGCCGACCTGACACGCACCTGATCGTTGATTAGGGCCGCGGCAAGGTCAGCGTGAAGCTGGTGGGGGCGCGTACGGAGGTCACCGTCACGTCACCGCCCAGGGTGCGCGCGACGCGGCGCGCCAGGGCCAGGCCCAGTCCGGCGCCGGTGCTGTCGGTGGCCCGGGTCCCGGCGACGAACAACGACTCGGCGTCACCGTCGCACAACGCCAGCCCCGGTCCGTCGTCGGACACGGTGATGTCGACCGCTCGGGACGACGGCGTCACCGACACGGTGACCTGGCGCGAGGCGTGCTGCACGGCGTTCTCGACGAGGGGCGCGAGCGCCCGAACCGCACTTTCGGTGGTGGCGCTGACCCGCATCCCGTCGGCCGCCTCGTCCGTACGGCGGATCTCGATGTCCTGTCCGTCTCCCGAGGTGCTGGCCAGCGTGGCGGAGACGATGTCGTCGACCGAGGAGCGCGTGGAGACCTGCTCCTCCTCGCCGCGGGCGATCGCCAGCAACGTCGTGATGGTCGTGCTCATCTGGTCCACCGAGGACACCACCCGGTCGAGCCGCTCGCGGGTGTCGGGCTCGGAGGTGGCCATCAGCGCCAGCTCGGCCTCTCCGCGGATACCACTGAGCGGGGTCCGCAGCTCGTGGGCGAGCTCGGAGGTCAACCGCTGCTCGCCCCGCAGGGCGCCGGCGACCCGGTCCAGCAGGACGTTGAGGGTCCGGCCGAGAAGAGCGATCTCGTTCTCCGACCCGCGGTCGTCGAAGCGGGCGTCCAGCTCGCGCTCGCTCCAGTCCTCGGCGAGCTCCGCCATCGCCTCGACCGGGGCCAGGGTGCGAGACATCGTCCAGGCAGCGATGGCCGTCGCTCCTGCCGTCACGAGCAGCCCGAGGGCGATGAGCCCGACCAGGATCCCGGTCCGGGTGTCGTGGTAGGGCTCGAGGCTCTCCGAGACCACGAGGACGCCTGGGCCGGGATCGGGGCCCCCGCGGATGTTCACCGGGGCGGCCAGGAAGATCCGCTCGCGTCGTACGGTCTCGGTCCTCCGGGTGACGTGGGCCAGGCTCTGGGCCACCGCCTGCACCCGCTTTCCGGCCCGGGGGCCCTCGAGCTGGACGCCGCCGGAGCCGAAGAGCCAGGTGCCGTCCTCGATGGAGTCCACCGGGCTCTCCAGCGCGGCTGTCGGCCCGCTCCGGTTGGTCTCGATGGCAGTGGAGAAGACGAGCAGCCGGTCCGCGAGGGTGGACTCGACATTGCTGCGCGTGACCGCGTTCAGCGCGAGCATGACCGTGCCGATCATGGCGGCCATCGCCAGCGCCGTGACCAACGCCGTCGTCCAGATGATGCGGGACCGAAGCCCCCGTCGTGCGAGGAAGTGCTTCACTGCGGGCTCACCGGAGGACGAACCCGACTCCGCGCACCGTCTCGAGCGCGACCGGCGAGTCGACGGCCTCCAGCTTGACCCGCAGCCGCCGGATGAAGGAGTCGATGGTGTTCTCGCTGACCATGGCCCCGTCCGGCCAGGCAGCGGCGACGGCGGACCGCCGGCGGACGATCGTGCCTGGCTCGGCGGCGATGGAGGCGAGCAGCCTGAACTCGGTGGGGGTCAGCTTCACCTCGGCGTCGCCGTACCGCACGGCATGCCGGTCGGGGTCCAGGTGCAGCCCGGAGACACCCTGGGGCGCTGGCCGTGTCCGCTTGTGGAGTGCCGCGACGCGCACCATCACCTCGGAGAGGGAGAACGGCTTCGCGACGTAGTCGTCGCCGCCGGAGTTGAAGCCGGCAATCCTGTCGTGGACCGCATCGAGGGCGGTGAGGAACAGGACCGGGGCGTGCTGCCCCTCTGCCCGGAGCGCCTGGCAGACATCGCGCCCGTCGGAGTCGGGAAGTCCGATGTCGATCACCAGGACGTCGAGGCCGGCACTCACCGGGAAGTTGCGGAGCGCCTCCTGGCCGTTGCGGGCGATGACGACGGCGTGGCCGTTCATCCTGAAGGCGTCGGTCAGCACACGTCGCACCGACTCGTCGTCCTCGCAGATGCCGATCTTCGTCACGGCCTCATCCTGCCCCATCGCGCAGCGCCGGCCCCCACGCTCGGACCCGATCACGCGACACGGTCAGGTACTGGTCAGGTCATTGCGCGCACTCTCGAAGCATGACGACGACCCTTGCCCGGGAGGAGGCGAAGTCGACCGCACCGCCCTGGGTTCCGGCCGCGCGGTGGCTCAGCGGGCAGGCCGAGCACCGATTCACGCGGTACGTCGTCCCTGCCATCGCGCTGGTCGCCGTGATGGTCCGGCTGCCGTTCCTGGCGGCGGACCCCAGCCGCGACGAGGCCGGGTTCCTGCTGGTCGGACAGCAGTGGCACTCCGGGGGGTCGTCCCTCTACGGCGACTACTGGGTGGACCGGCCACCGCTGCTGATCACCCTCTTCCGGGCTGCGGCCCAGCTCGGCGGCGTGGTGCCGCTGCGCCTCATCGGGTGCGTGGCCACCGTCCTCGTGGTCTGCGGGACGGCGTACGTCGCCCGCCGCATCGGTGGGCGGACCGCGGCACCCTGGGCCGCTCTCGTGGCGGCTGCCTGGTGCGTGACCCCCCTGCTCGGTGGCCAGGCCGTCAACGGTGAGCTGCTCTCCGCGCCCTTCGTGGTCGCAGGCATCGCTGCTGCGGTGGCCGCCATCGACCACGCGAACGAGCGTCGTGGTGCGCTGGCTGCCGGGCTGGCAGGGGCCGCGACCGCGGCCGCCCTGCTCGTGAAGCAGAACATGGCCGATGTCGCGGTGTTCGCTGCTGTCGCCCTCCTCGTGGCCTGGCGTGGCGGGGAGCTGACCACCCCACGGCTCGTCCGCTCGATCGTCGCCGCTGCGGCAGGCGCCGGCCTCTGTACCGTCGTGGTGGCGCTCTGGACCATGGCCCACGGCACCTCGGTGGCCGGCGTCTTCGACGCGATGTACCCCTTCCGCGTCGAGGCCGGACGCGTCATGGCGGCCTCCGACCGAACGACAGCCAACGCCCGGTTGTGGGATCTCCTCGTGTCCTGGGTGGTGTGCGGGGGCGTCGTGATCATGGCCCTCGTCGCCTGGGCCCTGCTCTCCTCCCGCCTGCGGGGGGCGGCGGTCTGGGGACTCGTGGCCACCGCGACCTTCGACGTCGCCTCGATCGTCCTCGGCGGCAGCTACTGGAACCACTACCTGATCCAGCTCGTGGTCCCGGTAGCCGTGCTGGCCGGGCTGCTGATCTCCTGCCGGCTTCCCGGCGCGCGGACGGTGCTGACCGCCGTCGCGCTGTCCGCCGCTGTTGCGCTCGGCCTCTCGGTCACGGGTTCCCAGACCACCCTCGGCACCTCGGTGGGCAGGGCGATCGGAAGGGCGTCGAGCCCCCAGGACACGATCGTCACGACTTGGGGCCACGCGGACATTACGCTCGCCTCCGGGCTGAGCTGCCCCTATCCGTACCTGTGGAGCCTCCCGGCACGCACTCTCGACCCGAGGCTTGCCGACCTCAACGCACTCCTGTCGGGTCCGCGTGCCCCCACGTGGTTCGTGACGTGGACCAGCGTCAACACCTGGGGCAACCACGGCGGCGGTGCCGTCACCGCCCGGCTGGTGGCACAGCACTACCGCCCGGTGCTGCGCTTCTTCGGCCACACCGTCTACCTCCACCAGGGCGTGGACCGTCCGGTCCCTGCGCTCCCCGCAGCCGGCGCCCGTCCCGCCGCCTCCAGTGCCAGCCTCGCCACCGCAGCCCGATGAAGGAACTCTCATGAAGGCCATCGTGATCGTCCCCACCTACAACGAGGCTGAGGGCATCCTCACCATGCTCGACGCAACGCTCGCGGCAGCCGACGTGGACATCCTCGTCGTGGACGACAGCAGCCCCGACGGCACCGCACGGCTCGTCACCGCACACGCCGAGTACCGGCACCGTCTGCACCTGCTCAGCCGGACGAGGAAGGAGGGGCTGGGGGCTGCCTACCGGGCCGGCTTCACCTGGGCGCTCGCCGCGTCCTACGAGGCGATCGTGCAGATGGATGCCGACCTCTCCCACCCACCTGCTCGCCTCCCGGCGCTGCTGTCCGCCCTCGAGGACGCCGACGTGGTCGTCGGGTCCCGCTACGTGCGTGGCGGCGGGGTGCGCGACTGGCCGCTGAGCCGTCGGGCCATCTCCCACGGAGGCAACCTCTACGTCCGCCTGGTCCTTCGAATCCCCGTCCACGACGCCACCGCCGGGTTCAAGGCGTTCCGGCGCGAGGCCCTGGAGCGGATCGGGGCCGTGCACTCGGAGTCCAACGGCTACTGCTTCCAGATCGAGAACACCTGGCGGGCCAGCCGTCTCGGCCTGCGCATCGCCGAGGTGCCGATCACCTTCACCGACCGCGCCGTCGGGACCTCCAAGATGACCGGTGACATCGTCCGCGAGGCGATGCTGCGCGTCCTGACCTGGCGCTGGCGCGAGCTGGCCAACGGCGGGGACGTCCCGGCGCCCGGAGTGCCGCCGGGAGTGTCGCCCGGAGTGTCGCCGCGTGAAGGCAGGCACGATGTCGCGGTGTGAGCAGGTGCTGGCGCGCCTCAGGTCACCGGAGGTCGCCACCTTTCTCACCGTCGGGGGGATCGGGTACGTCGTCGACGTCGCCACCTTCAACGTCCTGCGCTCCCACTCGTGGCTGAGCACCGTCGACCCGTCGTACGCGCGGGTCCTGGCGGTGGGACTGGCGATGGTGGTGACCTACCTCGGCAACCGTCTGTTCACCTGGCGCGACGAGAGCACCGGGGACAGGCGCCGCGAGATCGGCCTGTTCATCGTCTTCAACATGATCGGGCTCGGGCTCTCCGTGGCCGCCCTGGTGATCTCCCACGACCTGCTCGGCCTCACCAGCCGCCTAGCCGACAACGTCTCGGCCAACGTCGTCGGGCTCGCGCTCGGGACGCTCTTCCGCTACTGGTCGTATCGGAGGTTCGTGTTCGGGGTCCGCAGCGCCGCTCCCACACGAGCGCCGCAGGCCCTTCTCGCGCCGCGGACCGACGAGAAGGTCGGCGCCGGCCCGGCGTTCTAGCGGCGGGTCCGGACCGCCCTCAAGCCCGGGGCGGTCCGAACCTGCCCTTCCCCTGACCAGCCACCCGTGAGCCTGTCGAGAACCTGACCGCACCCGCCACGCGGGTGTCCCGGAGGCACACGCGCGCCTACCGTCGCGTCATGACACACCTGGACGGTGCGGGCGCGCCCGCCACGACCGGACGTTGCCCCTTCGCCAGGCTGCTCCAGCAGCGAGCCCTGCTGGTGCTGGTCGCAGGTCTCGCGGCCGGTGGGGTCGCAGGCCTGGTCGACGCAGCCCGTGAGCGCGACGGACTCAGCCGGCTGGATCCGGCGACGGCTGCCGCCGTGCTCCGGCTCCGCACGCCCGGACTCACCGACCTGGCGCAGGCCTTCACCTTCGCCGGGAGCGAGGTCGTCGTGGGTGGACTCGCCGTCCTCGTCCTCGTCGCGCTCGTCGTCCGGCGACGGTTCGCGCCGGCAGCCACGTTCGCCTTCGGCATCGGCGGTTCGGCCTTCCTCACTGTTGCGGTGAAGCTGCTCGTCGCACGGCAGCGCCCCGGTGCGGCCGACCGGCTCGGCGCCCTGGACACGTCGTACTCGTTCCCCTCAGGCCACACCCTGAACTCGGCGGTCTTCCTCGCCCTGGTCGTCTGGCTGCTCTGGCCGGCCGCGCGGTACGCCGCACAGGTCGCGCTCGTCGCGGGCGGCGCCGTGATGGCGGTCGGTGTGGGGGCGAGTCGGGTCTACCTCGGCTACCACTGGCTCACAGACGTGCTGGCCTCCGCCCTCGTCGCGATCGGATGGCTGTCCGTGGTGTGGCTGCTCCGCGCACCCCTCGCACGGATCGTGGTCCGGCTGGCTTCCTGAGCGGCACGTTCAGGTCTTCTGCAGGTGGGCGGAGGATCGTCGAGGGCATGGGCCACGCGGGTCCACACTCGAGAGGACGATCCGCATGCTGAGGCGAACGATCCCGGGGGGCCATCAGGGTCGTCTCACGGTCCTGCTCGTCGCAGGCCTGCTGGCCCTCACCGGCTGCCGGGCCACGCAGCCGTCCGACTCGGCCACCGTCCCGCCCCGGCCGCACGGGACCATCCCCACGCCCGTCGCCGCGGGGAGGACGCAGGCCACCAAGGTGCTCGTGGTCATCGAGGAGAACCACTCCTACTCCCAGGTGCGCCGTGGAATGCCCTACCTCGCGAGGCTCTCCGACACCTATGGCTACGCGACGAACTGGAGGGCGCTGGCGCACCCCAGCGAGCCGAACTATCTGGCGATCGCCGGCGGAAGCACGTTCGGCATCAGCGACGACGCTCCACCGTCGGCCCACAGGAGGCGGATCGGCTCCGCCCTCTCGGTCTTCGACCAGGCGCTGGCCATCCGCAGGACTGCTGCCACCTACGCACAGTCCATGCCGCGCAACTGCTACCCCAGGGACTATTCGCGCGGCCGCGCGAGGTACGCCGTACGGCACAACCCCTGGACCTACTTCCCCAGGAGCCGGGCCCGCTGCCGGGCCCACGACGTCCCCTCGCGGACGTTCGCCTCGGACGCCCGCAGGAATGCGCTGCCCAACGTCGGCTTCCTGATCCCCGACGTCGCCCACGACGGACACGACGGCTCCCTGTCCACCGCCGACAGGTGGTTGCGGCGCAAGCTGGCGCCGGTGCTGCGGAGCTCGGACTTCAGGAGCGGCAGGCTGGTGGTCATCGTCACCACCGACGAGGACGACCGGGTGTCCGGCAACTCGGTCCTCACCTCGGTGCTCACCCCCGCGGTGTCCCGCAAGGTCGTGCGCACCCGGCTGACCCACTACTCGCTCACCCGCTACATCGCCCAGGTCCTCGGGGTTCGGCCCCTGCGCCACGCCGCCACGGCACCCGACCTCGGAGCGGCCTTCGGGCTCTGACCCGCCATCAGCCCCATCAGCCTGGGTCAGCCCCGGGCAGGTCCGGCGTTCGGGGTCTGACCGGCAGCGAGACACGGACGACCAGACCTCCCGTCGCGCCTGCCGCCAGTGAGACCGTCCCGCCTGCCTCGTGGACGAGCTCGCGCACGATGGCGAGCCCGAGCCCGCTGCCGCCGGCATCGCGGTCCCGCGCCTCGTCGAGCCGGGTGAAGCGGTCGAAGACCCTGTCGCGGTCGGCCTCGGGGACGCCGGTGCCGTCATCGCGGACGAGCACCTCGACCGCAGGTCCCTGCATCTCGGCCTCCACCTGCACCGTCGTGCCCGCGTGCCGGACAGCGTTGTCGATGAGGTTGTCGAAGACGCGCCTGAGACCCTCGGGGTCGCCGAGCACCAGCGCCTCGGGCAGCACGCCCGTCGTCACGGCCACTCGTGCGCCGGCGTGACGGCGTACCACCTGGCGCAGCAGGGGCTCGAGGGCGACCGTCTGCGGATGCCTCTCGGGTGGCGACTCCCGGTCGAGGCGGGCCAGCACGAGCAGGTCCTCGACGAGCGCGGACATCCGCGCGACGTCCTCCTGCAGGTCCCGCGTCACCGGGGTGCCCTCACCGAGCCGCTCGGCGACCTCGAGCTGGGTCTGCATCGAGCTCAGCGGGCTGCGCAGCTCGTGGGCTGCGTCCGCGACGAACGCGCGCTGGCGGGCACGCGAGGCCGAGAGCCGGTCGAGCATGGAGTTCAGGGTGACCGCGAGCGCACGGATCTCGTCGTGGGAGGCGGAGACGGGAAGCCGGGCGTCCTGGCCCGTCCCGGAGATCCGCTCGGCGGTGGACCGCAGCACCTCGACCGGTCGCAGCGCCGCGCCCACGACCCGCCACGCGATCGACGCCAGGACGAGGAGGAGGAGCGGATAGGTAGCGAGCAGGGTGAGGCCCAGGACCCGCTGGCTGTCCTCGATGTCGTCGAAGCGCTGCGCCACCACGACCGTACGACGGAGGTCGGTCGGTCCGGCGGGGACCGCAGAGACACGAAGTGGCGACTCCAGGCCCACTCGCGATCCGGGGACGACCGGATGCTGCCCGTCGAGGGCCGCCGCGACCTCGCCGGGGGTCACCACCGCGGTCAGCCGGTCGGCGTTGACGGAGGCACTCAGGACCCGGTTGCGGGAGTCCAGGACCTGCACGATCTGGCTTCCGGTGACCGGGATGGGGTCGGGCAGCCGGTTACGGTCCACGAGGTCGGCGACCTCGGTCGCCGTCGCTCGACCGGCGTCGTCGAGGGTCCGGAAGCTGACCACCGTCAGGACGCCGTACAGCGCGAAGCTGCCGATCGCCAGGGCCGCCGCGACACCGAGCACGCCGATCAGGAGCAGGCGGGCGCGCAGGCTCAGCCGCTGCCAGCCCCGCGGGCCGGTCGTCCTCATGTCTCCAGGCGGTATCCCGCGCCCCGCACGGTCTCGACGAGGCGGCGGCCGAGCTTGCGTCGCAGGTAGCCGACGTAGACCTCGACGGCATTGGGATTCACGTCGTCGGGGGCGTCCCACACGTGGTCGAGGAGCTCGATCTTGGTCACCACCCGTCCCGGACGGCGCAGGAGGTACTCCAGCAGACCGAACTCCCGAGGTGTGAGCGCGACCGCCACCCCGTCGACCGTCACCTGACGGGTGCTGGGATCGAGCCTGACGTCACCCGCCGTCAACACGGCAGGCCTGGCCTGCGGCGAACGCCTGAGCAACGCGCGGAGGCGGGCGAGCAGGACCACGTAGGAGAACGGCTTGGTCAGGTAGTCGTCGGCCCCGTAGTCAAGGCCGTCCGCCTGGTCGCGCTCCCCCGCCCGCGCCGAGAGCATCAGGACGGGCACCCAGTTCTCCTCCGAGCGCAGGGCCTGGACCACCTCGAAGCCCGAGAGCCGGGGCAACATCACGTCGAGGACGACCGCATCGAAGTCGCCGTGCCGGGCGAGCTCGAGCCCCGTCACCCCGTCACCCGCCACCTCGACGACGAACCCGTCTCCGGTCAACCCGCGCCGCAGCGCATGGGCGAGGCGCCGTTCGTCCTCGACGAGCAGTAGCCGCATGGCCCCAGACTGGCACGGCCGCTGAGCGGGCTCACAGGATCTCAGTAATCTCACAGCGACCTGGCGCACGCTTGGCCCATGAGCACCTTCACCCGTCGTCCCGCCGCGCGGTGGCTCGTCCCCGCCGTTGTCGCCGTCCTGCTCGCCGCGGGAGGCTCCGCCGTCGGCGTCCTGGCTGCGAGCGCCCGAGGAGGCCTGCCGCACCGCAGCCCCTCACAGCTCCTCGTGGACGTCCAGAAGGCGCGACTCGACGGCCTGTCCGGGACCATCGTCCAGAACGCCTCCCTGGGCCTGCCCAGCCTTCCGGGAGTCGGTGGCGCCGGCAGCTCCGACATGACCTCGCTCGTCTCCGGGTCGCACACGCTCCGGCTCTGGTACGCCGGGCCGAACAAGGTCCGGCTCGCGCTTCTGGGGTCGTTGGGCGAGTCCGACATCGTGCGCAACGGGACCGACCTCTGGACCTGGTCCAGCAAGGACAAGAGCGCCACGCACCGCCAGGTCCCGCTCATGAAGGCGGATGCACCCGGTCGGCTCCCTGCCACCGCGCCGGTGACGCCGCAGGAGGCCGCCGACGCCGCACTCGCGGCGATCTCCCCCACCACGAAGGTCAGCACCGACGGGACGGCCTCGGTGGCCGGGAGGACCGCCTACGAGCTCGTGCTGCAGCCGAGGGCCACCGGTTCGCTGGTGGAGTCGGTACGCATCGCGATCGACGGGAGGACCCATGTGCCCACGCGCGTCCAGGTGTTCGCCCGGGGCACGCAGGACCCCGCCTTCGAGGTGGGCTTCACCTCCTTCGACCCGTCGACCCCGGCGGCGTCCGCCTTCGCCTTCAACCCGCCGCCCCGCACGAAGGTCACCGAAGGATCCGGCCCGGCGTCCCACGAAGCCCTGCCTGGGAGCGGGAGGCGCGGTTCGGACAAGCATCGTTCGGACAAGCCTGGCTCGGCCAGCGCCGACCAGAGGCTCCAGGTCGTCGGCACCGGCTGGACGTCCGTCGTGGTCGCGAAGGTCCCCACGGGCGACAGCCAAGCCGCAGGCACGGGCTCCGGCCAGCTGGCCCGGATGCTCAAGGTCCTCCCGAGAGTGAGTGGCACCTGGGGCACGGGCCACCTGTTGAAGGGCACGTTGTTCTCGGCACTGCTCACCGACGACGGCCGGCTCGTCGTGGGGGCGGTGGCCCCGGAGGCGCTCTACGCGGCACTGGGCCGCTGATGTCGGACGCCGCCGTCGCCACCTCCGGACTCACCAAGCGCTTCGGTCACCAGGTCGCCGTGGACTCCCTCGACATGGTCGTGCCCGCCGGGTCCGTCTACGGCTTCCTCGGACCGAACGGCTCCGGCAAGACGACGACCATCAGGATGCTGCTCGGGCTGGTCGGCCCCACGTCGGGAAGCGTCGAGCTGCTGGGGCACCCCATGCCGGAGCAAGGGCCTGCCGTGCTGGCCCGCGTCGGCGCACTGGTCGAGGGGCCGGCGTTCCACCCCTACCTCTCCGGACGCGACAACCTGAGTCGGCTCGACTCCGCCGACAGCACGACCGACTCCCGAACGGCACGTGCCCGGATCGACGGCGCCCTCGACAGGGTGGGTCTGCTGGCCGCGGCGACCAAGCGGTACCGCGCGTACTCCCTGGGCATGCGGCAGCGCCTGGCCATCGCGAGTGCGCTCCTGCGCCACCGCGACCTGCTCGTGCTCGACGAACCCACCAACGGCCTCGACCCCCAGGGCACGCGTGAGGTCAGGGCCCTGGTCGGATCGCTCGCCGACGAGGGCGCGACGGTGCTGGTCTCGAGCCACCTGCTCTCCGAGGTCGAGCAGATGTGCAGCCACCTCGGCGTGATGCACGTCGGCAAGCTGGTCGCGCAGGGCACCAGTGCCGAGGTCCGGGCGGTCACTCAGCAGGACGCGGTCGTCGAGACCGACCAGCCCCACGAGGCGGCGCGCATCATGCGCGAGCTCGGGCTGCTCGACGTCCGCGTCACCAGGACGTCCGCCACCGGTGGCCTGGCGGGCGTCTCACCGGAGAAGATCGTCGCTGCCTGCGTCTACCAAGGGGTGCCGGTCACCGGCTTCCGGGTCGGCGCCCCCTCTCTCGAGGACGTCTTCGTCTCGCTCACCGGGGAGGGCTTCGATGTCAGCAGCTGAGGCGGTCGCCGTACGCCGGCCGCGCAGACTCCCGACGCGGTTCCTGCGCTCGGAGCTCGCGCTGATCTTCGGGCGCCGCCGCAACCAGGCCGGGCTGCTGGTGCTTGCCGCAGTTCCCGTGCTGATCTCCATCGCGGTGAAGGTCTCGTCGCCTGGGCGGGGGGGCGATGGTCCGGACTTCTTCGGGTCCATCACCGAGAACGGGCTGTTCGTCGCCCTCGCCTCCCTCACCCTCGAGCTCGGGCTGTTCCTGCCGCTGGCGGTGGCTGCGATCGCGGGCGACTCGGTGGCCGGAGAGGCGAACCTCGGCACGCTGCGCTACCTGCTCACCGTCCCGGTGCCCCGCGCCAGGCTCCTGGCGGTCAAGTACCTCGCCATCGTGATCTTCTCCGTGGTCGCGACCCTGACGGTGACCGTCACCGGCATCGTCATGGGACTCGCTCTGTTCGGAGGTGGGGACATGACCCTGCTCTCCGGAACCCAGATCGGGTTCGGCCAAGCACTTCTCAGGGTCCTCGGCGCCACGCTGTACCTCAGTGCCTGCCTCGCCTCGCTCGGCGCCGTGGGACTGTTCGTCTCCACCCTGACCGAGCAGCCGATCGGGGCGATGATCGCGGTCGTCATCTTCAGCACCGCCAGCTTCATCGCCGACACCATCCCGCAGATCAGCTGGCTGCACCCGTTCCTGATCACCCACCACTGGCTGGCCTTCGGCGACCTCTTCCGGGACCCGGTGGCCTGGAACGGCGTGCAGCAGGGCATCTACGTCGCAGCGGCGTACGTACTCGTGTTCGGGCTGGCGGGATGGGCCCGCTTCGCCGGGAAGGACGTCACCAGCTGATCCGAACGGTCAGGCTCCGGTCAGGTGTTCGCCCCGACACTCCTTCCATGACGAGTACCGACGAAGTGTCCACCCGCAGCCGACTGATGCTCAACAAGGTGCCCGAGGTCACCGTCTACTTCTGGATCATCAAGATCCTCTGCACCACGGTCGGCGAGAGCTTCGCCGACTTCGTCAACGCGACCCTGGGGTTCGGCCTCACCGACACCACCGTGGTGTTCTCGGCGGCGCTGATCGCGGTACTCACCGTCCAGTTCAGGCTCGACCGCTACGTGCCCGGCGTCTACTGGCTCGCCGTCGTGCTGATCAGCGTGGTGGGAACGCTCCTCACCGACATCCTCACCGACGGGATGGGCGTGCCGCTGTGGGCGAGCACCACGGTGTTCTCGCTGCTCCTCGCCGTCGTGTTCGGCACCTGGTACGCCCGTGAGCGCACGCTCTCGATCCACACCATCGCCACCAGGCCTCGTGAGGCGTTCTACTGGCTCACCGTCCTGGTCACCTTCGCGCTCGGCACCGCCGTCGGGGACTGGACCCTCGAGCTGACCGGCTGGTCGCCGGGCGCCGCGGTCATGCTTCCCGCCGGACTTCTCCTCGCTGTGCTCCTCGCCTGGAAGCTCGGTGCCGGACCGGTGCTGTCCTTCTGGCTCGCCTACATCCTCACCCGGCCCCTGGGCGCCAACATCGGCGACTACCTCGCCTCCCCGCGGACAGAGGGCGGCCTCGGACTCGGCACCTTCGGCACGAGTGCCCTGTTCCTGGCGACCATCCTGGCGGTCGTGGTCTTCCTGACGAAGACGCAGAAGGACCGGACCGAGGTCGCGGCAGCCCTCCCCGGGGACTGAAGCCGACCGAAGACCTATCCCAGCACCCAGCACCCAGCGAAGGGAGCTCACCGTGAAGACACGGAGGACGCGCATCCTGGTCGTCACCGACTCGGCCGAGCCCACGGCTGCGCTCGTCGAGGCCATCCGACATCGCGCCGAGTCGGGGGACGTGCAGTTCCGGGTCGTCGTACCGAACCCGGCTCGGGCCGAGCTGCACCTGCTCCATCCGGAGCGCCACGACAAGGCGCACGAGGCCGAGCAGGTGCTGGACAAGGCGCTGCCCGGTCTGGAGATCGCCGCGGGAGGTCGGGTGATCGGGTCGGTCTCCGTGCGCAACGACCCGATGGATGCCATCGAGGAGACCATCTTCAACGAGCCTGTCGACGAGATCATGCTGTCGGTGGCCCGGCACGGCTTCGCGACGCGGCTCCACCAGGACCTGCCGCACCGGTTGGAGCACTTCGGTCTTCCGGTGACGGTCGTTCCTCCGGGCAACCCGCACTGAGACAGGTCCGCCATGCCCGCACCCGCCTCGGGTACGCAGACCCGAGTGGCCAGCGCGAACGTCCTCTACTCGCTCGCGCCCGAGGATGCGCGGACGGCGCTCGACGCGATCCTGGCCCTGGAGCCCGACCTCGTGGGGCTCCAGGAGTGGTACCCGACCCGCTTCCGGCTGCTGAGGGAGACCGGGCACCTGGGTTTCGTGCCCCAGGTCGCTGGCCGACTGCAGCGCAGCGCCGACCGGGGCACGCCTGACTACCTGTGGAACACGCCCCTGCTGGGCGGTTGTGCCGTGGGCGCTCGAGCGGACCGCTTCGCACTCGTCCACTGCCGGACCCGCTTCCTGAGCGCTCCCGGGCTGAGCGACCGCAAGGAGCAGGGACGGTCGCTGGAGCCTGGCCGGGCGGCCACGGTCGCGGTCTACCGCGACCTGCAGGCGGACCGCACCGTCTGCCTGGTCGACTACCACCTCGTCTCGGGAGTCCAGGCCGGCGGCCGGTACCGGACGGACCGGCCCGTCCTGACGGCACGGCACCGCCGGGAGGCGGCGATGCTGGGACGGATCGTCCGGGAGCAGCTCGCCGAGGGGCATGTCGTCCTCGCCGCCGGCGACTCCAACTTCCACGGCCTCCGCATCGAGGGCCTGACGTCTGCCTGGGAGGGACGCGAGCAGCAGCCTGGGACGCTGGGGCTGCACCGTCAGGTCGACGACGTACACGGCCCCGGTCCCGCCGAGGCCGTCACGGTGGTCACCACTGCGTCCGACCACCGCGCGATCGTCGTACGCCGAACCCACCGCGCCGACTCGTGAACGCTCTCATCGTGGTCTCATCAAGGCTCCGCCACGCTCGACCCATGGATCACACGAGAAGCTCACGGCCGGGAAGACCGGCGCTCGTCTCGACCCTCGTCTGCCTGGCGGTCCTCCTCGCCGGCTGCGGAGGCGGCGGAACGAGCTCGGCGGCGGGTGGCTCGAGCAGCGCGACCTCGAACGCCGCGTCCTCCAGTGCACCGAGCGCCGGCACGTCGACCCCGAGCACGCCGTCGCCGACGGCGAAGTCCGCTGCGCCGGTCCCCGTGGAGAAGAACCCGCCCGGGGACATCCCGGACAACCTGGCGTTCGTCCCCTACGCCAACAAGGCGGGCGGCTACTCGTTCACCCACCCCGAGGGATGGGCACGCAGTGGCAGCGGCACCCGCGTGCGGTTCACCGAGAAGCTCAACGGGGTGGTCGTCGAGAGCGTGCCCGCGTCCCAGGGGCCGACGGTCGCCAGCGCCCGCAGCAGTGAGGTCCCCCGGCTCCGTGCCGGGGTGCCGGCCTTCGAGCTCCGCACCATCTCCGCGGTCAACCTCCCGGCAGGGCCGACAGTTCGCATCGTGTTCCGTCGCAACTCCGATCCGGACCCGGTGACGGGCAAGGTCTACCGCGACGAGGTGGAGGAGTACCTCGTCCAACACGCGGGGAAGCTGGTGCGGATGGACCTCTTCGGGCCCGTCGGCGCGGACAACGTCGACGCCTACCGCACGATGTCGCAGAGCCTGAGGCTGCGGTGAACGGCGCGCCAGTCCTCGAGGCCCAGGGTCTGCACCGGTTCTTCCGCCGGGGCGGTGAGGAGGTCGCTGCGCTTCGCGACGTCTCGCTCAGCCTGCGGCCGGGAGAGATGGTCGCGGTGGTCGGCCCGTCGGGGTCGGGGAAGTCGACGCTGCTGAACCTGCTGGCCGGGCTCGACGACCCCGACGGTGGCATGGTCCGCGTGGCCGGCCGCCAGCTCAGCCACCAGTCCGCGACCGTGCAGGCCCGGCTGCGCGGGGAGCTGATCGGGGTGCTCACCCAGGCCAGCGGTCTCGTCGAGCACCTCGACGTGCTGGGCAACCTGCGCCTGGCTGCGTCCTTCAGGCGGGAGACCGCCCGCACCCAGGACCTGCTCGCGCTGCTCGAGTCCGTCCAGCTGGCCGACCGGTCCGGCTCCCGGCCCTCCACGCTGTCCGGTGGCGAGACGGCACGCGCCAATCTTGCGGTGGCGCTGGCCGGAGGTCCCCGGGTCCTCCTGGCCGACGAGCCCACGGCCGAGGTGAGTACGCCGGAGGAGGCGGTGCTGCTCGAGCTCCTCCGCGCGCTGCAGCCCCTCGACGGGGCCACGGTGCTCGTGACGCACTCGGCCGTCGTCGCCGACGCTGCCGACCGGGTCGTGCACCTGGTGGACGGCAGGGCGTCGTGAACGACTCCGACGAGAGGCCGCTCGTGCAGGCCACCTCCGTGGGCGTCAGCTACGGCCAGACCGACATCCTGCACGGCGTCGCCCTCACCGTCTGTCCCGGAGCCCACGTCGCGGTGATGGGCCGCTCGGGCAGCGGCAAGACCACCCTGCTCCTGACCCTCGCAGGCCTCCTCGCCCCCTCGAGCGGGACCGTCACCTGGCCCGGCTTGTCCCCCGACGTCCGCCGCAGGCGGGGCGAGATCGGCATGATCTTCCAGGCGCCCTCGCTCATGCCCGAGCTGACGGCCCTGCAGAACACCACGCTCCCTCTGCGCCTGCGCGGAGTCGGGGTCGAGGAGGCCCGCGACTCGTCCCTGGTCGCCCTCGCCGCCATCGGGGCCGCCGACCTCGCCGACGCGCTGCCCGCGCAGCTCTCGGGTGGACAGCAGCAGCGAGTGGCCATCGCGCGCGCACTTGCGGGCCGCCACCGGCTGGTGCTGGCCGACGAGCCCACTGGAGCACTGGACCGCGCCCGCGCGCGCCAGGTCGCCCTGGCCCTGCGTGACGCGGTGGCAGCCACCGGCGGCGGCCTGGTCCTGGCCACCCACGACCCTGCCCTCGCCGAGATGTTCGACGAGCACCTGACCGTCCTCGACGGCGACCTCACCCTGGGCAGGACCGCATGAGAACGCTCCACTGGCTGACCGGCCTGACTCGCCGCCGGCCGCTCGAGCTCCTCGTCGCAGCCGTGAGCATCGCCCTCGCCATCGCCTTCGTCGCCTCCCTCGGCGCCTTCCTGCACCAGAGCCGTGCCGCCCTCACGGTCCGGGCCACGGCATCGGTCCCCGTCGACTGGCAGGTCCAGGTCACTGCGCAGGGCAGCCCGGCCGCCGTCGCCGGCACCGTCGGCCGGCTCCGAGACCTCTGGGCCATGGAGCAGGTGTCCTACGCCCACGTCAGCTCCTTCGCCTCGCACGGCGCGGGCGGCACCAGGCAGACCGGGTCGGGCTACGTCGTCGGAATCTCGCCGTCCTACGCCGCGACCTTCCCCGGCGAGCTGCGGCACCTGCTCGGAGCGACCTCGGGTTCGATGCTGTTCCAGCAGACGGCCGCGAACCTGGCGGCCGCGCCGGGTGACCGCATCAGCGTCCGGACCCCGTCCGGGGCGCATCCCGTGACGGTCGACGGTGTCGTCGACCTGCCCGCCGAGGACTCCTTCTTCCAGGTGGTGGGCCTCGCACCGGGCGCCGGTGCGAGCGCCCCTCCGGACAACGTCCTGCTCGTGGCACCCGCCGTGTTCGCAGCGGTGACCCGCGGCACGACCGTCGTGCACCAGCTGCACGTGGGCTTCCGGCACGCCACCCTGCCCACCGATCCGCACACGGCGGCCCTCGCGATCCAAGGACGTGCGAACCACTTCCAGGCCGCCGTGGCGGGAGGCGCGCTGGTCGGAGACAACCTGGGGACGGCCCTGACCGCGGCCGGTGAGGACGCCCGCTACGCCGAGCTGCTGTTCCTGCTGCTCGGCCTCCCCGGCCTCGCGCTTGCCTCGGTGGTCGCTGCACTCGTCGTCGCCCTGCGCTCGGACCGGCGCCGTCGCGAGGTCGCGCTGCTGCGACTGCGCGGCGCGTCGGTCGCCGACATCGTGCGCATCGTCGCGGGTGAGGCTGCGCTCATCGCGGCCCTCGGCACGGCTCTGGGGCTGCCTCTCGCCCTGCTCGCCATCCGGCTCGCCCTCCCGGCGTCGACCCCCCTGCCCTGGGGATGGGCGCTGGCAGCGACGGCGGGAGGAACGGTCCTGGCCCTGGTCACCCAGGCCGAACCGGTGGCGCGTCTGGCCTGTGCCCGCGACGAGAGCAGCGTGGCCGCCGAGGCCGCGCGGGCTCCCCGCAAGCGAACGCCGTGGCCACTGAGGGCCGGCCTCGACATCATCCTGCTCGCGGGTGCCGCGATCGCCTTCACCCTCACCGCCCGCAGTGGCTACCAGGTGGTCCTGGCCCCGGAGGGGATCGCCCAGACCCAGGTGAACTACGCAGCACTCGCCGGCCCTGCCCTGGCCTGGCCGGGTCTGGCGCTGCTCGTCTGGCGCATCACGGACGCGGTGGTCGGCCGGCGCACCGGACGTTGGTCGCGGGGCGGGCCGGGCACTGCCCCCGAGTTGGAGGCAGCCGCCCTTCGCCAACGTCGACGCCTGATCGCCCGCGGCGCGGTCGGACTCTCGGTCGCCCTCGGCCTTGCCGTCTCGACCGCGGTCTTCACCTCGACCTACCGGGCCCAGTCCCGCGTCGACGTGGCCCTGACCGTGGGCAGCGACGTCGCCGTCGTGGAGCCCCCCGGTGCCACGGTCGGACCGGACGCAGCGCGAGCGCTCACCCGCGTCCCCGGCGTGCGTAGCGTGGAACCGCTGCAGCACCGGTTCGCCTACGTGGGCCCGGACCTGCAGGACCTCTACGGCGTGCAGCCGAGCACCTTCGGCAACGTCACCGCGCTTCAGGACGCGTTCGTCCCCGGGAGCACGGTCGCCAGGACGCTGGCGGTGCTGCGGAGCACCCCGGACGGCGTACTGCTGTCGGCGGAGACCCTCCACGACTACCAGCTGCACCGTGGCGACCTCATCCGCCTCCGGCTGCAGACCGGCCGGGACCACGCCTACCGGGCCGTGCCCTTCCACGTGATCGGACAGGTCACCGAGTGGCCCACCGCCCCCAAGGACAGCTTCATCGTGGGCAACGCCGACTACGTGGCGCGGACCACCGGTTCGAACGCCGTCAGCACCTTCCTGATCTCCTCGGGCACTCCGGCGGCCACGGCTGCGGCGCTGCGCAGCACCCTGAGGGCGGCCGGGTCCGCCGCGCAGGTCCGGGACATCTCCAGCCCGGGTGCCGCGGTGACGAGCGCGTCCGGGCTCGCCTCCACCGACCTCACGGGGCTCTCGCGGTTGATCCTCGGGTTCAGCGTGCCGCTCGCCCTCGCGTGCTCCGGTCTGGCCCTGCTGGGCGGGATCATCGAGCGGCGCCGGGCGCTGGTGCTGCTGGCAGCGCTGGGGGCGACAGCCCGCCAACGCGGGCGGTTCCTGACCACGGAGGCGCGCGCCATGGTGGTCTCCGGGATGCTGGGTGGCGCCCTGACCGGGACCTTGGTGGCCTACCTGCTCGTGAAGGTGCTCAACGGGATCTTCGACCCGCCCCCCGCCTCGCCCAGCATCCCGTGGTCCTACCTGATGGCCCTCGTCGTCCTCGTCGGCACCGTGACCGCCTCCATCGTGGCCGGTGTCGGCCGGCTGGCCGCGAGAGCCGGTCCGAGTGAGCTGCGCGACCTGTGAGGCGCGCGCGACGGCCCCTCCCTGACCGGGTGGACGGACCATGAAGCTGCTGGTCGTCGAGGACGACGTCCGGATGGCCGGCCTGCTCCGTCGTGGGCTGGCGCAGGAGGGCTGGGCGGTCGACGTCACGGGCGACGCCGTCGATGCGAGGCACGCGGTCTCCAGCGCGCCGTACGACGCCGTGGTGTGCGACGTCGGCCTGCCGGGTCCGGAGACGGGACTCGACTGGTGCCGCTGGTTCCGGGAGGCGGGACACTGGACCCCGGTGCTGATGCTGACGGCACGCGTCGGGGTGGATGACCGCATCGCCGGCCTGGACTGCGGGGCGGACGACTACCTCGGGAAGCCCTTCGCGTTCGGTGAGCTCGCGGCCCGCCTGCGCGCGCTCCTGCGGCGGGGAGAGACGGCCCGGCCCACGACGCTGGTCAACGGCCCCCTCGTGCTGGACCCGGCCGAGCACCAGGTCCGCTGGCACGGTGAGGGGGTCGAGCTCTCCCCGCGCGAGTTCGCGCTGCTCGACTACTTCATGCGCCGCCCGGGCGACGTGCTGCGGCGTACCGAGATCCTCGACCATGTGTGGGACTACGCCTACGACGGCACCTCGAACGTGGTGGACGTCTACGTGCGCTACCTCCGCAACCGGCTCGAGCAGGCAGGTGCCCCCGAGGTCATCGAGACCGTGCGCGGCGTGGGCTACCGGTTGGCGGTCCTGGCGTGAGGTTGTCACCCTCGTCCCTTCGCATGCGGCTCGTGCTGGGAGCGGTGGTCGTCGGCATCACCTTCGCCGCGCTGTTCGGAGCAGGTGCCACCTGGCGTGTCCGCCACGCCGAGGACCGGGCGCTGCGAGCGGCACTCGAGAGCCGCGTGGAGCTGGCCCGTGACGAGGTTGCACCGGACGGGTCCCTGCGCCAGGACGCCGGCAGCCCGAAGACCGACCTCGTGCAGGTGGTGGGCCCGGACGGCGTCGTACGGTCCAGCAGCCCGTCACTGCGGGGGCTGGGTCCCCTGGTGGACGTGGGGGCAGCCACGGGGTCCACGTCCGGAGTCAGCTCGAAGGTGGCCCTGCGCTCCCCCGACATCGACCTCGCGCTTCTCGGCGTCCCGGTACGGCTCGCTCCGAACGGCTCCTCCCCGGCAGGAACGGGCGCGCTCGTCGTCGCCGTCGACGCGGAGGGCTTCGACGCCGCCACCGGGGACCTGCTCGGGCTGCTGCTCGTGGGCCTGCTCGCGGTCGTCCTGGCCATCGCCCTGCTGTCGTGGGTGCTGACCGGTCGCGCGCTGCGCAGCGTCACCACGCTCACCGAGAGCGCCGAGGAGGTCCGGACCCAGGACCTTGCGACCGGGCTGCCGGTCCCCCGGCACGATGCCGAGCTGGGGCGCCTGGTGGCTGCTCTCAACCGGATGCTCGTGCGCCTCCACGACAGCCACGCGACTGAGCTGGCCTTCGCTGCAGACGCGGGCCACCGGCTGCGCACCCCGGTCGCGACGCTCCGCGCGGAGGCCGAGCTCGCGTTGCGCGGCGGCGATCCCACCGAGCAGAAGGCTGCCCTGGAACGCATCGTCGAGGATGCCGACCGGCTCACGCTGGTCGTGGACCGCATGCTCGCCCGGACCCGGTCCCGCAGCCATCAGCCCGCACCCCTCGTGGAGGTCCTGGACGACGCCGGTGCCCGCTGGCGACGGCAGGCCGAGCTCGCCGCGATCTCTCTCGACCTCGTGGTGGATCGCACGCTCCCGACCGGCCTCAGGTGTGGGGCGCTGCTCGAGGTGATGGAGCCCGTGCTGGACAACGCGCTCCGGCACACACCCGCGCACCGCACGGTGCGGATCGACCTGCACGTCGAGCCGGGCGTCGGCCCCCACGCGGAGCGGGTCGTGGTCGACCTCTCCAACCCCGGTGACGGGGTGCCCGCCGACATCGAGTCCCACCTCTTCGACGCGTGGGTCAGCAGCCGGGACGCCAGCACGGCCGGCGGACTCGGGCTGTGGCTGGCCCGTGAGACAGCCCGCGACCTCGGCGGCGACGTCATCCTGGTCACCGGTGGGCCGCCCACGACCACGTTCCGCATCGTGCTCCCGGCCTCGTCGGGGCCGCACAAGCCGCAGACCGCCGCGGGGTGAGCGGGACACACCCAACCTGAACGCAACCTGACTGCCTCAGCCGCGGCCCTGCCGCGATCGGCTGCGGGCCCCCTAGGTTCGTGCCCATGCATCGAGTCGATCGCGCACATGCCCGGCTCGGCGGCAGAGTCGCCCGCCGGCTGCTGCTCGCCAGCGCGCTGATGCTCTTCCTCGAGCTCGCCCTGATCCGCTGGCTCGGCGCCAACGTGGTGCATCTGAGCTACTTCTCGAACTTCGTCCTGCTCGGCTCGTTCCTCGGCATCGGCATCGGCTTCCTGATCAGCCGAAAGTCGTGGTCGGTCCTGCCGTGGACGGCCCCCCTGCTCGCCGTCCTCGTCGTGGTCACCCTCGTGTTCCCCGTCAGCATCCAGCGGCAGGGCAGCGACGTCATCTACTTCACCGCCCTGCGCGTGAACGGCCCGCCCGCCTGGGTCGCGCTGCCGGTGATCTTCCTGCTCGTGGCCGCCACATTGGCCGGTCCCGCCGAGGTGGTCGGGCGGTGCTTCGGCGAGCTGCCTCCACTGACGGCGTACCGCTACGACCTGATCGGCTCCCTCATCGGGATCGCCTCCTTCACCGTGCTGTCGCTCCTGTGGGCACCGTCTGTGGTCTGGGGCGCGCTCGCCGGCCTGGCCCTGGTCGTCTTGAACCGCCGGTCCTGGCAGCGCCTGCTGGCCGTCGCCTGCGCCCTCGTGGTGGCCGGCATGCTGCTCTCGGAGACACTCACCCCGGGGGTCAGCTGGTCGCCGTACTACAAGATCGCCACGCACGCGTCGGGGTCGGGCCCCGGCGCCCTGTCCATCTGGGTCAACGGCGTGCCCCACCAGACCATGGCCCGCGCGGACTGGCGTCTGGCCCACGCGGCCGAGCAGTACGGGACGCCGTACGAGCGACTGCCCGGCCTTCCCCTCGACAACGTGCTCGTCGTCGGTGCCGGGTCGGGATCGGACGTGGCCATCGCGCTGAGCAAGGGCGCCAAGCACGTGGACGCCGTCGAGATCGACCCGCGCATCCTCCAGCTCGGTGAGCAGCACAACCCCGACCACGCCTACCAGGACAAGCGTGTCACGACCCATGTGAACGACGGCCGGGCCTTTCTGGAGAACACCGACACGAAGTACGACCTGATCCTCTTCGCGCTTCCGGACTCGCTCGCCCTGGTCAACGGCGCCTCGCAGATCCGGCTCGAGTCGTTCCTGTTCACCGAGGAGGCCCTCCGCTCGGCGCGTGACCACCTCAAGCCGGACGGTGGCTTCGCGATGTACAACTTCTACCGCGAGAACTGGCTCATCGACCGGCTGGCCGGGACGGCGGCGACCGCCTTCGGGCACATGCCCTGCGTGGACGGCTTCACGGCCCACCAGGCGGTCGTCACCGTCGCCGCCCGTGAGAGCAACCAGGCGTGCGCCAGCACCTACCGGGCCAGCACCTCGCCGGTCGTCGCACCCGCGACCGACAACGCACCGTTCCTCTACTACCGGGGAGGCGGCATCCCGCAGATCTACGTCTGGGCCCTCGTCGGGATCCTGCTCCTCTCCGTGCTCCTGGTCCGCACCGTCGGCGGTCCGCTGGGCCAGATGCGGCCGTACGCCGACCTGTTCTTCATGGGCGCGGCCTTCCTGCTGCTCGAGACCAAGAACGTCGCGACCTTCGCCCTCCTCTTCGGCACCACCTGGCTGGTCAACGCCCTGGTCTTCACCGGTGTGCTGCTGATCGTCCTGGCTGCCGTGGAGACGACACGACGGTTCCGGACCCCACCCCTGCCGGTGGTCTACGCGGGCATCCTGGCGTCCCTGGCGCTGGCGTGGGTGGTCCGCCCCGAGTACCTGCTCGGCCTCCCCTACGCCCCCAGGCTCGTGGCGGCCACCTTGCTGGCCTTCTTGCCGGTCTTCCTGGCCAACGTGGCGTTCGCCAAGCGCTTCGCGGACACGGCCGACTCCCAGGAGGCGTTCGGGGTGAACCTGCTGGGTGCCATCGCCGGCGGGTGCCTGGAGTACGCCGCCCTACTCACGGGTTACGGCAACCTGCTCGTCGTCACCGCTGCGATCTATCTGGTCGCGTTCGGGCTGCTCCCGAAGTCTGCGCGCCGCTCGTGGCGCTCCTCCGCTGCCGTGACCTGACAGGTGCCACCTCGTTACTGCCTCGAGGAGACAGTCGGCCCACGAGGAGCACGCAGGCATGGACAGCACGCAGCCGGACCCGACCGGCGCCGACCTCCCGGAGGGCTACCGCCTGTGCGTGCTCCACGCCTCAGGGTTCTGGAGCCAGCTGCCGCCCTGCCCGCCGTGGCCGGACCTGAACTGACCCCTTCGCAGCAGGCGGCCGGAACAGCGCCGTTGCTCTCCACGGTTCACAGCCTGCTCACAGGTGCCCGCCATGGCTGACCCAGCCAGGCCCTCGAGGCTGTGGGCTCCAGCGAGTGAGAGAGAGCGACATGACCACCGTGGCGACAGGACTGTCCTCGCGCCCTCCGCAGTCGACCCTTCCCGCGGACCTCTCCCACAGGGCCCGCAACGACGCACGCGTCCGCCTCGCGGCCATGTCAGCCCTCTGGCTCAGCCTCCTGCTGGTGACCTTCTGGTGGGTGACCGACCGCGGTCTCCAGGACCTGACCGGGTGGACGACCGGGCTGACGTCAGCGGGACGGATCAGTGGTCTGGTCGCGACCGTGCTGCTGCTGGCACAGGTGCTGCTGATGGCGCGCATGCCGATGCTCGAACACGCCTTCGGCCAGGACCGGCTGGCCCGCCTGCACCGTCTCGTCGGGCTCACCTCGTTCAACCTGATGCTGCTCCACGTCGTCACCATCACCTGGGGGTACGCCGCGGGGGAGGTCCTGCGGACACCGGGGACGCTGTGGGACCTCACGGTGAACTACCCCGGCATGCTCCTCGCGGCCGCCGGAAGCGTGTGCCTGTTCCTCGTCGTGCTCACCAGCATCAGGGCCACCCGCCGCCGGCTGCGCTACGAGTCCTGGCACCTGATGCACCTCTACGCCTACCTCGGCGTCGGCCTGGCCCTTCCGCACCAGCTCTGGACCGGCCAGCAGTTCACCGACTCCCCCGCGAAGACGGTCTTCTGGTGGACCACCTGGATCGGCGCAGTGGTGGCGGTCCTCGTCTGGCGGGTGGGTGGGCCCGTGTGGCTCAACCTGCGCCACCAGCTGCGCGTCAGCTCCGTGGTCGACGAGGGAGCCGGGATCTGGTCGGTCCACCTCACGGGCAGGCGCCTGGACCTGCTGCAGGCCGAGGCCGGCCAGTTCTTCAGCTGGCGGTTCCTGGGCCGGGCCGGCTGGACCCGGGCGAACCCGTACTCCCTGTCGTCCGCGCCCGATGGACACAGCCTGCGCATCACCGTCCAGGGTTCCGGGGACGGAAGCCTGTCCACCCGGGCGCTGGTGCCCGGCGCCAGGGCCATCGTGGAAGGGCCGTTCGGAAGGCTCAGCGCGCGGGCACGCACCCGGCGCAGGATCGCCCTGATCGGCGCCGGCGTGGGGATCACTCCGCTGCGCGCCCTGGCGGAAGGGCTCCCGTACGCACCCGGCGAGGCCATCCTCGTCGAGCGGTTCACCACGGAACCGCTGTTCGCCCGGGAGGTCGACGCCCTCGTCCAGGAGCGCGGGCTGCAGGTGCTGCGACTGCCCGGGCACCGGCGCCACCCGAGCTCGTGGCTCGGTGACGGCATCGGACCGACCGACGACCTGACCGCCCTGCGCCACTGGGTCCGCGACATCGCCGAGCGCGACGTCTACGTCTGCGGGCCAGAGCCGTGGGCAGCACTCGTCCGGCAGACCCTCGAGGCCGCCGGCCTCTCCCCCGACCACCTCCATCTCGAGACCTTCGCGTGGTGACCGCATGAGACGCATCGTCCTGTGGGTGCTGAGCACCCTCTCCGCCCTGGTGCTGCTGTTCGGCTACAGCACGTCCACCTCCGGACCCCAGGCCAGCAGGCCCGCCACGTCGGTCTGGTCCAGCAGCTCGTCGACCTCGCCCCAGGCGGGCTCCGCCGCCGCCGGCTCCCCGGGGTCGGGCTCCTCGAGCTCCACGTCGAAGTCCCCGGGGACCCGGACGGTCACCGGTGCCGTGGCCCAGACCCAGTGGGGTCCGGTGCAGCTCCAGCTGCAGGTCACGAGGGGAAGGATCTCCAAGGTGAGCGTGCTGCAGTACCCCAACGGGAACGGCAAGGACGCGGAGATCAACAGCTACGCACTGCCGATCCTCATCCGGGAGACCCAGGACTCGCAGAGCGCCAACATCGACATGGTCAGCGGGGCCACGGTCACCAGCGACGGCTACCTCCAGTCCCTGCAGAGCGCCCTCGACCAGGCCGGGCTGTGACCTCCGCAGCACCGCCCGTCCAGCGCAGGGTCGCCCATCGGATGGGAATGCCGATCAGCCTCGCTCTGCGCGGCCGGCACGCCCACGACCGGCACGCGGACGAGGCATGGCGCGAGGCACTGGAGACCTTCGACGAGGTCGACCGGGTCTTCAGCACCTACCGCACCGACTCGGTCATCTCACGGCTCGACCGCGGTGAGCTCGACCTCGTGGCCTGTCCCCCCGAGGTGCACCAGGTCCTGGCATTGGGCGAACGCGCACGCCGGGAGTCGCACGGCGCGTTCGACGTACGTCGTCCCGGTCCGCAGGGACGCCTGGTCCTGGACCCCAGCGGCGTGGTGAAGGGGTGGGCGGCGGAGCGCGCTGCACGCGCCCTGGGGGCGCTGCCCGAGACCGACTTCTGCCTCTCGGCGGGGGGTGACGTGGTGTGCCGCACCAGGCTCGCAGCCTCTCCCGACTGGCGCATCGGGATCGAGGACCCATCGCGTCCGGACCGGGTCACCGCTGTGGTGCCGGTGCGCGACGGCGCGGTCGCGACGTCGGGACTGGCGCACCGCGGCCACCACATTGTCGACCCTCGGACGGGAGCCACGCCGACCGCTGTCGCGTCGGTGACCGTCGTCGGTCCCGACCTGGTGTGGGCCGACATCGACGCCACCGCCGCCTTCGCGCTGGGTCTGGAGTCGATGCAGTGGCTCCGGGGACGCCGCGGCAGGTCAGGCCTCGTCGTCTGGGCGGACGGCTCGACCGAGCTCTTCGAGGCGTAGGTCGACGTACGCGGATCACTGTCCACTGTGCGCGGGATGCCCTGACCTTCCTTCCGGGCGGCTCCTCGGCCGCCTAGCGTTTCAACCGCCGTCCGCGCCCCTCCAGAAGACGCATGGGGCGCGGGCGGACTCCAGTCACCGGGCGCCTCGCGGACCCGCGCCGCGCACGCTCAGACGGTCGAGAAGTCGATCTCCGCCGTGGGCGTCACGCCGCCCTTGCGCCCGGGCGCGGACGCCCACTGCCAGTAGGCGTTGGTGTAGGCGATCGACTGCTCGGGAGTGACCGGGAACCCCCATTCACGCATGTCCTCGGTGGTGTGGGCGTCCGAGGCGAGGATCGCGTCGTAGCCCCGCACCAGAGCTCCATGGAGGGTCGAACGGATGCACATCTCCGTCTGGGCCCCGCTGATCACCAGGCGTCCAACCTCGCGCTCGGCGAGCCGGTCCTCCAGGTCCGTGGCCTCGAACGAGTCGCCGTAGGTCTTGTGGATGACGGGCTCGGAGTCGAGGCGCTCGAGCTCGGAGACGTACTCCCAGGCCTCGGAGCCCTGCGGCATCTCCTCGTCGGAGTGCTGCACCCACAGGACCGGCACGTCCTCCTCCCGGGCCCTGTCCACCAGGGTCTGGATGTTGGCGATGACGCGGTCGCGCTCGTAGGCGTTGCCCAGTACTCCGTTCTGCACGTCGATGACGAGCAGCGCCGTGCGGGGTCTGTTCTCCAGGGTGGTCATGACTTCCTCCGTCAGATGGGCGAGCGGCTCTTGCGAGAGTAGGACGAGGCACCGACCGTGCCCGGCCACGGCGCCAGCACTGCGGCCGACCCACAACCGCCACCGGCGCGTCGCGCCCTCACCGGCACCCCGGGTCCCGGTGGCCACCACCGGGCTGCACAACGCCTTAACCACACCTACATGGATGATCGTTCCGGCGACGATCTCGTGACATCGTCGCGCTGACGACCAACCA
>NZ_JAOPXP010000026.1 GCF_025965085.1 Marmoricola sp.
GCTCAGCGAGGCGCGGGTGTCCCACGCCTGACCTGCGTGCGCAGGGCGGTCAGTCGCGTTCGTGCTTGGTGTCGCGCGCGATGAAGGCGTACATCATGTCGCGGGCACTCATCTCACCCGCGACGACGGCCGCCACATGCTGCGCCACCGGAGCGTCGACCCCGTGCTGGTCCGCGAGGTCGAAGATCGCGGCGCACGACTTCGCACCTTCGGCGACCTGCCGGGTGGAGTCCACGATCTCCTCGGTGGTCATCCCCTGGCCCAGCTTCTCGCCGAAGGTCCGGTTGCGCGAGAGCGGCGATGAGCAGGTCGCGACGAGGTCACCGAGACCGGCCAGGCCCATCAGGGTCAACGGGTCGGCGCCCAGCTTCATCGCGAGCCGGGCGGTCTCGGCAAGCCCACGGGTGATCAGCGAGGCCGTCGTGTTGTCGCCGAACCCCAGGCCGATGGCCATCCCGACGCACAGCGCCACCACGTTCTTGTAGGCGCCACCGAGCTCGCACCCAAGGACGTCGGTGCTGCGGTAGGGACGGAACGCCTGGGAGTGGCAGAGGGCCTGCAGCCGGGCGGCCACGGACTCGTCGGCGCAGGCGATCACGCTGGCTGCCGGCTCGCGCAGGGCGATCTCCCGCGCCAGGTTGGGGCCGCTGACCACGGCGATGCGCTCGGGGCCCGCCCCGGTCACCTCCGCGATGACCTCGCTCATCCGCTTGGTGGTGCCCAGCTCGACACCCTTCATCAACGACACGAAGACCGCGTCGTCGGGCATCAGGTGTGCCCAGCGGCCGAGGTTCTCGCGCAAGGTCTGCGACGGGACCGAGAGCACCACGAACTCCGCACCCGCGACGGCCTCCTCCGGGTCGGTGGTCGCCCGGATCGCCTCGGGCAGCTCGATCCCGGGGAAGTACTCGGAGTTCTCGTGACGCTCGTTGATCGCCCTGCACACCTCGGGCCGCCGAGCCCAGATCGTCACGTCGTTCCCGGCGTCGGCGAGCACGAGGCTGAACGCGGTGCCCCAGGAGCCTGCGCCGAACACCGTCACCTTGCTCATGTGTGCTCCCGCTTCGGCTTGTTGGGGTTGCCGATCTCGTTGACCCCCGACTCTCTCGGGTCGAAGCGTACGGCCGGAGCCTTGGCGCCGCGCAGGTCCTCGACCAGAAGGGTGATCGCAGCCATGATCCGGTCGGTCGCCTCGCGGAGCACTTCGTTCGTGACGGGCCTGCCCATCAGGTCACTCAGCTCGACGGGGTCCCCGACCTTGTAGGAGGTGGTCTTGCGAGGGAACAGGTGCGGACGGGCGGAGTACGCCGGGAGCAGGTCCTGCACGCCCCACTGGCCGACCGGGATCACCGGGCAGCCGGTTGCCAGCGCGATGCGGGCAGCGCCGGTCTTGCCGCGCATGGGCCAGCCGTCAGCGTCCTTGGTGATCGTGCCCTCGGGGTAGACGCCGATGCACTCCCCCTCCCGGACCGCCTCGACGGCCTTCTCGAAGGCGGTAGCCGCTCCCTCGCTCATCCGCGCGACCGGGATCTGCTTCGCGTCCTTGACGATGTGCCTCACGACGGGGGTGCGGAACAGCGCGTCCTTCGTCAGGTAGCGCACGAGTCGGCCGTGGTCGTAGAGGAAGTAGCCGAGGGTCATCGGGTCGAGGTGCGAGATGTGGTTGACCGCGACCACGCAGCCGCCGGTCGCGGGGATCTTCTCGCCGTCGATCCAGTTGCGCTTCGTCAGGGTCAGCAGGGTCGGCTTCACGATGCCCACCACGACCGTCCATGCCCAGCCGCGCTTCTGCTGCAGTTGCCGAACCTTGCCCACCCGGACCCCCGTTCCCCTGGTCTGTGGCCTCTGACACTTCCCTGCGGCCTCTTCGTCGGGCCCGTGCCGGCCATGGTCCCCCGCCGAAGGCCTACGCGAGCCTACTGCCAGGCGCCTGCGCTGCCCGGGATCGCAGTGCGTCCCCCGGCGAGGCCGCTCCGGGTCTCCTCCCGGTCGGCTGAGAGGATCACCGGGATGTCGCACACGTTCGCCCTCCTGATGCCGGTGAAGACGCTCGCGCTGGCCAAGTCCCGTCTCACGGTGCCTCAACCCGACCAGCGGGCGCCGCTCATGCGCGCCTTCGCCCTCGACGCGATCACGGCCGCCGCGCGGTCACGCGCGGTGGCGCAGGTATACGTCGTCACCAACGAGGCCGACTTCGAGGTGGAGGGCGCGATCCGCCTGCCTGACGAGGGCGACGGTGACCTCAACCACGCGTTGCACCACGCGTCTCTACGGGTGCGTCTGCTGGACCCCGCGACGGGTGTCGCGGCGATGTGCGCCGACCTGCCGTGCCTGAGCCCGACGGACCTCGACACAGCGCTGGCTGCCGGCATGACACCGCGTTGGTTCGTCGCAGACGCCTCCGGCACCGGTACGACGCTGTTGGCCGCGGGTCCCGGCGTCGACCTCGACCCGCACTTCGGGCCCGGATCGGCCCGTCGGCACGAGCTCTCCGGGGCCGGGCCGGTTCGCGTCGCGGTGCCCACCCTGCGCATGGATGTCGACACCGAGAGCGACCTCGAGCAGGCAAGCAAGCTCGGGGTCGGACCGCACACCGCCGCTGTCCTGGAGCACCGACCCGCGCCCCGGTGAAGACGCAAGAGCGGCGGCGAACCTCTCGGGTCGCCGCCGCTCCGTGCCGTGCGTGGTTCAGGACTTCTTGGCGGCCTTCTTCGCTGCGGTCCTGGCAGGAGCCTTCTTCGCCGTGGAGGCGGTGGAGGGCTTCTTGGCCGCCGTCTTCGCAGGGGCCTTCTTGGCCGCTGACGTGGTGGCAGGAGCCTTCTTGGCCGTGGAGGCACCCGAGGTCTTCTTGGCCGTGGAGGCACTCGAGGTCTTCTTCGCCGTGGAGGCACTCGAGGTCTTCTTGGCCGTGGAGGCACTCGAGGTCTTCTTGGCCGTGGCCGCCGTGGAGGTGCTGGTCCTCTTCGCCGGAGCCGACTTCGTCGCCGTCGCCTTGGCAGGAGCCTTCTTCGCGGGCGCCGACTTCGTGGCCGGAGCAGCCTTGCTGGCGGTGGTCTTGCTCGCGGCCGTCTTGCTTCCCGCACCCGCCGCCTTCTTCGCAGCAGCAGCCGTCTTGCGCACCGCTGGCCTGGCAGCGGCCGGCGTGGCCTTCTCGACCGCGGCCAGCGTCAGCTTCGGCAGCTTCTTGGCGCCTGAGACGACGTCCTTGAGCTGTGCGCCGGGCTTGAATGCCGGGACGGCCTTCTTCTTGGCCTTCATCCGGGCACCGGTCGCGGGGTTGCGCACCCAACGCGCGTCGCGGACGCGCTTCTCGAACGACCCGAAGCCGGTGATGGCGACCTTCTCGCCCTTGGCCACCTCGCGGGTGATGGTGTCGAGCACGGACTCGAGCGCGTGTGCGGCCGCCTTGCGGTTGCCTTCGTAGCGAGCCGCGAGGGTGTCGATCAACTGACTCTTGTTCACAGGATTCCCTTTCGTGAACGTCGGCCGAGCACCTTGCTCGACTAATCGCTTTGCACGCTAGGGAAAAGTGGCACCCACCACAACGGGAAACACGCGTGTCGCAGGAGTAGTTGGTTGAAACCCTCGTCAGATCAGTGAATTGTCACTGGCTTCCACGATGGACGCGATTTCTCGAACTCCGCGATGTCGTCCTCGTGCGACAAGGTGATGCCCACGTCGTCGAGTCCCTCGAGCAGACGCCAGCGCGTGTAGTCGTCGATGTCGAAGGAGTCCTCGATGGCGTCAGGACCCTCACCGGCCTTGACGGTTCGCGACTCGAGGTCGACGGTGACGGTGGCCCCCGGTGTTGCCTCGAGGTAGTCCCAGAGGCGCTGGACGACCTTCTCGTCGACCTGCGCCGCGACCAGGCCGGCCTTGCCGGAGTTGCCACGGAAGATGTCGGCGAAGCGCGGGCTGATCACGGCGCGGAAGCCGTAGTTCTGCAAGGCCCACACGGCGTGCTCGCGCGACGAGCCCGTGCCGAAGTCCGGACCGGCGACGAGCACCGAGCCGGCGGCGTACTCCGGCTTGTTGAGCACGAAGGACGAATCGCCCCTCCAGGCTGCGAAAAGTCCGTCCTCGAAGCCGGTGCGCGTGACGCGCTTGAGGTAGACCGCCGGGATGATCTGGTCGGTGTCGACGTTGCTGCGTCGCAACGGAACGCCGATGCCGGTGTGGCTGGTGAACTTGTCCATGCTCAGATCTCCTTCAATGCGGGCAGATCGGCCGGCGAGCTCAGGGTTCCGCGGACCGCGGTCGCGGCAGCGACCGGCACCGAGACGAGGTGCGTGCGACCGCCCTTGCCCTGTCGGCCTTCGAAGTTGCGGTTGGAGGTCGACGCGCTGCGCTCCCCCGGGGTGAGCTGGTCGGGGTTCATGCCCAGACACATCGAGCAACCGGCGCCGCGCCACTCGGCGCCCGCCTCCTTGAAGATGACGTCGAGCCCCTCGTCCTCGGCCTGCATGCGCACGCGGACGGAACCGGGTACGACGAGCAGGCGCGTGTCCTTGTCGACCGTGCGGCCCTTGATGATGTCGGCCGCGAGGCGCAGGTCCTCGATGCGGCCGTTGGTGCACGACCCGACGAAGACGGTGTCGACCCTGACCTCTCGCATGGGGGTGCCTGCCTCGAGCGCCATGTACTCCAGCGCCTTCTCGGCACCGATGCGGTCGTCGGCGTCCTCGAAGTCGGCGGGGTCCGGCACCACGCCACCGAGCTGAACGCCCTGGCCGGGGTTGGTGCCCCACGTGACGAAAGGCGTCATGGTCGACGCGTCGAGCACGATCTCCTGGTCGAAGACCGCGTCGTCGTCGGTCGTGAGCGACATCCAGTGCTCCACCGCGGCGTCCCAGTCAGCACCCTTGGGCGCCTCGGGCCGGCCCTCGATGTAGTCGAAAGTGGTCTGGTCGGGCGCGATCAGGCCGGCCTTCGCACCCCACTCGATGCTCATGTTGCAGACCGTCATCCGGCCCTCCATGGAGAGCGCCTCGATGGCCGGGCCGCGGTACTCGACGATGTAGCCCTGGCCGCCGCCGGTGCCGGTCTGCGTGATCAGGGTGAGCACGAGGTCCTTGGCGGTGACGCCCTCGGGGAGGGTGCCGTTGACGGTGACCGCCATCGTCTTGGGCCGCGCCTGCATCAGGGTCTGCGTGGCCAGCACGTGCTCGACCTCGGAGGTGCCGATGCCGAAGGCGATGGCACCGAAGGCGCCGTGGGTGGAGGTGTGCGAGTCGCCGCACACGATCGTCATGCCTGGCTGGGTGAGGCCGAGCTGGGGACCGATGATGTGCACGATGCCCTGCTCCACGTCGCCGAGCGGGTGCGATCGGATGCCGAACTCGGCGGCGTTCCTGCGCAACGTGTCGACCTGGGTGCGGGAGACCGGGTCGGCGATGGGCTTGTCCCAGTCGAGCGTCGGGACGTTGTGGTCCTCGGTCGCCAGGGTCAGGTCGGGCCGACGTACGGAGCGACCTGCGAGCCGGAGGCCGTCGAAGGCCTGGGGCGAGGTCACCTCGTGGATCAGGTGCAGGTCGATGAAGAGGAGGTCCGGCTCGCCCTCTGCACTACGGACGACGTGCTCGTCCCAGACCTTTTCCGACAGAGTCCTACCCATATCCGAATCCTCTCTGCTTCGTTTCACATACTGAGCGGCCTTACAGAAGCGTGAGACCCACCTTACGTTGCATCCCATTCTACGAGACGGCAGTATTACCATATGGACAACACAAGCGGAGTCGGCGTACTGGACAAAGCCGCCCTGGTGCTCGCTGCACTGGAGTCAGGTCCTGCGACGCTCGCCGGGCTGGTGGCCGGGACGGGGCTGGCTCGCCCGACGGCACACCGGCTGGCGGTCGCCCTGGAACACCATCGGCTCGTGGCCCGCGACATGCAGGGCCGCTTCGTCCTCGGACCGCGCCTGGCCGAACTCTCCGCGGCCGCGGGCGAGGATCGTCTCCTCGCGACCGCCGGACCCGTTCTGGCCCGGTTGCGCGACATCACCGGGGAGTCGGCCCAGCTGTGGCGGCGCCAGGGTGAGCACCGCGTGTGCGTCGCCGCGGCCGAGCGCCCCAGCGGGCTGCGCGACACCATCCCGATCGGCTCCCAGCTGACCATGCGTGCCGGCTCGGCTGCCCAGGTCCTCCTTGCCTGGGAGGACCCCGAGCGCATGCACCGCGGCCTGCAGAACGCCGCCTACTCCGCCACCGCCCTCGCCGGCATCCGCCGGCGCGGCTGGGCGCAGTCGATCGGTGAGCGCGAGCAGGGCGTCGCCTCGGTCTCCGCACCGGTGCGCTCCCCCAGCGGCAAGATCATCGCCGCCGTGTCGGTGTCAGGCCCTCTCGAGCGACTCTCCCGGCAGCCCGGCCGGATGCACGCCCCCGCCGTGCTCGCGGCCGCAGAGCGGCTCTCCGAGTCGCTGCGGCGGGCTGCGGCCGAGTAGTCACACCAGTCACTCGTTTCACCCGTTCACTGGTGAAACTCGCACTTCCCCCCTGTTGCAACGAGGGGGAAGTGCATGTTTCGCAGGTGAACGGGTGAAACGTCCGCCGGGCCTCGCCGACCCGGCCGAGCACCCGGTGCCCCGTCGCCCGCGACGAGAGAAGGCGGCCACCGGTCGCTACTGCTGGCCCTCCGGGCGGAGCGGCGGATCGGCCTCGCCGGGGTCGTCCGTCGGGTCGAGGAACACGTGCCGCACCTCCGGGTGCTCCTCGCGCACCCGGCGCTCGACCTCCTCGGCTGCCTTCTCGATCTCCTCGACGGTCGAGGTGTCGTCCAGGTCGACGCGCGCCGCGACGATCACCTCGTGCGGCGACATGCGCATGGTCAGCATCTCGACCAGGCTGTCGATGCCGGGCGACTCCACGATCGTCGTGCGGATCGCCTCCTGCGCGGCCTCCGGCAGCGCTTCGCCGATCAGGGCGCGCTTGTTCTGCTGGCCGAGCGCGTAGGCCACCGCCACGAGCAGCAGCCCGATTGCGATCGAGGCGCCCCCGTCCCAGAAGCCCTGACCGGTGACGTGGTGCAGCGTGATGCCGGCGGCTGCGAGGACGAGCCCGATCAACGCCGCGGTGTCCTCGAAGGCCACCGTCTTCGCCGTCGGGTCCGGGGTGATGCGCAGGTGCTCGAAGAAGCCCCGGCCGCGCGCGGCTGCCTCGCCCCGGAGCTGCCGCACCGCCTTGAGCCATGACACCCCCTCGAGGATGAACGCAAGCCCGAGCACGACGTAGGAGACGAGCAGGCTGCCGAGCTGCTCGGGATGCAGCACCGCCTGAACGCCCTCGAAGATCGAGTAGCCGGCCCCGAGCACGAAGATCCCCACGGCCGCGAGCAGCGACCAGAAGTAGCGTTCCATGCCGTAGCCGAACGGGTGCAGCGCGTCGGCCGGCTTCTTGCTGCGCTTGAGCGCCGTCATCAGGAACACCTGGTTGAGCGTGTCCGCGAACGAGTGGGCGGCCTCGGCCAACATCGCCGTCGAGCCGGAGATGAGGCCGCCGACGAGCTTGGCGATGGCGATCCCGAGGTTGGCTGCCCCCGCCAGGAGGACGGTGGCAGTGGACTCGTCGTCGCCGCCACCGGCCCCGCGCGCGTCGTCCGCCATCCCCCCAGCCTCGCAGGTGCGATCACGCCTCCGGAGCGGACCGACCGGGAGGGTCCCGGAAGCACTCCGGACAGCCCTCAGAACAGGGCGTCCTGCTCGAGCTCCAGCAACAGCTGCTTGCGCTCCAGCCCACCCGCGTAACCGGTGAGCGCGCCGTTGGCGCCGATGACCCGGTGACACGGGATCACGACCGGGATCGGGTTGCGCCCGTTGGCCAGGCCGACCGCGCGCGAGGCCACGGTGGTCATGCCCAGACGGCGGGCGACCTCGCCGTACGACGCGGTCTCGCCGTACCCGATGCCTCGCAGCTGCGCCCACACGCGCTGCTGGAAGTCGCTGCCGCGCGGGGCCAGCGGGAGCTCGAACTCCTTGAGGTCGCGGGCGAAGTACGCCGCCAGCTGGTCGACCGCACTGCGCAGCAACGGGTCGTCGTCCGCGCGGTCCCCGACGGGTGCTGTCGCGCTCGGCGGCGCCAGGAACGGGCTGAACTCGATGGCAGTGATCATCCCGCCCTGCGCCACGATCCGCAGGTCCCCGACGGGGGACCCGGTCACGGTCCACATCGTTGTCATCCCCACTGTCCTCGTCCTCATCACCCTATGCCTCCTTCGTCGTCGCTCAGTCTGGTCGAGGTGCCGGGTGGCTGCATGCCGCCGAGTACCACCGACCACAGCCGCATCAGCGCGTAGGAGCGCCACGGCCGCCAGCCCTCGCTACGGGACACCACGTCCTCGATGCCCAGGCGGGCGGCGGCGTTGCGCACGCCGATGTCGGTCGGCAGGAAGGCGTCGGGGTCGCCGAGCGCCCGCATCGACACGTAGTCGGCCGTCCAGGGCCCGATTCCCGGCAGCGCCAGCAACGCCTCGCGCGTCTCGGTGCGGTCCGTGCTGCGGTCGAGCCGCACGGTTCCGGCGTCGAGCGCGGCGGCGAGTCCCACCAGCGCGCGGGCACGGGACCGTGGCATCCGCAGCACCTTGGGGTCCTCCGCGTCGAGCGCCGCCAGCCGCGCCGCGGTGGGGAAGAGCCGGGTGACCGCGTGGTCCCCGTCCAGGCCCAGCGGGTCGCCGTACTCCTCGACGAGGCGGCCGGCGGTGCCGCGGGCCGAGGCCAGGCTCACCTGCTGGCCCAGCACCGTCTGCACCGCCAGCTCGACGCCGTCGAGCTGGCCGGGGACCCGCAGACCCGGTCTGCCGGCCATGAGCGTGGCCAACACAGGGTCCTCCGCCAGCGCCGCGTCCACCGACATGGGGTCGCAGTCGGCGTCGAGCAGCCGGCGCGTGCGCTCCATCGCCGGCGCCAGGTCGCGGGCGTCGGTCAGCGTGAACGTGCACGAGACCTGGCCCGCCGGCCGGTCGCCGAGCTCGAGCCGCACGACCCCGGGTCCGTGGGGCAGGCGCAGCGAGCGTTCGTACCAGTCGGGGCCGGTCGCCTCGATGCCTCCCACGACGTGCATGGCCAGGAAGCGGAGGAGGTCGTCGGCCGCGAAGGGCTCACGCACGGCGATGCGGGTGCGGATCGTGCCGGACGCGCCAGTCGGCTGGGGCGATCCGGCTCCTGCCCGCAGCCGGGTCGGTGACGCGGCGTACACCTCGCGCACGGTGTCGTTGAACTGCCGCACGCTGGCGAACCCGGCGGCGAACGCGATGTCGGTGAAGGTCAGGTCGGTGGTCTCGATCAGCACCCGCGCGGTCTGCGCGCGACGGGACCTGGCCAGGGCCAGCGGGCCGGCGCCGTACTCCCGGGTGACGACACGGTTGAGCTGTCTCGTCGAGTACCCCACGGCCCTCGCCAGCCCCTCCACACCCTCGCGCTCGACCAGGCCGTCGCAGACCAGACGCATCGCCCGTGACGCCACGTCGGCTGCGACGTCCCACTCCGGCGAACCGGGCGTGGCGTCGGGGAGGCAGCGACGGCAGGCACGGAAGCCGGCGCCCTGGGCGCCCGCGGCTGTGCGGTAGAACACCACGTTGCGCCGTTGCGGTGTGATCGCGGGGCAGGACGGACGGCAGTAGATGCCAGTGGTGCGGACCGCCGTGTAGAACATGCCGTCGAAGCGCCGGTCACGTCCCTTGACGGCGCGATAGCACGCATCCGGGTCGAGGTCCATGTCCCCCAGTCTGGGGTCCGACGCCGGCGGTTACCAGCGGGAATCGGACCTGGCCGTGGGCGGGCCCTCAGGGAGCCGGGAAGAGCAGCAGCCCGGGTCTCCGAGGAGATCCGGGCTGCTGGTTGATGTACCCCCGACGGGATTCGAACCCGCGCTACCGCCTTGAGAGGGCGGCGTGCTAGGCCACTACACAACGGGGGCAGGAGCCGACGAGACTCTAACGTTCGCGTTACTGCCGAGCCAAATCGTCGAACTCGCTGGGGTACTAGGACTCGAACCTAGACTAACTGGACCAGAACCAGTCGGGCTGCCAATTACCCCATACCCCATGGGTTCGGTCCGCCCCGTTCTACCGGGCGAACCGAGGGTCAAAGATACACATAGGCCTGTCCCCGCCACCAATCGGGGGCACGTGACCTGCACCGCTCAACCGACAGGCTGACTCGCCGCCGGGGTACCGGCGTGCACCGAGGGGGGCGCGGTGGTGTGGCGCAGTCCCATCCGTCGGGCCACCAGCAGCACGAGGAGCAGGTAGCCGCCGTTCTGGACGACCGTCACCGGCAGCTGCCACCAGGAGACCTCCGAGACGTTCAGGGCACTCGAGACGTCGCCGAAGAAGATCGCCAGGCCGAAGGCGACCAGGTTGTTCAGGATGTGCAGCGCGATGCCGGCCTCCAGGCCGCCGACCAGGATCACGACGAGTCCCGCCATCAGGCCGAACGCGAAGCGGTCCAGGAACAGCGGCAGGTTCTGCGCACCGTGCGCCAGCGCGAACAGCCCGGAGGTGGCGAGCAGGGCGAACCCCTGAGCGATCCTGACCGCCACCTGCTTGCTGACCCCGATGTCCTCCATGATCCCGTGCGTGAGGGATCCGAAGGCCTGCATCAGGTAGCCGCGGAAGGCGTACTCCTCACCCAGCGCCTGCAGCGGCGTGGTCAGCAGGATCACGATCGCGGTGGCGACCAGCCGGCCCGTGAGCTCGTTCGGCCCGTGCGAGACGGTGTTGGGGTTCTGAGGCAGCAGGGAGCTCATCACCAGCGAGATGACCAGCGCCACGACCGAGAGCCCGAGGCAGGCGAAGAAGAACCTCCAGCGCATCCCCGGACGCACCGAGGAGAGCCAGCGCGGGCGCAACCGGTGGATGAACCGCTCGATGCCCATCGCGACCAGCGTCAGGGCGGCCAGCGACAGGTTGAGGAACAGCATCGTGGCCGGCGTCACCGAGCTCAGGTCCAGCGCCTGGTTGAACCTGTCGCCGAAGGCCCCGGAGCCGCCCTGCAGGGCGACCGCGACCGCCAGCACCGGCATCAGCAGGATCGGGACGACCACGAACATCGACGCGACCAGCACGGCGATCCCGACGATCGGCTTCCAGGGTCGGTAGTCCCAGGTGCGCAGCATCAGCGGGTAGGAGCGCGGCTCTGGGTGGGGGTGTGCCGCGCTCGGCTGGCGCCAGTGGGATCCCCCCGGCGGTGGGGGCGGTTGCTGGGGTGGCTGGTACGACGCCTGGGAGGGCTGCTGGGGCGGCGGCCAGGCCGGGGCCCCCCACTGGGGCGGCGGGGGCTGCAGCGGCTCAGGAGGAAGGCCGGGGGGTGGTGGGCCGGGCGGTGGGTTCGACATCAGGCCTCGACCGGCTTCTGCTCGGCGGCGCTCCGGGCCGCGGCCCTCGGAGCAGCGTCGAGACGGGCCAGCGACTTCTCACGTCCGAGCAGCTCGAGCGACTCGAACAGCGGCGGCGAGACCCGGCGGCCGGTGACTGCGACCCTGATCGGCCCGAACGCAACGCGCGGCTTCAGGCCGAGCTCCTCGACGAGCTTGGCGCGCAACGCCTCCTCGATCGCCGGGGTGGTCCACTCGGTCAGCGCCTCGAGTGCCTCGCGGGCCGCCTCGACGACTCCGAGTCCCGCCTCGTCCAGCAGCTTCGCGACGTCGGCGTCGTCGTACTCGACCTCGTCGGTGAACAGGAAGCCGAGCATCGGCGCCGCTTCGGTGAGCTTGTTGATCCGCTCGTGCACCAACGGCATCGCCTGGGTGAGCAGGCCGGACTGCTCGGGGGTGACCGGGTCGGCCACCACGCCGGCCCGCTGGAGGTACGGCGTGACCCGCTCGGTCAGCTCCTCGAGGGTGAGCATCCGCATGTGCGCGGCGTTGATCGCCTCGGCCTTCTTCAGGTCGAAGCGGGCGGGATTGGGGTTGACCCGTGCGATCTCGAACGCCTCGACCATCTCCTCGAGCGTGAACACGTCACGGTCATCGGCGATCGCCCAGCCGAGCAGCGCCAGGTAGTTCAGCAGCCCCTCGGGCAGGAAGCCGGCGTCGCGATACCCGAGGAGGTGGGCCTCGGGGTCACGCTTGGAGAGCTTCTTGTTGCCCTCCCCCATGACGTAGGGCAGGTGGCCGAACCGCGGGGTGAACTTCGCAATGCCGACCTCCTCGAGTGCCTGGTAGAGGGCGATCTGGCGAGGCGTGCTGGACAGCAGGTCCTCACCACGCAGCACGTGCGTGATCTCCATCAGTGCGTCGTCGACGGGGTTGACCAGCGTGTACAGCGGCTGCCCGTTGGCGCGTGCCAGCGCGAAGTCGGGGACGTGGTCGGTGTGGAAGGTGATGTCGCCACGGACCAGGTCGTCGAAGGTGATCTCGCCGTCGGGCATCCGGAACCGGACGACGGGCTCGCGTCCTTGGGCACGGAAGGCGGCAACCTGCTCGTCGGTGAGCTCGCGGCAGAAGCCGTCGTACCCCACGATCTTGGAGCCGGAGGCCTTGCGACGCGCCTCCACCTCCTCGGTGGTGCAGTAGCAGTCGTAGGTGCGCGAGGAGTCGCGCAGCCGAGCCAGCGCGTCGGCGTAGATCTCCGAGCGCTCGCTCTGCCGGTAGGGCCCGTGCGGTCCGCCCACATCGGGGCCCTCGTCCCAGTCGAGGCCCAGCCAGCGCATCACCTCGAAGATCCCGTCGTAGGACTCCTGGGTGTTGCGGGCCACGTCGGTGTCCTCGATGCGGAAGACGAACGTGCCTCCGTGATGACGCGCGAACGCCCAGTTGTAGAGCGCTGTTCGGGCCATCCCGACGTGCGGGGAGCCCGTCGGGGAGGGCGCCATCCGCACGCGTACGGCGGAGCCGGTTGCGTCGGTTGAGCCTGTCTCAGTCACGCTTGACCACCTTGTTGTTCAGGTTGCCGATGCCCTGGATCGAGATCTCGACCTCGTCACCGGCGTTCATGGGACCGACACCCTCAGGGGTGCCGGTGAGGATCACGTCGCCCGGCAGCAGCGTCATCACGCTGGTCACGTAGGCGATCAGGGTCGGGACGTCGAAGATCAGGTCGGAGGTGCGGCCGTCCTGCTTGGGCTCGCCGTTGAGGAAGGTCTGCACCCGCAGGTCGCTGACGTCGAGCTCGGTCTCCACCCAGGGCCCGAGCGGGCAGAACGAGTCGAAGCCCTTGGCGCGGGTGAACTGGCCGTCCTTCTTCTGGAGGTCCCGCGCGGTCACGTCGTTGCCGATCGTGTAGCCGTGGACGACGTCAGCGAACTTCTCCTGGGGCACGTCGCGGCAGATGCGGCTGATCACGACCGCGAGCTCGCCCTCGAAGTGCACGTTCTCGCTCTGGAGCGGGTAGAAGATCGGGTCTCCGGGGCCGACGACGGAGGTGTTCGGCTTGAGGAACATCAGCGGCTCCTCGGGAAGGTCGTGTCCCATCTCCGCCGCGTGGGCGGCGTAGTTGCGTCCGATGCCGACCACCTTGCTCCGCGGCAGGACCGGCGAGAGCAGCCGGGCGTCGGCGAGGCGCACCACCTCGTCGGTGGGCTGGAGGCCGACGTACAGCGGGTCGCCGGCAAGGGGCGTGATCACGGAGTCCTCGTCGGGGATGCCGAAGTCGTCGATGTCTCCCGTCACGATGCCGAAACGGGGGTCGTCGCCTGTGGTGAACCTTGCAATACGCACCCATGGAGCCTATCGACCGGACCCCGCGGCCCACGCACTAGCGTCGCCCCTGTGGAAACCACCTCCGCGGCCGTGCTGGACCGCCCCACCTGGCAGGGGCGCGCCGAGGTGCACGCCAGCCGCGTCGACCGGTGGGTCCGGCCGCACCTCGAGCGTCGGCAGCGGGGCGAGAGGCACCCGGTCCACGACTTCCTGTTCACCTACTACTCGCAGCGCCCGGCCGCCCTCCGCCGGTGGCACCCGGGGTGGGGCGTCGTACTGGCGGATGCCGGGGAGTACGCCGACCAGAGGGGATACTCC
>NZ_JAOPXP010000060.1 GCF_025965085.1 Marmoricola sp.
GGAGATGAGCGTCCCACCGGTCACGACCGCCAGATCCTGCAGCATCGCCTTGCGTCGATCGCCAAAGCCTGGCGCCTTGACCGCGACTATGTTCAGAATGCCGCGCAGCTTGTTGACGACCAGCGTCGCCAGCGCCTCGCCCTCGATGTCCTCGGCGATGATCAGCAACGGCTTCTTGGCCTTCTGGATCTTCTCCAGCAGCGGGATCAGCTTGGTGGCCGAGCTGATCTTGTCCTCGTAGATCAGCACGAACGCCTTGTCCATCTCGACGGTCAAGGATCTGCTTCCGCTGCTGGAGAAGGTCATGCAGAGCGGCAAGCCGCTGCTGATCATCGCCGAGGACATCGAGGGCGAGGCCCTGTCGACGCTGGTCGTCAACAAGATCCGTGGCACCTTCAAGTCCGTCGCCGTCAAGGCTCCTGGCTTCGGTGACCGTCGCAAGGCCATGATGCAGGACATCGCGATCCTCACCGGTGGCCAGGTCATCTCCGAGGACGTCGGCCTCAAGCTGGAGTCGACCGGCATCGAGCTGCTCGGCCAGGCCCGCAAGGTCGTCGTGACCAAGGACGAGACCACCATCGTCGACGGTGCTGGGGACCCCGACCAGCTCGCTGGTCGCGTCAACCAGATCCGCGCCGAGATCGAGAAGAGCGACTCGGACTACGACCGCGAGAAGCTGCAGGAGCGCCTGGCCAAGCTGGCCGGCGGTGTTGCGGTCATCAAGGTCGGGGCTGCGACCGAGGTCGAGCTCAAGGAGCGCAAGCACCGCATCGAGGACGCCGTTCGCAACGCGAAGGCCGCCGTCGAAGAGGGCATCGTCGCCGGTGGCGGCGTGGCGCTCGTGCAGGCGGGCGTCAACGCGTTCGAGAAGCTGGAGCTGGTGGGCGACGAGTCCACCGGTGCCAACATCGTCAAGGTCGCGCTCGCGGCTCCGCTCAAGCAGATCGCGATCAACGCCGGTCTCGAGGGTGGCGTCGTGGCCGAGAAGGTCGCCGGCCTGCCGGTCGGCCACGGTCTCAACGCCGCGACCGGGGAGTACGGCGACATGCTCGCCTTCGGCATCCCCGACCCGGCCAAGGTGACCCGCTCGGCGCTGCAGAACGCTGCGTCGATCGCCGCGCTGTTCCTCACCACCGAGGCAGTCGTCGCCGACAAGCCGGAGAAGGCCGCCCCCATGGGTGGCGACCCCTCCGGTGGCATGGGCGGCATGGACTTCTGAGTCCGAGCCCCACACGCACCATCCGGAAGGGCCCTCGCTTCGGCGGGGGCCCTTTTGCGTCCCCTGGTGGGCCGACCCCCAGGCTCGGCCGACCACCGACTCGACAGCCAGGGGAGCCCGTGGGTCGTGACACGCAGGAGCGCATCCTGGGTACACCTTCGAGCAGCAAGCGGGCGGCGGCGCTCGTCGACAAGGCCGCCACGGGTGGCCGTCTCCTCTCCGACTTCCAGCGGCGCAACATCGCGCGCACCGCTGGCCGCGATGAAGGCCGACGTCGGGTCCGAGCAGTCGGCCGCCTCCATCAGGTCTTCCTGCCGTCCTCCGTGCCCACGACCGGCGATGTGCCCCGGACGGGATCAGAAGACGTTGCGCGGCCGGAACTGCACGCTGATGCGGGGGCCGACGGGCCGGGAGGTCTTGGGTACGGCGTGCTCCCAGGTGCGCTGGCAGGAGCCGCCCATGACGATGAGGTCACCGTGGCCCAGCGCATGGCTGACCTCGGTGTGCCCGCCCACCGGTCGCAGCTGCAGCTTGCGGGGTGAGCCGAACGAGACGATGGCGACCATCGTGTCGTGGGAGCGCCCCCGGCCGATGTTGTCGCCGTGCCAGGCCACCGAGTCGTGCCCGTCCCGGTAGTAGCAGCAGCCCGCCGTCACGAACGGCTCGCCGAGCTCGGGCAGGTAGTGGGCGTTCAGGGCCTCGCGCGCCTGCGTGAGAGCCGGGTGCGGCAGCGCCTCACCGGCGCCGTAGTGGCACAGCAGGCGGGGCACGTCGACGACGTTGTCGTACATCGGACGCCGCTCGGCCCGCCAGGGCACGATCTCCAGGAGGTCGGCGAACACGGCGTCGGCGCCTCCGAACCACCCGGGCAGTACGTCGACCCACGCCCCCTGGGAGAGCTCGGTGCGCTGGATCCGGCCCGCGAGGGGGCCCACGCCGATCTGCCCGACGCCGTCGAGGGCGTCGAGGAGAGAGGGCTGGAAGTCCACCGACACACCAACGATGCTAGCAGCCCTTCGAACACGTGTGCGAGTGCTCGCGGCACGATTCTCCGCGCGGGCCTACGATTTTCCAGGGGCCGACGACCGGAGGAGCATGTCATGACGGACGAGCACCAGCACCGCGTCGAGATCGAAGGACGCAGGATCCGCAGTCCGAGGCTCCAGCTGCGTCTGTGGTCGACCCGAGATGCTCCCGCCGCGCTGGCGACCTACGGCTCCGAGGACGTCACACGGTGGCTGAGCCCGGCGATGGGCCGGGTGGAGGACGTCGCCACCATGGAGGCGGTCATCGAGGGCTGGCAGCGCGAAGAGCTGCCTGCTCCGGCCGGGCGCTGGGCCCTCGAGCTCGCAGGGACCGGCGAGCTGGTCGGCGGCATCGTGCTGCTGCCGCTGCCACCGGAGGGGCACGACCTCCAGATCGGGTGGCAGCTGGCGCCGGCGTACTGGGGCCAGGGCCTGGCCGGCGAGGCGGGCCACGCCGTCGCGCACTTCGCCTTCGCCTCCGGAGTCGAGGAGCTCTTCGCTGTGGTCCGGCCCCGAAACGAGCGCGGCGCCCGTACGGCTCGCTCGATCGGCATGGAGTGGGTCGGGGAGTCCGAGAAGTACTTCGACCTGCGACTGCAGGTCTACCGGCTCCGCAAGGGGGAGCTCGACGTCCCCAGGCTGCCGCGGGTCTCACGCCTCGCGTGACCCCGGCAGGATGGAGCACATGAGCACGATCGGGTTGTTGCTGGCCGCCGGCGCCGGGCGACGGATGGGGCGACCCAAGGCGCTGGTCGAGAGCTGGCTGGCCGACGCCGTCACCGGACTGCACGGCGGCGGTTGTGACCGCGTCGTGGTGGTGCTCGGCGCCCGCGCCGACGAGGCCCGCCCGCTGCTGGAGGGGTACGACGCCGAGGTCGTGGTTGCCGACGACTGGGACGAGGGGATGGGCGCGTCCCTGCGCAAAGGGCTCATGACCCTCCGGGAGGGTGACGGGACCGCGGCACTGGTCAGCCTCGTCGACCTGCCCGACGTCGGCCCCGAGGTGGTGCGGCGGCTGCTCGACCGGCCGGTGGGCAGTCAGACCCTCGCCCGTGCGGCGTACGACGGGACACCCGGCCACCCCGTCCTGATCGGCCGCGACCACTGGGCCGGCGTCGTCGCGTCGGCGACCGGGGACCGGGGGGCCCGCACCTACCTGGGCCGGCACGAGGTCGAGCTGGTCGAGTGCGGCGACCTCGCCACCGGGATGGACGTCGACGCCAGGCCAACCGGTGGCCAACCGCAGCCTGAGTAGCCTGCCGGGATGGAGCTCACCTCTCCGGAGTCGATCCGGTTCGCCCTCGAGGGCACCGGGTATCTCGCGGACGACGACCTCGCCACCGTGGTCTACCTCGCCCACGGCATGCAGCGCCCCCTGCTGCTGGAGGGAGAGCCGGGGACCGGCAAGACCGCGCTCGCGGAGGCACTGGCCCAGCTGGCGGACGTGCCGCTGATCCGCCTCCAGTGCTACGAGGGCATTGATGCCACCCAGGCGCTCTACGACTGGGACTTCCCGCGCCAGATCCTGCACCTGCGCACGCTCGAGGCGGCCAGCAAGGTCGGCGAGCTCGATGCCAACGAGGCCGAGAAGTCCCTGTTCGACGAGCGGTTCCTGCTCGCACGGCCGGTGCTGCAGGCCCTGCGCGAGGCGCCCGCGGTGCTGCTCATCGACGAGGTCGACCGGGCCGACGACGAGTTCGAGGCGTTCCTCCTCGAGGTGCTCTCCAGCTGGTCGGTCAGCATCCCCGAGCTGGGCACCGTCACGGCGGTGACGCCCCCGACCGTCGTCCTCACCTCCAACCGCACCCGTGAGCTGCACGACGCCCTCAAGCGCCGGTGCCTGTACCACTGGATCGACCATCCCGGCCTCGCGCGCGAGGTCGCGATCGTCCGCAGCCGGCTGCCCGAGGTGAGCCGGCGGCTGGCCGAGCAGGTCGCCGGCCTCGTGCAGCAGCTGCGGGACCAGCAGCTGCTCAAGCCGCCGGGGGTCGCCGAGACCCTCGACTGGGCCCGTGCCCTGCACCGTCTCGGTGTCGACGAGATCGACCTCGAGACGGCGTCGCGGACGCTGGGCGCGGTCGTGAAGTACCGCGAGGACACCGACCGCGTGAAGCAGGCCCTCGACCGGATGCTCGCGGGATGAGCCTCGGCATCGCCCACGAGCCCGACGAGATCCTGCTCGGCTTCACGCGCGCGCTCCGCTCCGCCGGGCTGGCGGTCACCCACGACCGGGCGACGAGCTTCCTGGAGGCGGCCTCGCTGGTCGGCGTGGGTGATCCGACGGCGACCTACCGGGCCGGCGTCGCGACCCTGTGCGGGAGCCCCGACGACCTCGTCCGCTACAGCCACGTCTTCGAGGCCTGGTTCGGGGCCCGCGAGCAGCTGCCCCGCACCGTGGCCCGTGAGAAGTCCCGCGAGATCAGCCCGCCGCTGCCGATGGGCGAGCCGGGCGAGGAGCTCGGGGAGTCCGTGCCCGACGTGGTGCAGGCCGCAGCCAGCGACGTCGAGCTGCTCCGCCACCGCGACGTGGCCCACCTCAAGCCCGACGAGAAGGCGCTGCTGGACGCCATGATTCGCGCGCTCGTACCCCGGCTGCCGCGACGCCGGGCCGGCCGGCGTACGCCCTGGCGGCGGGGTGAGCTCGACATGCACCGCACCCTGCGCACGACGCTGCGCCAGATGGGCGAGCCCGGCCGGGTCGAGCACCGCCGCAGGGGTACGACGCCACGACGGGTCGTGCTGCTCGTGGACGTCTCCGCCTCGATGCGGCCCTACGTGGACGCCATCTTGCGACTTGCCCACCTGGTCACGACGAGCCCGGCCACCATGGGTCCGAAGGTGGAGGTGTTCAGCCTCGGCACCCGACTCACCCGCCTCACGCTGCCGCTGCGCAACTCCGACCCGGAGCTGGCGCTGGTCCGGGCGGGCGAGACGGTGCCCGACTGGTCCGGGGGCACCCGCCTCGGTGAGACGCTGCGCGCCTTCCTGGACCGCTGGGGTGCCCGCGGAATGGCGCGGGGTGCTGTCGTGGTTGTGTTCTCCGACGGGTGGGAACGCGGCGACGCCTCCGAGCTCGGTCAGCAGATGCAGAGGCTGCACCGGCTGGCTCACCGCGTGGTGTGGGTCAACCCGCATCGCGGCAAGGAGGGCTACGAGCCCGTGCAGCAGGGCATCGAGGCCGCCCTGCCGCACTGCGACGAGTTCATCGCGGGCCATTCGTTGCAGGCGTTCGCGGAAGTGTTGGAGGTGGTGGGCCGTGCGTGAGGTGCTCGACGAGCTGATGCAGTGGTGGGAGGCCGGCGACACCGTCGGCGTCGGCACCGTGGTCGCGACGTTCCGCTCCGCCCCGCGACCGCCCGGCGCCTCGATGCTCGTGGGTCCGGACGGCTCGGCAGTCGGGTCTGTCTCCGGCGGCTGCGTCGAGGGCGCGGTCTACGAGCTGGGCGAGTCCGTGGTGGCTTCCGGGGAGCCCGTCCTCGAGCGCTACGGCGTCTCCGACGACGACGCGTTCGCGGTCGGCCTGACGTGCGGCGGCATCCTGGACGTCTACGTCGAGAAGGTCGACCGGCAGACCTTCCCCGAGCTGGGCGAGATCGCCGCCGACATCAGGGAGGGCCGCGCCGTCGCCCTGGCCACCGTGATCGAGCATCCGGACCGGTCGTGGGTGGGCCGCCGGGCCGTCGTACGCCCTGGCGAGGGGCTGTCCGGGTCGTTGGGCTCACCACGGGCCGACGACGCCGTCCACGACGACGCGCTCGGACTGCTCGCCTCCGGCCACAACGCGACGCTGACCTACGGTCCCGACGGGGAGCGGCGCGGCGAGGGGATGCGGGTCTTCGTGTGGGCGTTCGCCCCGGCCCCGCGGATGCTGGTCTTCGGTGCCATCGACTTCGCCGCAGCCGTCGCCCGCATGGGCGCCTTCCTCGGCTACCACGTCACCGTCTGCGACGCGAGGCCCGTGTTCGCCACCAGGAGCCGGTTCCCGTCGGCCGACGAGGTCGTGGTCACCTGGCCGCACAAGTACCTCCAGGCCGAGCGCGACGCCGGGCGGATCGACGGACGCACCGTGATCTGTGTGCTGACCCACGACCCCAAGTTCGACGTACCTGTCCTCGAGGTCGCGCTGCGGCTGCCCGGCGTCGCCTACGTCGGGGCGATGGGTTCCCGGCGTACGCACGAGGACCGGCTCGAGCGCCTCCGCGAATCCGGGCTGACCGAGGAGGAGCTGGGCGGGCTGTCCAGCCCGATCGGCCTCGACCTCGGGGCGCGCACGCCGGAGGAGACCGCCGTCAGCATCGCGGCCGAGATCGTCGCCAGCCGCTGGGGCGGCACCGGCGACCGGCTCACCACCACGCAGGGCCGCATCCACGCCCACTCGGCTCCCGGCGGGAGCTGACCGGCGCGCCCGGCCCACACCCACGACATCGACGACGGCGGCACCGCACCGGGCCACCATGAGTGCCATGGGGGAGCACACGAGCCGGGCTACGGCACCCTCGACGAGTCCTGGCCCATGAGGTGGTCCCGCACCACCCAGCGGTTGCTGCGTCGAGCGGGGGCCAAACCCTGTCGCGGGCTGGGAAGTGGGGGCTAACGTGGCGACAGTCACAATTGGAAGAAGCCTTCTATGTCGCCTTCGAGCCACGACCTGCAGAGCCGGCGGGTCGACGCCGTCCGCGCATGGACCAACTTCATCGAGCACGGTGACGGCGCCGAGGGCGCGGTGCGGCCGGAGATCCTGCGCTCCTGGGAACGTTCGGCCCCCGCCGTGGGCCTCGACCTGGCAGAGGCGCCCCTCGCCGACGAGTCCGACACCGCGTCGATCTGGAACGGCTCGCCCCTCCAGGTGGCCGTCGAACGGGTGGAGTCGGAGCTGCGACGCTCGGCGGAGGACGGCGACCTCGTCGTCGCCGTCACCGATGCCGAGACCCGCATCCTGTGGACGTACGGCGGACGCGTGATGCGCCGCAAGGCCGAGAGCGTCAACTTCGTCGCCGGCGGCCGGTGGGACGACACCAGCGTCGGCACCAACGCACTCGACCTGGCCACCCGTCTCGACGCGCCCGCGATGGTGTTCAGCGCCGAGCACTACGCGCCCATCGTGCACAACTGGGTGTGCTGGGCCGCCCCCGTGCACGACCCGGTGAGCAACGAGCAGATCGGCGTCATCGACCTCTCGACGACCTGGGACAAGACCCACCCCATCGGCATGGCTACGGCGCGCGTGATGGCACGGCTCATCGAGGCCGCCCTACCCGCCTCCCAGCAGCACCCGACGATCAGCGGCCAGGAGGGCCGGACCCCGCTGTCGGGCCTCGACCTCTCGCTGCTCGGAGCGGCCGAGGCACACCTCGACGGTAGGCGCCTGCTGCTCAACCGGAGACAGACCGAGATCCTCGCGCTCCTGGCCCTGAACCCTGCGGGGCTCTCCCTGGAGCAGCTGCACGCACAGCTCTACGGTGACCAGGCGGTCACGTTCTCCACGCTCAAGGCCGAGGTCTCCCACCTGCGCAGCGCACTCCAGGGCCAGCTCGCCTCACGACCCTACCGATTGACGATGCCGGTGCAGATCGACGTCACCGAGGTGCTCCGGCTGCTGCGCGGTGGCCAGGTGCGAGCGGCCGTCGCGGCCTACGGCGGGGACCTGATGCCCGGCACGGAGTCGCCGGCCCTCGTCGAGCTCGCGGACTACGTCGCGGTCGCCCTCCGCGAGGCGCTGCTCGCCGACCCGCAGCCCACCGCAGTCGCCCGCTATACCGCGCTGGCGCCGTACGACACCGAGGTGATGGAGGTCTGCCTCGCCGTCATGGGCGACCAGGCCCACCCGGCCAAGGCACTCCTCAGGGGCCGCCTCGCTGCGGCCGGCCGCTGACGCCCCACGACCGCCGGCGCCCCGGTCGCTGCTCGACCTCCGGGTGGGCGAGACCACGGCGTCTGCTCCGGGTGACAAGATGACCGACATGTCCTTGGACCTCACTGCAGACGTCGTGGCGCTGACCGAGTCGGTGGTCGACATCGAGTCCGTGAGCCGGAACGAGAAGGCTCTCGCGGACGCGATCGAGCAGGCGCTGGCCGGGGTCGCGCACCTCGAGGTGACACGAATCGGGCACTCGCTGGTGGCGCGCACGAACCTCGGACGTCCCGAGCGCGTGGTCATCGCGGGGCACATCGACACAGTGCCCCTGAACCGCAACCTGCCCGTGCGCAACGACGGTGACCACCTGCACGGTCTGGGGACCTGCGACATGAAGGGCGGGGTGGCGGTGGCCCTGCGGCTGGCCCAGACTCTGCCCGAGCCCAACCGCGACGTGACCTTCGTCTTCTACGAGGCCGAGGAGATCGACGACGTCTACAACGGGCTCGGGATCGTGGCGCGCGAGCGTCCCGACCTCGTCACGGGTGACTTCGCCATCCTGATGGAGCCCAGCGACGCCGTCGTCGAGGCCGGCTGCCAGGGTACGTTGCGGGTGGAGGTGACCGCGCGCGGCGAGCGGGCCCACTCGGCACGCTCCTGGCGGGGGAGCAACGCGATCCACGCGGCGGGGGAGATCCTAGGCCGACTGGGGGAGTACGACGCACGAAAGCCGGTCATCGACGGGCTGGAGTACCACGAGGGCCTCAACGCCGTCATGATCAGCGGGGGAGTGGCCACCAACGTGCTTCCCGACGAGTGTGTGGTCACCGTCAACTACCGGTTCGCTCCCGACACCTCCGAGGCCGAGGCCCTCGCCTTCGTCAAGGACTTCTTCGACGGCTTCGAGGTGGAGGTCACCGACTCCGCACCGGGCGCGCTTCCCGGCCTCGGCGTACCCGCCGCCCAGGCCTTCGTCGAGGCGGTCGGCGGCACCGTCAGCCCGAAGTTCGGCTGGACCGACGTGGCCCGGTTCACCGGCCTGGGCATCCCGGCGGTCAACTACGGGCCGGGGGACCCCATGCTGGCGCACAAGCAGGAGGAGTTCGTGCCCATCGAGCAGCTGCGATCGTGCGAGACCACCCTCCGGACCTGGCTGGGCGCATGAGCGCCGAGGGCGAGACCGCCGCCGGCCGGGGGGAGAAGAGCAAGGGCCCGACCGTCCTGCGTGGTTCGCAGGTCGACCGTTCCACCACCGACCAGAGGTTGCTCGACTCGCGCGGCCCGAGCGACTGGGTGCACACCGACCCGTGGCGGGTGCTGCGCATCCAGGCGGAGTTCGTGGAGGGCTTCGGCGCCCTGGCCGAGCTCGGTCCGGCGATCGGTGTCTTCGGCTCTGCCCGCACCCGTCGCGAGGACCCCGACTACGCCAAGGCCGAGGAGGTCGGGCGCCGACTGGCCGAGGCCGGCTTCGCCGTGATCACCGGTGGTGGGCCCGGCGCGATGGAGGCGGCCAACAAGGGCGCCTCCGAGGCGCTGGGCGTGAGCGTGGGGCTCGGCATCGAGCTGCCCTTCGAGTCCGGCCTCAACGAGTGGGTCGACGTGGGCGTGAACTTCCGCTACTTCTTCGCCCGCAAGACGATGTTCGTGAAGTACTGCCTCGGGTTCGTCGTCCTGCCGGGTGGCCTGGGCACCTTCGACGAGCTCTTCGAGGCGCTCACCCTGGTCCAGACGCAGAAGGTGACCTCGTTCCCGGTGGTGCTGGTCGGGTCGGACTACTGGTCGGGGCTGCTGGCGTGGCTGAGGGACACCGTCCTCGCGGACGGCAAGATCAGCCAGGCCGACCTAGACATGCTCGCGGTGACCGACGACGTCGATGAGGCGGTCGCGATGATGATCAAGGGGGTCACCGACTGATGACCTGGTTCTTCGCGGTGCTGATCGTGCTCGTCATCGGGGCGGCCGCGGTCGTGGCCTCCGGTCGGGGCGACTCCCTGGCCCCGGCGTACGACGACCGCGCGGACGTGCGGCTCCCGGCCGACGGCCCCGTCACGGCTGCAGACCTGCGCGCGCTGCGGTTCAACACGGCGCTGCGCGGCTACCGGACCAGCGAGGTGGACGCCCTCCTGGAGCGTCTCGCTGCCCAGCTGGACGAAGGCGGATCGCCGCCCCGTCGGGCAGACCGACGCCCATGATCCGGCCCCGGGCCCGCTCCCTGAAGCTGGCCGCCCTGCTGCTGCCCGTGCTGCTTCTCACCGCGGCCGCGCCCGTCGTCTCCGAGGCGGCCACCTCCGGCCCGGCCGTCGTCGAGGTGCG
>NZ_JAOPXP010000076.1 GCF_025965085.1 Marmoricola sp.
CGTAGCGGATGCGGGCCTGCTAGCGGTCCTTGACCCCGGAGGTGTCGAGGGTGCCGCGGATGATCTTGAAGCGGACGCCCGGCACGTCCTTCACACGGCCACCGCGCACGAGCACGATCGAGTGCTCCTGGAGGTTGTGGCCCTCACCCGGGATGTAGGCCGTGACCTCCTGGCCGCTCGAGAGGCGCACGCGGGCGACCTTCCGGAGGGCGGAGTTCGGCTTCTTCGGGGTGGTGGTGTAGACGCGCGTGCAGACGCCGCGTCGCTGGGGCGAACCCTTCAGGGCAGGCGTCTTGTTCTTCGACACCTTGTCCTGGCGGCCCTTGCGGACCAACTGGTTAATCGTGGGCACCTGGTTGGTTCCCTTTCTGTTCTGCTCTCAGTGCGCGACGCCTTGCCGGGCACGATGAAAATGCTTGGTTCCTTGGTGCGAGAGTGTGCGATGCCATGAGGGCACGCAGACAGGCCTGGATCACCCAGACACAAGGATTGAGATTACCGGTTGCCCGGTGATGGGTCAAAACGAGACGACCCGGCGCGACCCGATTTGCCCACGGCACAGCGCGTGCCCGAGGCTGCGCCCATGCCACTGACCTGGAATCTGCACGGCGACGGACGCACGATCACCGAGGGCGAGATCGTCCGGCCCGAGGAACGGCTGGCGTGGCCGGCCACGATCGGCCTCGGTCTCCAGCACGTCGTCGCGATGTTCGGGGCCACCTTCCTCGTGCCCCTGCTCACCGGGTTCCCGCCCACCACCACGCTGTTCTTCTCCGGTGTCGGCACGATCCTGTTCCTGCTGGTGACCCGCAACCGGCTGCCGAGCTACCTCGGCTCCTCGTTCGCCTTCATCGCCCCGATCACGGCTGCCACTGCCTCGGACGGTCGTGGTGGGGCACTGTTCGGGATCGTCGTGGTCGGGCTGCTGCTCGCACTGGTCGGTGGTGTCGTGACGTTCACCGGCACCGGGTGGATCGACGCCCTGATGCCGCCGATCGTGGCCGGAGCCATCGTGGCCCTGATCGGCCTCAACCTCGCTCCCGTCGCCAAGGCGAACTTCGTCAAGGCGCCGTGGGTCGCGCTCATCACGCTGCTGGCGGTGATCCTGTGGACCGTGGTCTTCCGCGGCTTGATCGCCCGGCTCTCGATCTTCTTCGGCGTGGTGGTCGGCTACGTGTGCGCGGTCATCGCCGGTCAGGTCGACTTCGGCCCCGTCGGCAAGGCCGCCTGGATCGGCGTACCCGACCTGATGGCTCCGACCGTCGCCTGGTCGGTCCTGCCAGCCTTCCTGCCCGTGGTCCTGGTGCTGGTCGCCGAGAACGTCGGCCACGTGCGCAGCGTCGCCCACCTGGCCGACCCCCGACTCAACGCCGAGACGGGGCGGGCGCTGTTCGCCGACGGCCTGGCCACGACGATCGCCGGGCTCGGTGGCGGTTCGGGTACGACGACGTACGGCGAGAACATCGGCGTCATGGCCGCCACCAAGGTCTACTCGACGGCTGCCTACTGGGTCGCCGGTACCTTCGCGATCCTCCTCGGCTTCCTGCCCAAGATCGGGGCGCTGGTCAACACCATCCCCGCCGGGGTCCTCGGAGGCGTCACGACCGCCCTCTACGGCCTCATCGGGGTCATCGGCATCAAGATCTGGATCGACAACCGGGTCGACTTCTCCCGCCCGACCAACCAGTTCACCGCCGCCACCGCCCTCGTGGTCGGGATCGCCGACTTCACCTTCAGGACGGGCCAGCTGAGCTTCAACGGGATCGCCCTGGGCACGATCGCCGCCATCGCGGTCTACCACCTGATGTCGGCCGTGGAGCGCGTACGCCGCTGACCGGCCGTCAGCCGCGTACGCCCCTCAGGAGCAGCTCGGCCAGGTGCAGGGCGCGGCGCCCGGCGAGGTCGTCGAGCTGGGTGCGGCACGAGAAACCGTCGGCGAGGACCACGGCCTCCGGCCCCGCTTCGCGTACGGCGGGCAGCAGGTCGTGCTCGGCTACGGCGACGCTCGTCTCGTAGTGCCCGACCTCGACGCCGAAGTTGCCCGCCAGGCCGCAGCAGCCGCCGATCCTCCTGACGCTGGCCCCGGTCCGCGCGAGGAGGGCCGCGTCGGTCTCCCAGCCGATGACGGCGTGGTGGTGGCAGTGCGGCTGGGCCACGACCTCGACACCGGTCAGGTCGGGCGGGGTCCACGACCCGTCCGCGACCCGCTCGGCGAGGAACTCCGCGAGCGAGCGCAAGCCCGCGCCCACCTCGGCGACGCGCGGGTCGTCGACCAGCTGGGCGGCGTCCTCGCGCATCGCGGCCAGGCAGCTGGGCTCCAGCCCGACCACGGGGGTGCCGGAGCTGACGTAGCGGTGCAGGGTCGCGACGGCGCGGCCGACGATCCTCCGTGCGGCGCTCAGCTGCCCCGTGGTGATCCAGGTCAGGCCGCAGCAGGCAGGGTCCGGGATGACCGCCGCGCGCAGGCCCATCGACTCGAGCAGCTCGATGGCCGCCCGGCCGGTGTCGGCGGCGAAGCGGTCGGTGAAGGAGTCCGCCCAGATCCAGACGTCGACGTCGGTGGCGAGTGGCCTGGCAGCCGACCGCAGCGGCTTCTCGGAGAAGGTCGGCAGGCTGCGGCGCTGGTCCACCCCGGCGGCGGACTTCGCGATCCGGCCGACGGTCCTGCTCCGGAGCATCACGTTGGCCAGCCTCGGCGGGGTCATCCGGGCCCAGCGCGGAAGCTGGCCCAGCGCGTAGTGGGATCTCGGTCGCCGCAGGAACCCCCTCGCCCCGGCGTACTTCTGCGAGAGCGCCTCGGACTTGTAGGTCGCCATGTCGATGCCGGTCGGGCAGTCACTGGCGCAGCCCTTGCAGGACAGGCACAGGTCGAGGGCCTCCTCGACCGCCGGGTCGTCGAAGCCGATGATCCCGGTCGCGACGTCCTGCAGCACGTGGGCGCGGCCGCGGGTGGAGTCCTTCTCGTTGCGGGTGGCGAGGTACGACGGGCACATCACCCCGCTGGCGCCGGTGTTGTCGGCGATGCACTTGCCGACGCCGGTGCAGCGGTGCACCGCTCCGGAGAAGGATCCGCCGTCGTGGGTGAGCCGCAGCGTCGTACGCAGTGGGACGGGCGGTCTGGCCAGCCGGAGATCGGAGTCGAACGGGGCGGGGTCCACCAGGACGCCGGGGTTCAGCAGGTTGCCGGGGTCCAGGATGCGCTTGGCCTGCTCCATCATCGCCATCGCCTGCGGGGAGTACATCCGCGGCAGCAGCTCCGACCGGGCGCGCCCGTCGCCGTGCTCCCCCGACATCGAGCCACCGTACGACGCGACCAGGTCGGCCGCCTGCTCGACGAACTCCCGGTAGGTCGCGCGGCCGCGGGCGTCATCGAGCTCGAAGTCGATGCGGACGTGCACGCACCCGTCGCCGAAGTGGCCGTACGGCACGCCGTCGAGGCGGTGCTCCTTGAGCAGGGCGTCGAAGTCGCGCAGGTAGGCTCCGAGCTCGGCGGGCGGCACCGCGGAGTCCTCCCAGCCTGCCTGGGCGGGACGGCTCAGGGAGCGGGCGGCGAGCCCGGCCCCCTCCTCGCGGATCTTCCAGATGGCGAGCTGCTCGAGCGTGTCGGTGATGACGCGGTGCGGAACCCCGGCCGACCGGGCGACCTCGTTCGCGCGTGCCTCGGCCTCCCCGACGGTGGCGCCCGTGACCTCGGCGAACAGCCAGCCGGCTCCCGCAGGCAGCTCGGGGCGTCGACGGACGAGTCCGGCGATGCGCTGGTCGAGCCCTTCCAGCGCGACGACAGGGTGCTCCAGCAGGGCGGGTACGGCGTCCGCCGCGTCGGCCATCGTCGGGTAGCCCAGCACCGCCAGCGCACGGGCCGGGGCGTCCTCGACCAGCCTGACCGTGGCGTCCAGGACCACGCCGAGGGTGCCCTCGGTGCCGACCAGGAAGCGGTCGAGGCGGCGCCCCCTCTCGGGGAGCAGGTGCTCGAAGGAGTAGCCCGAGACCTGACGGCCGAACCGGCCGAACTCCGTGCGGACCACGTCGAGGTGGGCATCGACCAACTGGTGCAGCCGGGCCTCCGCGGCCCCGCGGTCGCCACCGTCCAGCCCGTGCTCGGTCCGCGTGGCACCGGTCGAGACCACGGTCCCGTCGGCCAGCAGCACCGTCAGCGCCTCGACGTTGTCGACCGTGCGGCCGTAGCCCAGCGCCCGGGAGCCGCACGCGTTGTTGCCGATCATCCCGCCGATCGTGCAGCGGGTGTGCGTCGAGGGATCCGGTCCGAACCGCAGCCCGAGGGGGACGGCGTGCCGCTGCAGCGTGGCGTGCACGGTCCCCGGCTGGACCAGGGCCGTGCGTGCCTCGCGGTCCAGCGCCAGCACGCGGGTGAGGTGCTTGCTGGTATCCACCACGATCCCGGCGCCGATCGCGTTGCCGGCGATGGACGTGCCGGCGCCGCGCATCGTCAGCGGCACCCCCGTCTCCCGGGAGACCGCCAGCGTGGCGACCAGCTCGTCGGTGTCGCGTGGCCGGACCACCACCTGCGGCGCGATCCGGTAGATCCCGGCGTCGCTCGCGTAGAGCGACCTGGCCAGCGTCGAGTCGTCGACATCGGTCAGTCCGTGGCGGCGGAACGCGTCGAGCAGTTCGCCGCTCACCACAGCTCGAGCGATCGCGTGAGGATCGCGGCGGCGTCCTCCTCGTTGACCTCGCGCGGCGCCGTGGCGAGCAGGCGCTGCTGCTTCATGGTGCCCTCGACGAGGTCGTCCACGTCGCTCTCGTCGTACCCGACAGCCCCCAGGCCGTTGGGGATCGTGATGTCCCGCATCAGGTCGGTGAGCACCGAGGGGAGGGCGTCCGGGCCGTCGTAGGAGTGACCGGGCGCGAGGAGCTCAGCCGCACGCAGGTGGCGCTCCGGGGACGCCTCGAAGGTCCAGCGGAAGGCCTCGGGAGCGGTGAGCGAGACGGCCATGCCGTGCGGGACCATCGCCTCCTCGTCGGGGTATCCCTCGGGGCGGAAGTCCTCGACGCGGCCCGCGATCGGGTAGGCGTTGGCGTGCGGGATGTGCACGCCGGCGTTGCCGAACCCGAGCCCTGCCATGGTGGCGGCCAGCGCCATCTGGTGGCGTGCCTCGGCGTCGTCGCCGTGGTGGACAGACCTTCGGAAGGAGTGCGAGAGCAGCGACATCGCCTTCTCCGACCACATGTCGGAGATCGGGTTGGCGCCGCAGTACGGCACGCGCTGCTCGGGCTGCTTGCGGTCGTAGGACTGGTAGGGCCGGGCGGTGTAGCTCTCCAGCGCGTGGCAGAGGATGTCCATGCCCGCAGCCGAGGTGACCCCGGCCGGCTGGGTCAGTGTCAGCGCCGGGTCCACGACGGCGAGCGTCGGGCGCAGGCGGGCGTGGCTGATCCCGGTCTTGACCTTCTGGGCGAGGACGTCCAGCACGCAGATCGTCGTCGACTCGGCCCCGGTGCCCGTCGTGGTCGGCACGGCGACGAGCGGCTTGAGCGGGTTCTTCGGCGCCCGGGCCCTGCCGACCGGCGCGTTGATGTAGTCCATCAGCTCGCCGTCGTTGGTGCACAGCAGGTTGACCGCCTTGGCGGTGTCGATGGACGACCCACCGCCCACGGCGACGAAGGCGTCCCAGGGACCGGTCCCGCGGGCGTACGCGATGGCGGCCTCCAGGCTGGCGTCGGTCGGCTCGACGTGTACGGAGTCGAAGACGCTGGCCTCGATGCCGAACTTGGCCATCTGGTCGGCGACGCGCTGCGGGTGCCCGGTCGCCGCGACACCCGGGTCGGTGATCACCAGGACCCGGCTGACGCCGTACTGGGAGAGGTCGTAGCCAATCTCGTCGGACGCGCCCTCCCCGAACTTCAGACCGGGGGCGCCGTAGGTGAAGACCGACTCGCTCATGGGGCCAAATCTATCGACCGCTCCCCATCCTCAGCGCGGCGGTGACCACCGCGGACACCGGGAACCCGTCGGAGCCCACGTCGAGGACGGGGACCCAGGCCACCGCTTCGGTCGTGCCGTCCCTCTCCTGGACCTCGGGCTCGCCGTCCGCGACCGTCCCCGCGAACACCAGGTGCACCCCGTGGAAGTCCTCCTCCCGGCCGTGCGGCGCGGTGCCGGTGAAGTGCTCGTCGTGCACGCCGAGGAGCTCGCCGACGGTTGCCGCCAGCCCCGTCTCCTCCTGCACCTCGCGCACCACCGCGGACGCCGGTGGCTCGCCGTGGTCCACCCCGCCACCCGGCAGCGTCCAGGCGCCGGGGTGCGGCCCGCGCGCGGAGTTGCGGGTCAGCAGCACGGCGTCACCGCGCACCACGAGCGCGTACGCCGCCAGCCGCTGGCGGGTCACGGGCGTGTGCCGGGCGAGCGCCAGGCCCACCATCGGCACGGTGGGGACCGCGCCGGAGAGCACGTCGGCCAGCGGGTGCCACCGGGCGTCGACGGTCGAGCCGTCGACCTCCACGACCCGGGGCTCGGGGGCGTCGGCGGGCACCCAGGCGTCGTACACGATCCGCACGGAGTGCAGCTCCGAGGCACCCAGCTCGCCGTTGGCGCCGGTGTCGAGGACGCGGTGGGCCGAGCCGATCCAGATGGGTCGGCCGAGCTCGCAGTCGAGCCCGGTCTCCTCGTGCACCTCGCGGACGACCGCGGCGTCGGGGTGCTCGCCGAAGTCGATGCCGCCACCCGGGAGGGTCCACTGCTCGGACGGGGAGATCGTCGGCGCGATCCGCGCGAGCAGGATCTCCTCGCCTCGCACGATCACGGCGTACGCCGCCACCCGCTGACGGCGGGGCAGCTGTGGGAACTCCGGCATGACTCGAAGTCTAGGGAGGAGGGCCGGTACTTTGTGCCCGTGCCCGACGCAGCCGCTCCCCCCACCACGCGACCGGCGCCGCGACCCGCCGAGCAGCGAGATCCCTGGTTCGACAACGCGAAGATGGCACTGGTGGTGCTGGTCGTGGTCGGCCACTCGTGGACGCTCCTGCCCTCGGACGACGGGCTGGAGAGCTGGACCTACGACTTCCTCTACGCCTGGCACGTCCCGGCCTTCGTAACAGTCACCGGGTACCTCTCACGGTCCTTCGAGTGGACCCGCGCGCGGCTGTGGTCGCTGGTCACCACGGTGGCGCTGCCCTACGTGGTCTTCGAGGGTCTCTACGCGCTCTACCGGCACGAGGTCGGCGGCGTCGACTTCGAGCGACTGTGGGCCAACCCGCACTGGCCGATGTGGTACCTCGCCGCGCTGTTCTTCTGGCGGCTGATGACGCCCCTCCTCAAGCGGATGCCGGGCAAGGTCGTCGTCGCGGTCGCGATCAGCCTGCTGGCCGGCCTCTACGCCAACGACATCCTCGACAACGCGCGGATCTTCGGCCTGCTGCCGTTCTTCGTGCTCGGGCTGAAGATGCACGACGGCCACTGGAACCTGCTGCGCACCAGGCGGGCACGCCTCTACGGCTTCGCTGGCCTGCTGGTCCTCCTCGTGCTCGCTCGGTTCTCGGGGAACTGGCTGGAGACGGAGTGGTTCTACTACCGCACGCGGTACGACGCCCTCGACCCGAACGACGTGCGCGCCATCGTCATCCGGATGTCGCTGCTGATCACCGGGCTCGTCGGGGCCTTCTCCTTCTTCGCGATCGTGCCCCGGACCAGGACCTCGTTCACCTCGTTGGGCGCGGCCACGCTGGTCGTCTACCTCTTCCACGGCTTCGTGGTCCTCGGCGCTGAGTTCGCCGGCTTCCCGGGCTGGGCCGCGGACCACATGCCCCTCGCGTGGGTGCTGACCACGGTGGTCGCCGTCCTGCTCCCGCTCCTCCTCGCGTGGGCACCGGTGTCGACCCGGCTCAACGTGTTGGTGGACCCGGTGGGGGCGTTGCGGCGTATGCGTCGAGGTCAGGCCCCCACGTCGGGGTGACGGCGTTGAACGGCACCACGTCGAGACCCGCGGCGGACCGCTGACGCGAGGGTGCGTGCCCCCCGAGGTGGTGGGGGTACCACGCCGCGACCTCGCCGGGTCGCGGTCGGTGGTGGGGCAGGAGCTGGAGCCCCTCGAGGAGGTCGGTCAGCGCATGGCCGAGCTCGCGGGTTCGCTCGGTGAGGTCGTCACCAGCGGCGACGTGCACGGGGGCACCGAAGGCGAGGTCGACGCGTCGCCTCCGGGTGAGGTCGAGGAGCGGCTCGGGGTCCCCGACCGAGAACAGCCGCTGGGCACCCCACCCCGCCACGGGTACGACGGGGGCGCCGGTCCGCTGGGCCAGCGACATGAATCCGCGCATCAGCGGCCGGACGGTGTAGGAGAAGGAGATTCCCGCCTCGGGGAAGCCGCCGACGGCCTCCCCCTGCTCGAGCAGGCGCCTCGCCCGCAGGTAGGCGTGCACCGGGACCTCGCGATCGACCGGGATGTGCCGCATGCCGTCCATCAGCGGGCCCACCCCCGGCACGTTCCACACGTCGTGCCGGGTCAGGAAGCGGACGTAGCGCTTGCGGCTCACCGCCGCCCGCTCGATGACGACGAAGTCCAGGTAGGAGGCGTGCGTGGCCGCGAGGATCACCGGCCCGCTGGTCGGCAGGTGCTCGGCGCCCGTCCACCGCACGTCGAGCTTGAACGCTCGGAGGGCAACGCGGCCGACACCGTTGACCAGCTTGTAGAGGTGCTCCACGCCGGACAACCTACGTGGCCAGGGCTTCCCCGGTTGACTGGGGCGATTCCGCTTCCCACGAGACGAACGGCACGTGGGAAGCGGGGAACGACGTGTCGACCCGGGAGACTCCGGCCGCTCAGCCGAACGGGGGCCGCTCGTCGAGACGCACCGACTGCCGCCCCGCCCAGCGCCACACCCGCGCCGCTCGGTCGCGGTCCTCGTCGGTGACCAGGTTGCCCATCCAGCGCAGGGCGAGCGTCATCAGCCAGTCCGAGCGCATCCCGGCCGGGCCGAGGGTCGGCAGCAGCCGCGGGACGGTGACCAGGCCGGCGAGCCGCCGGGCGATCGAGAACGCCTCGCCGTAGTGCTCGCGCAGGAGGCCGGGCCACACGGTGGACAGGTCGTCGTGCTCCCCCATCAGTTCCACGACGAGCCGGCCTCCCTCGAGCCCGTAGTCGATGCCCTCGCCGTTGAGCGGGTTCACGCAGCCCGCCGCGTCACCGATCAGGGCCCAGTTGGGGCCGGCGACGTTGGAGACCGCTCCCCCCATCGGCAGCAGGGCCGAGGCGGGGTCACGCAGGTCGCCGGAGAGCTGGAACTCCTCCCGGCGCTCGTCGGCATAGAACTGCATCAGCGGGCGCAGGGCCACCTTGGCAGGTCGCCTCTCGGTGGCCAGCGTCCCGACGCCGATGTTCACCCGGCCGTCTCCCAGGGGGAAGATCCAGCCGTACCCGGACAGGATCTCGCCACCCTCCCCCCTCAGCTCGAGGTGGCTGCTGATCCACGGGTCGTCGTGCATCCCCGAGTCGACGTACGAGCGCGCGGCCACGCCGTAGGCCGTGTCCCGGTGCCACTCGCGTCCGAGCTTCTTGCCCAGCGGGGAACGGACACCGTCCGCCACGATGAGCCGCTGGCAGGCGACCTCGAACCGCTCACCGTCGCGCTGGAACACGACAGCGGCCACCCGCACCCCCTCGAGGCGTACGTCGACCGCGCGGGCGCCGTCCATGCCCACCGCCCCGGCCTTGATGGCGTTGGTGCGGAGGTGGTCGTCGAGCTCGGTGCGCGCCACGGCGGAGCCGTACGCCGGCAGCGAGCCGCCCGGCCACGGCAGCAGCAGGGTCTGGCCGAAGCCGTGCGCCCGGAGCCCGTGGTTGACGGTGTGCGAACGGACCCAGTCGCCGAGCCCGAGTCGTTCCAGCTCGCCGATGGCCCGCGGGGTCAGCCCGTCGCCACAGGTCTTGTCCCGCGGGAAGACGGCGGCGTCGGCGAGCACCACGTCGAGCCCGGCGCGGGCCGCCCAGGCGGCGGCAGCAGAGCCGGCGGGACCGGCACCCACGACCAGGACATCGGTGCGCGTGGCAGCGGTCGGTTCGGTCACGGGCACATTCTCGCAAGGGCCCGGTGGAGGCCGTGACCGGGCGGCCAGCATCCGGGCGCAGGAGTCACCGCCTCAGCAGGTCACGGGCGCACGTAGGGCCTGTGCGAGATCAGGTGCACGGAGGCGTTGCGGCAGCCGGTGGTGTGGTGCTCGACGATCTGCGACGTCGTCGAGTCCGGCGCGAAGACCCGGAAGCCCCGGACGGGGGCCGGCCGGCAGGTCGCCCTCGGGAACACACCGGCCACGGTCTCCGAGACCTCGCTGTGCACCCGCTGGCCGGGGCGCAGGACGACGATCCGCACCGTCCCCGGGTCACGGTCGGCCGCCGCACCGACCTGGTGTCCGTGGCGCCCGACGTAGGACAACCCGCCGTACCCCCCGGTCCGGCAGCGGTGGTCAGAGACGTTCGTCAGCACGATCCGCCCGAAGCGGTGGCTGGTGGCGGCACCCGTGGCGTGGTAGCTCACGTGCAGGTCGCCCGCGGCGCACCAGGGTGGTTCCATTACCCGAGGCGCCGCTGGCCGGGGTGCGGCCTGGGTCGCCGCCTGGGTCGCCGCCTGGGCCACCGCGAAGGGCATGGCGGGCGCACCGACCAGGGCCAGGACAGCGGTCAGGACAGCGGTCAGCACGGCGGCCAGGACCGCGGTCGAGCGCACAGCCATCGAACGTGGAGCCAACATGGTGAGACCTCCTCTGCGGGGCCGTGCTGGCCCCCTTCCATGAGACTCCCGGCAGCGGCCACGGGATACACCCGCACCTGACAATCCGATGAGAAATGACGGAACCCCCGCCGCCAGAAGGCGACGGGGGAACCGGTCAGGCTGTGCGAGCGTTCGACGTCAGTTCTGGTAGGACCCGAAGTCGAAGTCGTCCAGGGCCACGGTCTGACCCGTGCCGGAGCCGAAGTAGTCGTCTCCGTAGTTGTCGTAACCGGTGACGGCGTACGCCGCGGCGCGCGCCTCCTCGGTGGGCTCGACCCGGATGTTGCGGTACCGCTCGAGGCCGGTACCAGCCGGGATCAGCTTGCCGATGATCACGTTCTCCTTCAGGCCCAGCAGCGAGTCCGACTTGCCGTTGATGGCAGCGTCGGTCAGCACCCGGGTGGTCTCCTGGAAGGAGGCCGCCGAGAGCCACGACTCGGTCGCGAGCGAGGCCTTCGTGATGCCCATGAGCACCGGGCGACCCGAGGCGGGCCTGGTGCCCTCGGAGACCGCGCGGCGGTTCTCCTCCTCGTAGCGCACGCGGTCGACCAGGTCGGACGGCAGCAGCTTGGTGTCACCCGACTCGATCACCGTGACCCGGCGCAGCATCTGCCGCACGATGATCTCGATGTGCTTGTCGT
>NZ_JAOPXP010000079.1 GCF_025965085.1 Marmoricola sp.
GGCGACTCGGTCTGACCGGAGCCCTGGGCACGGTCGCCGAGCACGTCGACGGCGTCTACACCGGCGAGCTCGTCGGGGAGATGCTGCACGGCTCCGCCAAGGCCGTCGCGGTCAGGGAGCTGGCCGACCGGTTCGGGCTCGACCTGAGCCGCTGCTCGGCGTACTCCGACTCCTACAACGACCTGCCGATGCTCGACACGGTCGGCGACCCGTGCGCCATCAATCCCGACGCACGGCTCAGGGATCACGCACGGGCCCACGGATGGCGCATCCGCGACTACCGCACCGGCCGCAAGGCAGCGCGTGCCGGAGCCTTCACCGCAGCGCTCGCCGGGGCGGCGGCCGGAACCGTCGCCGCGGGGGTCGCGATCCGGCGCAAGGTCACCTGACCAGCGCGAACGCGCTCTGGTGACCTCCGGGGTCGGTCGTGCTCTGGCTCACGAATCGGTTCACAAGTTGGCTACTGCCGCGTAGCATCAGCGCAGGTGGGAGGGCTGTCGGCACGTGTCGGCGGGGGTAGCCATGGGTGATCAGGAGCTTCAGCGTGGTCTCGACGCGCTGCGCCGCGCCCTCGTGCCGTTCTTCGAGCCCCGGCCGCTTCTCGTGCTGGCTCACACCGTCGCCCGGCCGCTCACTCCCCAGACCGCCCGCCGCGCCGAGTGGCTGCTGAGCCAGACCAGTGAGCGCGCCGACCAGGCGACACCCTCACCCCGGTCGGGGCAGCACGACGACGACTCCGCCCTGGCCACCTCGTCCGTGGCCGACGAGGCCGAGGGAAGCCGGCTGATCGCCTTGGTCGAGCTCGCCCGCACCGGGGACTCCGAAGCCTTCGGCCAGCTCTACGACCACTACCACGCGAGCGTCTACCGGTTCCTCTACTACCGGCTCGGCTCCGTGCAGCTCGCGGAGGACGTCACCGCGGAGACGTTCTTCCGTGCCCTGCGCTCGATGAGCACCTTCCGGTGGCAGGGCAAGGACTTCGGCGCCTGGCTGTTGACCATCGCGCGCAACCTCACCACCGACCACTTCAAGGCCGGCCGCACCCGCCTCGAGAGCACCACCGAGGACATGAGCACCCTCGACAGCACCACTGATGGCCCCGAGAGCGCCGTACTCGCCTCGCTGACGAACGAGGCGCTGCTCGAGGCACTCAGCTCGCTGCCGACCGAGCAGCGCGAGTGCCTGGTGATGCGGTTCCTGCAGGGTCTCTCGATCGCCGAGACCGCCGAGGTCCTCGGTCGCAGCGCCGGTGCGGTCAAGCAGCTTCAGCTCCGGGGTGTGCGCAACCTGGCCAAGGTGCTGCCCGAGGAGATGCGCTGAGGTGCCCACCGTGAGAACTTCTCGAGGCGCCATAACCTCGTTCACCGCCCCCTCGTTGGGGTGGATGACAGAGTGCACGCCGACCAACCGCGACCCGGCTGACCGACACGGCACGATCTCCCACATCCCAGGAACGCACTCATGACCCCCCTCTTCCCCGCCCAGCGCGCGGCCGAGGAGTTCGACCGGGTTCTCGATGGCACGGCTACCCGCGCCGGCTCCGAGCGCTACGCCGAGCTGCTCGACACGGTCGTGCTGCTGCGTGACCAGCCCGACGTCATGCCCCGGGCCGACTTCGTGGGTGACCTCCGGTCGCGGCTGATGGCGGCGGCCGAGACCGAGCTGGTGGCGATCCCCTCCGTCGTACGCAGCCTCGATCCCGTCCGCGCGAAGCGCCACAACCGTCGCCTCGGCACGGCCGCGGCCTCCCTGGTCATCATCGGCGGCACCGCCGGCATGGCCGCGGCTGCCTCCGGTGCCCTCCCCGGCAACGCCCTCTACCCCGTCAAGCTCGGCGTGGAGCAGGCCGACGCGGCCCTCCACCTCAGCAACGCAGGCAAGGGCAAGGCCCTCCTCGGCCAGGCCTCGACCCGTCTCGAGGAGGTCCGGAGGCTCCAGGCCCAGGGGTCGCCCGACTCGGCACTGGTCGCGTCAACCGTCGATGCCTTCCTCAGCGACGCCGAGACCGGTTCGGACAGGCTCTTCGCCGCCTACGAGGACAGCCGCGACACCCGGGACGTCGAGGCCGTCCGCGCGTTCACCGCCCAGCAGATGGCCACCATCGGCGCTCTCTCCGGCACCTCGCGCTCGACCGACGCGCTGCTGGTCGACGCCGCCGACGCGCTCGCAGACATCGACAGCCATGCTCGCACCCTGTGCGCAGAGTGTGGGCCGACCACGGCGCTCCTCCCGCCCGACGCGCTCAGCGCAGGCGCGGGCGCCGCGACCGTCGAGAGCCTGCTCGCACGCCCGGTCTCGCAGGTCAAGGCCGACATCGCCGGCGCCGAGGCCGCACGCCTCGCCCGGATCGCCCGCCTGCAGGAGGCTGCCGAGAAGTCCGCCGGCCAGGTCCCCACGCCCGCCGAGCTCGCCAGGATCGCCGACGCCGCCCAGCAGCCTCAAGGCTCCATCAAGGGGGATGCACCGGTGGTCAACACGATCACCCGCGACGGCGAGCTCGTGCCATCCACCGTCAACACGGGTGCCGCGGTCGACGACCTCGTCAGCGGCGTGACCGGCACGGTCCGTGACGTCACGGGCAAGGTCATCCAGGGCACGGGCAAGACCCCGCTCGACCCGGTGGTCGAGGACCTGACCGGCACGGTCGGCGGCACCCTGGACACCACCCTGAACGGGCTTCTCCCCTGACGGTGTCGCCCGTCAGCCCACCTAGGAGAAGACGGACTTCCGCTTCATCAACAGGGTGTAGAGCGTCTGCTGGATCGACTCGCGCACCTGGTCGGTGACGTTGAAGACCAGCATGGGGTCATCGGCAGCGCCCACGTCATAGTCGTCGGTGCGGATCGGCTCACCGAACTCGATCAGCCACTTGGACGGCAGCGGGACGAGTCCCAACGGCCCCAGCAGCGGGAACAGGGGCGTGATCGGCAGGTAGGGAATCCCGAGCAGGCGTGCGAGCGAGGGGATGTTGCCCACCAGTGGGTAGATCTCCTCGGCGCCCACGACCGAGGTCGGGATGATGGGTACGCCGGTCCGGATCGCCGCCGCGACGAAGCCGCCTCGACCGAACCGCTGGAGCTTGTAGCGCTCGCTGAACGGCTTGCCGATGCCCTTGAACCCCTCGGGCCAGACACCCACGAGCTCACCACCGCGCAGCATCCGCTCCGCGTCCTCGTTGCAGGCCAGCGTGGCGCCGCCCTTGCGCGCCAGGTCGCCGACGACCGGGAGCTTGAAGACCAGGTCGGCCCCGAGGGGGCGCAGGAAGCGACCCGTGTGGTCGCGGATGCTGACGGCCGTCATCATGCCGTCGACCGGAACCGTCCCGGAGTGGTTGGAGACCACGAGCGCTCCACCCTCCGCCGGGATGTTCTCCGCGCCGCGGACCTCGATGCGGAACCACTTCTTCGCGATCGGCCGCATCGCCGCCAGCAGGAA
>NZ_JAOPXP010000106.1 GCF_025965085.1 Marmoricola sp.
AGGAGATGAAGGGGATCAGGGTGCGGTCGAAGCGCAGGTTCGGGAACTGGATGAGCAATGCGTTGCCCATCGTCTCCGCACTGATGCCGGTGCTGTCGGAGAGGAAGAACACCGGCACCACGTCGCCCGTCCCGGAGTCAGGGCCGTTCACGACGCGTTGCGGGAGGTCGGTCATCTTGCTCCCCTCGAAGGCACTCGGTACCTGAGTCAAACCCGCCGGCGCCTGCCCCACAAGTTCCCGCGGTCGCCGAAGGCCCTCCGCGGCGCGTCCTGGGTGCTCTGGGGTCACGCGCACATCCAACACGAACCGTCGGCGCATCGTGCGGGTGGTCAGCCCCGTGGCCTCGCTTGGGACGCCCTCTTCGATGGAGCGTCGACCTGGCGGTGAGTGCAGGGGTGCAGGTGCGCCGCCCGATGGAACGGGTCGAACGAAGATGCTGCAGCGGTACGGACTCCGATTGTCGGGTAGCCGCGTGGGTACTAAGAGGATCCACATCCAGGGAGGACCCCCATGGCAGACGCCGGCAAGGCAGCGAGGGCCGTCAAGAAGGCCGTCAAGAGCACCGTCACCCAGGCCGCCGAGGCCGCACTCGCGAAGGTCGCCGAGCTCGCTCCGCCGCCGACCCCGGGCGCGCCGTCCTCCGCACCTCCGTCGCTGGAGGAGCCCACGAGGCCGAGGGGACCGCTCCCGCCGAAGCCCGACCAGACCGGCCCCGACCGCCGGACCGCGACGGGCGCGGAGACTGCCGTCCCGGCCACGGAGGTCGCCCAGCAGGGCAGCTTTCTGACGACCGCGCAGGGCGCACGCCTGCGCGACACCGACCACTCGCTCAAGGCAGGGGAGCGCGGACCGACGCTGCTGCAGGACCACCACCTGCGCGAGAAGATCACCCACTTCGACCACGAGCGCATCCCCGAGCGGGTGGTGCACGCACGCGGTGCCGGCGCGCACGGCGTCTTCGTCGGCTACGGCAACGCCAAGGCGGTCTCGAAGGCGGGCTTCCTGGCCAGGAACGTCGAGACGCCGGTCTTCGTGCGCTTCTCCACGGTGCTCGGCTCGAGGGGGTCCGCCGACACCGTCCGCGACACTCGTGGGTTCGCGACGAAGTTCTACACCCAGGAGGGCACCTTCGACCTCGTCGGCAACAACATCCCGGTGTTCTTCATCCAGGACGGCATCAAGTTCCCCGACGTCGTACACGCCGCCAAACCGCACCCCGATCGTGAGATCCCGCAGGCGCAGAGCGCCCACGACACGTTCTGGGACTTCGTCTCGCTGCACACAGAGGCCCAGCACCACACCATGTGGAACATGTCCGACCGCGGCATCCCGCGCTCCTACCGGACGATGGAGGGCTTCGGCGTCCACACCTTCCGCTGCGTCAACGCGCAGGGGGAGACCTCGCTGGTGAAGTTCCACTGGAAGCCGGTGCTCGGCGTGCACTCCCTGACCTGGGAGGAGGCACAGATGCTCGCCGGCATGGATCCCGACTTCCACCGTCGCGACCTCGCGGACGCGATCGAGTCCGGCGCCTACCCGCAGTGGGAGCTCGGCGTGCAGGTCTTCGAGGACAACCCGGAGGAGACCTTCGACGGCATCGACCTGCTCGACCCCACGAAGCTGGTTCCCGAGGAGCTCGCGCCCGTGCAGGCCGTGGGGCTGCTCACCCTGACCGGCAACCCGACGAACTACTTCGCCGAGACCGAGCAGGTGGCCTTCCACGTCGGCCACCTGGTCCCAGGGATCGACGTCACGAACGACCCGTTGCTGCAGGCGCGCCTGTTCAGCTACGTCGACACCCAGCTGACCAGGCTCGGCGGACCGAACTTCTCCCAGATCCCGATCAACCGGCCGCACGCCCCCGTCAACGACATGCTGCGCGACGGGTTCCACCAGGATGCGGTGCACGGAGGGGTTGCGCCGTACCGACCGAACTCGCTGGACGGCGGCTGCCCGTTCCATGCCTCAGGTCCCCGGGACGGCGCGTTCATCGACGTGCCCGCGCGCGTGGCTGAGTCCGTCAAGACCCGCTCGGCTCCGGCGTCGTACGACGACCACTTCAGCCAGGTGCGCCAGTTCTGGCTCAGCATGACCCCGCCCGAGAAGGAGCACATCGTGCTCGCCTACACCTTCGAGCTGGCCAAGTGCTACGAGCAGGCGATCAAGGAGCGTCAGCTGCTGGCGCTGGCGAACATCGACGCCGAGCTCTGTGCACAGGTGGCGGCCGGTCTGGGTCTGCCGGCGCCGGATCCGACGGTGCCGCTCGTGGACCTCGACCCCAGCCCGGCGCTGTCGCAGCTGGGCTCGACGTGGCCCACCGACGGCCGGATGGTCGGCATCGTGGTGGATCCCGACGGTGACCTCCAGGGCGTCGAGGAGGTCGCCGCCGCGGTGAAGGCAGCCGGCATGGTGCCGCTCGTGGTCGCTCCTCACGGCGGGACCCTCGGCAACGGCATGACCGTGCAGCGCGCGTTCGGCGCGACGAGGTCGGTCGAGTTCGACGTGGTTCTGCTGGCCGGCAGCCCGCCGCCGGCGCCGGATGCGGTGATCGCGCGCGACAGCAAGGCCGGCGAGCCGGCTGCGCCCGTGGTCGACCCGCGCATCGTCCTGCTGCTGCAGGAGTGCTTCCGGCACGCGAAGGCACTGGGTGCGTGGGGTGCCGGAGTCGAGGCCCTCCAGTTCGCCGGCATCACCGCCGACGAGGCCGGCGTGGTCGTGGGTGACAGTCCGACCGAGGTCTTCGCTGCCGTGCACGAGCTCCTGGGGGCGCACCGCGTCTGGGACCGCTTCGGCACGGTGCTCGTCTGAGCACCGGCCTGGCGCGGGACGGGCTCGCCTCCGGAGCGGGTCGGCTGCTGGCTGCGGCGACGCGGACGATCGCGTCGCTGCGGCCCGCGGAGAAGCCGCTGCACCCGGTCGGCGTGACCCTGGTGGGTCACCTCGACCGGCGGGGCTCGAGGACGCCCTCCGGCGTGCCGTGGCTCGACGAGCCGGGCCGGGACGACGTCCTGGTCCGGCTCTCACGGGCGGTGGGGCTGCCTGCGCCGCTGCCGGACATCCACGGGCTGGCCCTGCGGGTGCGGTCGGAGGAGCACCCCGCCGACCTGCTGCTCGCCTCGACGGGCTGGGGCCGGCTCGGCCGCTTCGCGCTCACGTTCGGCCGGGACCCCCGGTCGCGGCCGTTGACCAGCCTGTTGCCCTACCGGACCGCTGCCGGTGCCGTGGTGCTCGGAGCGAGGTCCTCGGAGTCCGGGGACCACGAGCTGTTCTGGGCGCCGTACGCCGGGGACTGGCGCGCGTTCGCGACGCTGACGCTGACCGGGGAGCCCGCGGCCGACCAGCAGCTCTCCTTCGACCCTGTGCTGCACCAGGTGCCGGGACTCGAGCAGTACCCCGCCGTCGTACGTCTCCGGGAGCCGTCCTACCGGCGTGCACGGAAGTCCCGCGGTCAGGAGTCGTCGGCCAGATAGCCGCGCGCACCGTGGCTGGTGACTGCCCGGGCGGCGACCGCGCAGGCGTCCTTCGTCGCGGGGACCAGACCCCAGCCCTGGGCGAGTCGCGCGGCGATGACACCGACGAGGACGTCGCCGGCGCCGGTCGTGTCGACGGGCTCCACGGACGGCGCCGTGACGAGCTCGTCGTTCTCCAGGTCGACGACGGCGGCACCCTCGGCACCGAGCGAGACCACCACCGAGCGGCAGCCCAGCTGGTCGCGCAGGGCACGTGCGAGGGCGTCGGCCGGTACGTCGTCGGAGTCGATCGCGTGCTCGCGCAAGAGGTCCGCGGCCTCGTGCTCGTTGACCACCAGCGGGTCGGCGTGACGGAGCAGCTCGACCTCGAGCCCCCCGACCGGAGCGGCGTTGAGGACCAGTCGCGCGGAGGAGCGGCGGGCGTGCTCGACGGCCGCCTCCACCGGGGGTACCCCGGGCTCGGTCTGGGCCAGCACCACGTCCACCTCGGCCGAGACCGCGGAGGCCACATCGTCGGGGGAGAGAGCGGTGTTGGCGCCGGGGCCGACGATGATCGAGTTCTCACCGTCCGGGGTGAGGAGGATGAAGGCCATGCCGGTCGAGGTGTCCGCAGCGATCCGGACCTTCGACACGTCGACCCCGGACGAGCGCAGCTGGGCGAGCTGTTCGGTGCCTGCCGCGTCGTCCCCCACGACGGCGCACAGGCGCACGCTCGCTCCGGCGTACGCCGCTGCGACGGCCTGGTTGGCGCCCTTGCCCCCGGAGGTTGCCACGGGACCGCTGCCGACCACGGTCTCACCACCACCGGGCCTGGTGTCTGCGCGCACCGTCAGATCCAGGTTCACTCCGCCGACCACCACCATCGTGCCCATGCCTCACGTTCTCACGCGCGGGCGCCCGGACGCGCCCAGGGAGTGGGATGGCTGTTCAGGCGGGGTCGGTGACCGCCTCGGCCTGGACGTCCCCGGACCTGCTGGTGCCCTCGGGGCCGCCTTGCCGGAGCGAGCGCTCGAACGCCTCGACGAGGGGGACGAACCCGTGGCCGGGACCGGCCAGGTCACGCCGCACGTCGTCCTCGGTGCACACCATGTCGTGGCTCAGGCTCTCGACCAGGGAGGTGACCGTCGTGCGTGGCATGCCCGTCAGCCGCGCCACCGCCCAGCCGACCGGCCTGCGCGGTGCCCACGGCAGGACCAGTAGCGGGCGTCGCAGCTCCATCACGTCGGCCATGGTCTCCAGCAGCTCCGGGTAGCTGAGCACCGTGTCGCCGCCGACGTCGTAGTGCCGGTTGCGGGGCTCGCCCTCGAGCGCGCGGCCGATGAGGTGTACGACGTCCTCGATGGCCACCGGCTGCATGCGGCGCCGCATCCAGGCCGGCAGCGGGGTGAACGGCACCCGGGCCGTCAGGCGGCGCAGGATCTCGAACGAGGTGGATCCCGCGCCGATCACCATCGCGGCCCGCAGCACCGTGGCCGGCACCGCGGCGTCCAAGAACACCTTCTCGACCTGGAGCCGAGAGGCGAGGTGGTCGGAGAGCTCCCCGTCGGGGACGAGGCCGGAGAGGTAGACGAGACGCTGGACCCCCGTGTCCTCGCTCGCGGCGGCCACGAGGACGGCGGCGTCGCGGTCCTTCTCGACGAAGTCGCCGCCGGCCAGCGAGTGAACGAGGTAGACGACCGCCTCCATGCCATCGACGCCCGAGCGGATCAGGGCAGGGTCCTCGATGTCGAAGAGCCGCTCGGTGACGTCCTCGCCCCAGGGGTAGTCGGCGACCGCGCCCTCCTTGCGGACAGCGGCGAACACCTCGTGGCCTTGATCGAGCAGCTCGGGGATCAGCCTGGATCCGACGTAGCCGGTCGCACCGGTCACGAGTACGCGCATGGGGCAAGCTCACCTTCGTCACGGAGGCCACGGGGGCCGCGGCCTCGTGAACGGTACGGAGGTCCCCCCGCCGGGGAGGCGGCGGGGCCGCGTCCCTTCGCCGCTCGTCGTCGGCTGTACCCCGGAGGGGCGAGGAGGGTGTCTGACCTGGTGGCCGATCTCGCCGCCGGCACGACCGCCGTCAGCGCTGCTCGAGGTGGTCCGCCAGGCCGATCGGCGGCCGGCCGGTCAGGGTGAGGACGTGATGGGTCACGTCGGCGACCTCGCCGGCCGCGATCGAGAGGTAGGTGCTCACCCAGGCGTCGTACTGCCAGTCGGGTGCCGGCCACTTCCGGCGTGACTCGTAGGCCTCCTCGACGGTCTCGTCGTGGTAGCTGACCTTGCGGTCCGTCGCGACGGAGATCGTCTCCGCGATCGATGCCATCGACAGCGCCTCCGGCCCGGTCAGGACGTAGGTCATGCCCGCGTGGGCGCCCGGATCGGCCAGCACGGCGGCCGCACTGGCCGCGACGTCGTCGCGGCTGACCGCGGCCACGAGGCCGTCACCGGCGGGCCCGCGGATGACGCCGTCCTCGCCGACCATCTCCGGCAGGAAGTCGAGGTAGAAGTTGTCGCGCAGGAAGGTCCACTCCATCCCGCTCGCCCGGATGTGCTCCTCGGTGCGGTAGTGGTCGCGCCCGAGGGTGAAGACCGCGTCGGGTGAGGCGCCGTGGAACGACGTGTACACGATGTGGTGTACGCCGGCCTCTGCGGCGGCGTCGATGAAGGCGCGGTGCTGGTCGAGCCGGTCGGCGCTCTCCGACCCGGAGACCATGAA
>NZ_JAOPXP010000109.1 GCF_025965085.1 Marmoricola sp.
CTCCGCGACGGCCGGGACCCGTGGCCGGGCCTTCACGGATTCGAAGCCACCGTCATCCCGCAGCTCGAACGTGCGCTGATCGCCGGGCACGACATCGTGCTGCTCGGGGAACGCGGCCAGGGCAAGACCCGGCTGCTGCGCACCATCGTCGGGCTTCTCGACGAGTGGTCGCCGGTGATTGCCGGGTCTGAGCTTGGTGAGCATCCGTATCAGCCGATCACGGCGGGGAGCCAGCGCCGTGCCGCCGAACTGGGGGATGCCCTGCCCGTCGCCTGGCGCTCACGGGACACCCGCTACGCCGAGAAGCTCGCAACTCCGGATACCAGCGTCGCCGACCTGATTGGTGACGTCGACCCGATGAAGGTCGCCGAGGGCCGCAGCCTCGGCGACCCGGAGACCATCCACTTCGGGCTGATTCCTCGCTCCCACCGCGGCATCGTCGCGATCAACGAGCTGCCCGACCTCGCCGAGCGCATCCAGGTCGCGATGCTGAACGTGATGGAGGAGCGCGACATCCAGATCCGCGGCTACGTGCTGCGGCTCCCGCTCGACATCCTGGTCGTGGCCAGCGCCAACCCCGAGGACTACACCAACCGCGGCCGGATCATCACGCCGCTCAAGGACCGCTTCGGGGCCGAGATCCGCACGCACTACCCGGTCGAGCTCGAGGACGAGATCGCGGTGATGCTGCAGGAGGCCCACCTGGTTGCCGATGTGCCGGGCCACCTGGTCGAGATCCTCGCCCGCTTCACCCGCGCCCTGCGGGAGTCCAGCTCGGTCGACCAGCGCTCGGGCGTCTCCGCCCGTTTCTCGATCGCCGGCGCCGAGACCATCGCCGCCGCGGCCCTGCACCGCGCGACCGCCCAGGGCGAGGACCACGCGGTCGCTCGGGTCGTGGACCTGGAGACGGCCGTCGACGTGCTCGGTGGCAAGATCGAGTTCGAGACAGGTGAGGAGGGTCGGGAGAGCCAGATCCTCGAGCACCTGCTGCGCAGGGCCACCGCCGAGACCGTCCGCTCGAGGCTGGCCGGGGTCGACCTCGGACTGCTCGTCCAGGCCATGGAGGACGGCGCCAGCGTCACCACGGGCGAGCAGGTCACCGCGATCGACTTCCTCAGCGGTCTGCCCGTGCTGGGCGAGTCCGAGCTGTACGACGTGGTCTGTGACCGTCTCGACGCCGGCAACGACGGCGAGAGGGCCAGCGCGATCGAGCTCGCCCTCGAGGGCCTCTTCCTGACCAAGAAGGTCAGCAAGGAGACAGGCGACGGGGAGACCGTCTATGGCTGATCGACGACGTTCCCGCTACGGCCGCTACGCGGGCGGACCGGACCCCTTGGCGCCCCCGGTCGATCTCGCCGAGGCGCTGGACGCCATCGGCGAGGACGTGATGGCCGGCTACTCGCCGGAGAGGGCGATGCGTGAGTTCCTGCGCCGTGGCGGCCGGGACCAGCGTGGGCTCGACGAGCTGGCGCGGCAGGTGGCGGCCAAGCGCCGTGAGCTGCTGGCCGAGCACAACCTGGACGGCACCATGCAGGAGATCCGCGAGCTGCTGGACAAGGCCGTGCTGGAGGAGCGCAAGCAGCTCGCGCGCGACGTGGACCTGGACGACTCCGAGCGCGCCTTCGCGCAGATGCAGCTGGACAGCCTGCCCCCGAGCACGGCGGCGGCGGTCAAGGAGCTCGGCAGCTACGACTGGCAGAGCTCCGAGGCGCGGGCCGACTACGAGAAGATCAAGGACCTCCTCGGTCGCGAGATGCTCGACCAGCGCTTCAAGGGCATGAAGCAGGCGCTGGAGAACGCCACCGACGAGGACAAGGCCGCCATCCAGGAGATGCTGGGCGATCTCAACGAGCTGCTCGACAAGCACCGCCGTGGCGAGGACACCGAGCAGGACTTCGCCGACTTCATGGACAAGCACGGCGACTTCTTCCCGGAGAACCCGCAGGACATCGACGAGCTGATGGACGCGCTGGCCCAGCGGGCTGCCGCAGCCCAGCGGATGCGCAACTCGATGACCCAGCAGCAGCGCGACGAGCTCGACGCCCTGGCCAGCGAGGCGTTCGGCAGTCCCGAGCTGATGCAGTCCCTGGCCCAGCTCGACGACAACCTGCGCGCCCTGCGACCAGGTGAGGACTGGGGCGGCTCGGAGGAGTTCGGTGGCGAACAGGGCCTGGGGCTCGGCGACGGGACCGGCGTACTCCAGGACCTGGCCGACCTCGACGACCTCTCCGAGCAGCTCTCCCAGTCCTACGGCGGCGCCCGCATGGACGATGTCGACCTCGACAAGCTGGCCCGCCAGGTCGGGGACCAGGCGGCCGTGGACGCCAAGACCCTGGCCGAGCTCGAGCGGGCGCTCAACGAGAGCGGATACGTCAAGCGTGGCTCCGACGGGTCGTTGAAGCTCTCGCCGAAGGCGATGCGGCAGCTCGGCAAGGCGTTGCTGAAGGACGTCGCCAACCGGATGTCCGGTCGGCAGGGACAGCGCGACATGCGCCATGCCGGAGCCGCGGGCGAGATGAGCGGCGCGAGCCGGGAGTGGACCTTCGGGGACACCGAGCCGTGGAACGTCACCAGGACGATCACCAACGCGGTGGTGCGGACGGCCGGTGAGGGCGGCTTCGAGCCCTTCGAGTCGGTGGCAGGGCCACCTCCGCAGGAACCAGGCGTCGCAGGGGCTCCGGCCTCCCCGGGAGCGACCACACGGCTCCGCATCGACGTCCGCGACATCGAGGTCAACGAGACCGAGGCGCGCACGCAGGCCGCGGTCGCGCTGCTCGTGGACACCTCCTTCTCGATGGCCATGGCCAACCGCTGGGTGCCGATGAAGCGCACCGCGCTCGCGTTGCACCAGCTGATCACCAGCCGCTTCCGTGGCGACCACCTGCAGCTGATCGGCTTCGGTCGCTCCGCCAAGGTGATGGAGATCGACGAGCTCACCGGGCTCGAGGCGATGTGGGACAAGGGCACCAACCTGCACCACGCGCTGCTGCTCGCGAACCGCCACTTCCGCAAGCACCCCAACGCGCAACCGGTGCTGCTGATCGTCACCGACGGTGAGCCGACCAGCCACCTCGAGCCGGACGGCGAGGTCTGGTTCTCCTACCCGCCGCACCCGCTCACCGTCGCCTGGTCGGTCCGCGAGCTCGACAACGCGGCACGCCTGGGCGCGCAGACCACGTTCTTCCGGCTCGGCGAGGACCCCGGTCTGGCCCGCTTCCTCGACCAGCTGGCCGCCCGCGTCGACGGTCGCGTGATCTCCCCGGAGCTCGACGCCCTGGGCGCAGCCGTGGTGGGAAGCTACCTGGGCGGTCGCGGCGGCTCGTCGGGTGGCGGCCACATGAGTGACTGGTTCGGCGGTCGCGGGTCCTGGTTCGGCGGCTGAGGATCCGCCGGGCGACTAGGGCAGGGGCTCGACCACGCCGTACGACGTCAGCCGGCGCGAGAGGTTGCGCACCTGCTGGCGACCGTCACCGAGCAGGTGGTCGATCGCGGTCAGACGCGCGGTCAGGTGGCCGACGGAGTACTCCGCGGTCATGCCGATGCCGCCGTGCAGCTGGATGGCCTCCTGGCCGATGTGGCGTCCGGCCCGGCTGACCTGCAGCTTGGCGCGTGCCGCAGCCTCACGCTTCTTCTCCGCGGACGTCGACTCGTCGGCGAGCACCATCGTCGCCCAGATGACGATGCTGCGGGTCAGCTCCAGCGACGTGTACATGTCCGCAGCCCGGAACGTCAGCGCCTGGAAGCGGTTGAGCGTCACGCCGAACTGCTTGCGGGTCGTGAGGTAGTCGGTCGTCTTCTTCAGCGCCGAGTCCATCGCGCCCAGCGCCTCGTGGCAGTAGGCGACGGTCGCTGCCGCGATCACGTCCTTGGTGGTCTCGGTCGCGTCGCCCCCGTCGCCCAGCGGGACGGCGGGGGACTGGTCGAAGGCGACGCGGGCGGCGCGGCCACCGTCGAAGGTCTGGTACGACGTCCGCTGGGTGTCCTCGCCCTTCACGAGGAACAGCCGACCCGCCGCGAAGACGACGAGCACGTCGGCGCGGCCGCCGTTGAACACCGGCTCCTTGACGCCGGTCAGGGTGTCGCCGTCGACGGTGACACCGCCCTCGCCGCCGGTCGGGTCGGACCAGGCGAACGCGGGAACGAGCTCGCCGGAGGAGAGGCCGCCCAGGATCTCCTTCTTCTGCTCGTCGTTGCCGTGGGCGGCGACCAGTCCGCCGGCGAGCACGACCGCCTCGACGAACGGCTCGGGCGCGATCACCCGTCCGAACTCCTCGGCGACCACCGACACCTCCGCGGGTCCGGCGCCCATGCCACCGTCGTCCTCGCCGAACGGCAGGCCCAGCACGCCCATCTCGGCGAGCCGGCCCCACAGCTTCTCGTCGAAGCCGGGGTCCTGGCCGGCGACCTCGCGGCGGTGCTCGGAGTCGTCGTACCCCTTCAGCAGCCCGCGCACGGCGTCCCGCAGGGCGGTCTGCTCACCATCGAGTGTGAAGTCCATGTCAGCTCCTAGAGACCGAGGATCGTGCCGGCGATGATCTGGCGCTGGATCTCGTTGGACCCGCCGTAGATCGACGCCTTGCGGAGGTTGAGGTAGGTCGGCACGGAGACCCGGGCCCACGTGGGCACGTCGGAGCCCTCCGCCGCGCCGGAGGCCAGCGAGAGGGTGCCGCCGAGATCCATCATCAGCTCGGAGACGGCCTGCTGGAGCTCGGTGCCCTTGAGCTTGAGGACCGACGACGCGGGGTGCGGCTTGCCGTCGTCGGAGTTGGCGACGACGCGGAGCGCGGTGAGCTCCAGGGCCAGCAGCTCGTTCTCCAGCTCGATGATCTGCGAGGCGACGAGCGGGTCCTCGATCTGGCCGGTCCTCTCGGCGATGTCCTTCGCGCTGGCGAGCACGCGCTTGGTCGCCCCCACGGGGGCGACGCCGACGCGCTCGTTGCCGAGCAGGAACTTCGCATAGCTCCAGCCGGCGTTCTCCTCGCCGACGAGGTTCTCCGCCGGCACGCGCACGTCCTCGAAGAAGACCTCGTTGACCTCGTGGCCCCCGTCGATGAGCTGGATCGGACGCAGGGTCACGCCCTCGGCGTCCATCGGGCACAGGATGAAGGAGATGCCCTTCTGCTTGCGCTCGGCCTCGGGGTCGGTGCGGCAGAGCACGAAGATCCAGTCGGCGAACTGTCCCAGCGTCGTCCAGGTCTTCTGTCCGTTGATCACCCAGTCGTCGCCGTCACGGACCGCCCTGGTCTTCAGCGACGCGAGGTCCGAACCGGCGTCCGGCTCGGAGAAGCCCTGGCACCACCAGATGTCGAGGTTGGCGGTCGCCGGCAGGAACTTCTTCTTCTGCTCATCCGAACCGAAGTTCGCGATCACCGGGCCGACCATGTTGGCGTTGAACGCCAGCGGCGGCGGGACGCAGGCCAGCTGCATCTCCTCGTGCCAGATGTGGCGCTGCAGCGGGCTCCAGTCCTGGCCGCCCCACTCGACGGGCCAGTTGGGTACGGCGAGGCCGGCCTCGTTGAGGATGCGCTGGGTCTCGATGATCCCGTCCTTGCCCACGTGGCGCCCGGAGGCGATCGTGTCGCGGATCTCCTGCGGGATCTCCGTGGTGAAGAAGGTGCGCATCTCCTCGCGGAAAGCGGCCTCCTCCTCGGTCAGGGCAAGCTGCATCTCTGCTCCTGGTGGGCCGGGTGGACGTTCGGGTCACGTTACCGCGCAGTACAAACCGGGGGGTGGTGCGGGGGAGGGAGCGGGCAGCCGCAGGCGAGGCGCGCCAGGCCAGATCAGGAAGCGAGGGCCTTCTCGATGTCGGCGGCGATCTTCTCGGGCTTCGTGGTCGAGCCGTAGCGCTTGAGGACGGTGCCGTCGCGACCAATCAGGAACTTGGTGAAGTTCCACTTGATCTTCTCGCCGAGCAGTCCGCTCCTCTCCGCGCGGAGCCACTTGTACAGCGGGTGCGCGTCGTCGCCGTTGACGTCGACCTTCTCGAACATCGGGAACGTGACGCCGTACTTCTTCTGGCAGAAGGCCTGGATCTCCTCGTTCTCGCCCGGGTCCTGGCTGCCGAACTGGTTGCAGGGGAAGCCCAGGACGACGAGTCCCTGGTCGGCGTACTGCGCGTGCAGCTTCTCGAGGCCCTCGAACTGCGGGGTGAAACCGCACTTGGACGCGGTGTTCACGACCAGCGCGACCTTCCCGGCATAGGCGTCGAGGGGTTGTTCCTCACCGGTGATGGTGGTGGCGGTGAAGTCGCTCAGTGTCGGCACGTGGATCTCCTCAGATGGGTCGCTCAAGAACGGTTCGTAGCGACAAGCCTCACGGATGGGACATTGTTCCCAACCCTGTCAGCGCACGGTGGCTCGCACCGAGAAGGTCTGCCTGACGTCGTAGTAGCCGCGCCCGTAGCAGGAGTACACCGGCGCGCCGTCCTTGTCGCGGATGGCACCGCAGTTGCGCATGGCCGTGCTGGTGTTGCTCACGACGATGACGACGGAGGCGAGCTGCCTGCGGTTGAAGGGCATCGACAGGCGGGCCTTGCCGCGGGCGTCGAGCGGCAACAACGAGTGGGTCACGGCCCCGTTGAGGTAGCGCCGCTGGATCAGTGCAGTCGATCCGCGTGCAGGGTCCGGCGCGTCGACCTCCACCAGCAGCTTCTTGCGCGGGCTCAGAGCGGGACTCGGTACGACGCGGATCGACGAGTTCGTCAGGTGCATCAGGTTGACGCTGCGCCATCCGGTGGACCTGGCACGCTTGCCGAGGGTCCTGCTCGACGTGAACACGGGTTGCGGGTAGGAGGCGCCCTCGCTGTAGGTGCGGTGGGGCAGCGTGTTCCAGCTGCCGAAGGTGGCGAAGAACGCCGGCCAGCTGGTGCTGCGGGCCGCCAGGACGGCCCGGATGGCCTGGAGGGAGTAGCGGTCGCGGGTGCCGTCGGCGTTCTCCCAGAACTGGCGTACGACGGTGCTGCCCAGCCGCTCGGCGGCGTACTTGAAGAAGAGGAACGAGCCGTAGGGGCTGTACTTCCGGCTGTAGTCGACGGGAGAGCGCGGGTAGCGCAGCGCGCTGTACGCGAGGTACTGGTAGTTGTCGTTGATGGCGTCGTAGACCTCGTCCTCCATCCATACAGCAGTGCCTTCCATGAACCACATGTCGTCGTTCACGTCGTAGGCGAACTGGATCGCGTGGAAGAACTCGTGGGCCGCGGTGGCCCGCAGCGAGCTGATCGGGGCGGCGCCGTACTGCCGTCTGGCGTAGTCGTTGTCCAGGACGCAGTAGGCGGCCACGTGCCCGTGGGTCTCGGGCTGGTCACCGTCCGGGGCGCAGTAGCCGTACATGCCCTCGTGAGCGATGTCCCCGAGGAACACGTCGAACCTGGCGTCCGGGTTGTCGTCGGTGGCCACGTCCGGGGTGTCCGGGACCGGCTGGCGGTAGCCCATCGCTCCGATCTCGTAGGACCGCACCTGCTCGAGCGTGTCCAGCGTCGTCTGCACCTGGGCAGGGGTCGTGGCCTCGGTGTCACCCGGAGTCGGGGGGCGGTAGTGGACGCAGAAGTTCGTCGAGCACTGCGTCCGCGGCGTCGAGACGGTGACAGGGTCATCGGCGCCGTTGACGAGGACCCGGGCCCGGGAGAGCACGACGTCCGCGTCATGGCGGTCGCTGCCACTGAGCGCGGACCGCGCGCGGAACAGGTCACGCAACGTCATCGTGACGTCCGTCCGGGCGCTGCGGGCCACCGAGCCGCGGGCATCGACGCGGTTCGTGCCGGCGCGCAGCTGGTGCTTGGCCCTCGCCAGCAGGCCGAGCGCCTCCCCACGCGTAAAATCGCCCTTGCTGGGGTCAGGCGGTGGGACGCGGGCCCCCTGGGCGGCGTCGGCGTGCAGGGGGGCCGAGACAGTGATCAGGAGGGCCAGCAGGGCCACAAGAGCGCCGCGAAAGGTGCGATACACCCGCGAAGTCTACGGCCGGACACGTGAATATCCGGGGTATGGGTAGATTTCTGGAGCCATGACAACTTCGTTCGTGACGCCCGACAGCGAGGCCGACGGGCTTCGACGTACCCGGCTGCGCCGGATGCAGGCAGTCGCCGGAGGCCTGCTGCTGCTCGCCGCCGTCGTGTACCTCGTCACGCGCAACGAGGACGGCTTCTGGGGCTTCGTGAACGCGGGTGCCGAGGCGAGCATGGTGGGCGCGATCGCCGACTGGTTCGCCGTGACCGCACTGTTCCGGCACCCGCTCGGACTGCCGATCCCGCACACCGCGTTGGTGCCGCGAAAGAAGGACGAGTTCGGCAGGAGCCTGGAGGAGTTCTTCTCCGAGAACTTCCTCAACGAGTCGGTCATCGGTGAGCGGCTGGCGGCGGCGGACGTCTCGCGCCGGGTCGGGGCGTGGTTGACCGACCCCGAGAACGCGCGACGCGTGGTGGCCGAGGCGGCGACCGTGGCCGCACTGGGGCTGCGCAAGATGCGCGACAAGGACGTCGCCTCCGTCGTGGAGGAGGTGCTGATCCCGCGGTTCATGGCCGAGCCGATCTCCCCGGTCGCCGGGGCGCTGTTGCAGGAGATCCTCACCGACAACGCTCACCACGGCCTGGTCGACCTGGCCCTGGAGGAGGCGCACCGCTGGCTGGTGCACAACCAGGAGACGTTCTCCGACGTGATCGGCGAGCGGGCGCCCTGGTGGGCGCCGGACCGCCTCAACGAGGTCGTCACGACGCGGCTGCACCTCGAGGCCATACGCTGGCTGGCCGACATCCGGCGCGACCCGGAGCATCACGCGCGGCAGGCGCTGGACAGCCTGCTGCGCCAGCTCGCCGACGACCTGCTCCACGACGCCGCCACGCAGGAGCGTGCGGAGAAGCTGAAACTGCGGGTGCTCGAGCAGCCGCAGATGGTGGTCACCGGCATGTCGCTGTGGAGCGCCTTCCGCAAGGGGCTGCTCGAGGCCCTCGAGGACGAGGAGGGTCCGCTGCGGGAGCGTGCGGCGGGGGAGCTGGCGGCGTTCGGTGAGCGGGTGGGTCGCGACGACGCCCTGCGGACCAAGCTGGACACCTGGGTCGGCGACCTCGTGGTCTGGGCGGTCGGACGCTACGGCGACGAGCTCACCGCCGTGATCACCCAGACCATCGAGCGCTGGGACGGCAAGGAGGCCTCCGACAAGATCGAGCTGCACGTCGGTCGGGACCTCCAGTTCATCCGCATCAACGGGACGGTCGTCGGCGGCCTGGTGGGCGTGGTCATCCACGCAGTGTCACTGGTCCTGTGATCCTGGGCTGCAAGGCCGCGGCCTGGATGGGAGACTGTGCCTGATGGCAGATCACGTGGACGACGTACCCATCCGGGACGGCTCGATCAAGCTCGGTCAGTTCCTGAAGCTGGCCAACCTGATCGACTCCGGCTCCGACGCCAAGGAGCTGATGATCAAGGGGCTGGTGACGGTCAACGGTGAGGTCGAGACCCGCCGTGGCCGCCAGCTCGTGCCCGGGGACGTCGTCTGCCTCGGCGCGACGATGTCCCGCGTCGCCTCGATCTAGGACACGCGCCGGCCGCCTCTCAGCGAACGGCGAGCAGGTCCACCACGAAGATCAGCGTCTCGCCGGGCTTGATCACGCCGCCGGCGCCCCGGTCGCCGTACCCGAGGTGGGGCGGGATGACGAGACGTCGGCGGCCGCCGACCTTCATGCCCTGGACGCCCTGGTCCCAGCCGGAGATGACCTGGCCGACGCCGAGACGGAAGTCGAGGGGCGCTCCCCGGTTGTAGGAGGCGTCGAACTCCTCACCGGTGGAGTGGGCCACGCCCACGTAGTGCACCGACACGGTGCTGCCGGCGGTGGCCTCGACGCCGTCACCCTCGGCGAGCTCGGTGACCTCCAGCTCGGTGGGAGGCGGGCCTTCGGGAAAGTCGATCTCGGGCTTGTCTGCACTCATGGGACCTACCTTGCCATGCCTGTCGCAGCCGCTGCGGAGGTGGTTGACTCCCATGGCATGGCTCACGGGATACGGGTCTCCACGGTCAACCTCAGCTGCCCCGACCCTCCGGCGCTCGCACGCTTCTACGCCGCGCTCCTCGGGATGGAGATCACCACGGAGGAGCCGACCTGGGTGGTCATCTCCGGGGGCGGCTCGCTGCCGCTCGCCTTCGAGCTCGACCAGCACTACCAGCCCCCGGTGTGGCCGAGCGAGCCCGGCAAGCCGCCGGCGCAGCTGCACCTCGAGGTCCAGGTCGACGACCTTCCCGGTGCCGTGGCGCACGCGCTCGAGGTGGGCGCCCGTCTCGCCGACCACCAGCCGCAGGACGACGTGCGCGTCTGCCTCGACCCGGCGGGCCACCCGTTCTGCCTGTGGGTCGACGCCGGCCAGTAGGTGCACGCCTCACACCGCCTCACATCGCCGCGCGCGCCAGCCCGACGACGATGCCGGCCAGGGCACACACGCCCATGGTCCGCAGGACGCTCCAGTCGCGAGCGAAGACGACGAAGCAGCCCAGCGCGGTGATGGCGAGGGCCGCCGGCTGGATCGAGCCGAGGTCGGGGATGTCGAAGGCGAGCGGCCCGCTCGTGATCCGGGTGGTCTGGTCGAACAGCGTGTGGAGGGCGAAGTACGTCGCGAGGCTCGCGATGACGCCGACGACGGCTGCGGTGATGCCCGTCAGTGCCGTGGAGAGTCCCCGGTTGCCCCTGAGCCGCTCGACGTACGGCGCGCCGAGCAGGATGAAGAGGAAGCACGGCACGAAGGTGACCCACGTGGTGAGCAGTGCCGCCATGACCGCGGCGACCCAGGGGTTGAGCGAGCCGGGGTCGCGGTAGGCGCCGATGAAGGCGACGAACTGGACGACCATGATCAACGGGCCGGGGGTGCTCTCGGCCAGCGCCAGGCCGCGCACCATCTCGCCGGGGGAGAGCCAGCCGTAGACGTTGACGGCCTGGTGGGCGACGTAGGCGAGGACGGCGTACGCGCCGCCGAACGTGACGACGGCCGCCCCGGAGAAGAACAGGCCCTGGTCGACGTAGATGCTGCTGGGCCCGAAGATGAGCGCGGCTGCGGCCACCGGCAGGACCCACAGGGCGAGCCCGGCGCCCAGGATGATGGCGGCGCGCCGTCCCGAGGGCCGTTCGGTGTGGAGCGTGTCGTCGCTGACCAGGGGTGGCGGTCCGCCCTCGGCGATGACTGCCTGCCGCGCGCCCAGCGCCGGGATGGCGCGTCCGAGGATCCAGCCGATGAGTGCGGCTGCAGCCACGACGACCGGGAAGGGGACGGCGAAGAACGTCAGGGCGAGGAAGGAGGCGCCGGCGAGACCGACGAGTGCTGGGTGGCTCAGGCCCTTGCGGCTCACGCGGATGACGGCGTGCAGCACGATGGCGACGACGGCCGGAGCCAGGCCGAGGAACAGCGACTCGACCAGCGTCGTGTCGCCGTAGGCCACATAGAGGCCGGACAGGACGAGCAGCGCGACGACGCCGGGCAGGATGAACAGGATGCCCGCGACGAGGGCGCCCTTCACACCGTTGAGCAGCCAGCCGATGTAGGTGGCGAGCTGTTGTGCCTCCGGCCCGGGCAGCAGGGTGCAGTAGGACAGCGCGAACAGGAACCGCTGCTGGCCGATCCACCGCTTGTCGTCGACGAGCGTCCGCTGCATGACCGCGATCTGGCCGGCAGGGCCTCCGAAGGTCTGCAGCGAGATCGCGAACCACGCCTTCGCCGCTTCGCGGAGCGCGATGACGTCGCGCCCCCCGACCAGGGGCGGCGCCTGGTCACTGGCGTCGTTGCTCACGGCTGATCTCGTTCACGACGAGGAGCGCGGCCAGGGGTGGTCGGCAACGTGAGTCGGGCGCTCAGGTCTGGTGGACGTAGTTGTCGAGCTGGTCGCGCTCGAAGGTCAGCTGGTCGATCCGACTCTTGACGACGTCCCCGATGCTGACCACCCCGACCAGGTTGCCGTTCTCGATGACCGGCACGTGCCGAATCCGGTGCTGGGTCATCTGGGCCATCAGGTCGTCCACGTCGTGTCCCGGCTCGCAGGTCTGCACGCGCGTGGTCATGATCTGCCGCACGGGGGCGTCGAGGACGGAGTCATCGCCGTTGAGCTTGCGTACGACGTCGCGCTCGCTGACGATGCCGTCGACGGCCGTGCCCTCACCACTGACGATCACCGCACCGATGTTGTGCTCCGCGAGGAGCGCGAGCAGCTCACGCACCGAGGCGTCCGGGGGGATCGTGATGACCTCGCGGCTCGACTTGCCGCGGATCACGTCGTTGATCTTCATGGTCGAGTCCTTCGGTGCACGTGGACGGCAATGTCGGTTTCTCGCAATCTAGTGCGCCCGCGCGCTCGTGGACAGGGGTGAGGCAGACCTACGACTCCCGGTCAGCCGCGGGTTCGCCGCGGCGCGAGCTCAGGTCGTGCACCGTCCCGCCCGGGTGGGGGTCGCCCTCGTGCGGGAGCGAGCCGAGGAAGGCCAGCGCCTGGTCGTGGAGCTTGCCGTTGGTGGCGAGCGCGCTGCCGCCGGTGGGGCCGGGCTCGCCGTCGAGCGAGGTGAAGTAGCCGCCGGCCTCCCGGACGATGATGTCGAGGGCGGCCATGTCGTAGAGCTCGAGCTGCGGTTCGGTGGCGATGTCCACAGCGCCCTCCGCGACCATCATGTAGGACCAGAAGTCGCCGTACGCCCGGGTGCGCCAGCAGCGTCGCGACAGGGACAGGAAGTCGTCGAGCCGGCCGCGCTCGTCCCACCCGGAGAGTGAGGAGTAGGACAACGACGCGTCCTCGACGCGGGAGACGTCAGAGACCTGGCACGCGGTGGCGCGCAGCAGCGACCGGCCCGTCCAGGCCCCGCCGCCCTTCATCGCCCACCAGCGCCTGTTCAGCATGGGCGCGGACACGACGCCGAGCACGACCTCGTCGTCGACCATCAGCGCGATCAGGGTCGCCCAGACGGGTACGCCGCGCACGAAGTTCTTGGTGCCGTCGATCGGGTCCACCACCCACCGGCGCTGGCTGTGCCCGGTGGAGCCGGTCTCCTCGCCGAGGACGGCGTCGCGGGACCGCGCCCTCGACAGCGTCCGCCGGATGCCCTCCTCGACCGACTGGTCGGCATCGGTCACCGGCGTCAGGTCGGGCTTGGTCATGACGTGCAGGTCGAGCGCCTTGAACCTCGCTTCGGAGAGGGCATCGGCGTCGTCGGCCAGCACGTGGGCAAGCCGGAGGTCGTCGGTGTAGTCGGACGGCATGGGCACAGGGTAAGCCCCGTCGAGGCCGTTGCCGGGCTAGCCTTTCGGCCATGGAGATCAACGGTGTCCCGCTCCATCCTCTGGTCGTGCACGCCGTGGTCGTGTTCACACCGCTGGCCGCCCTGGCCGCGATCGTCATGACGGCGCCCCGGTGGCGCTGGCTGGCTCGCTGGCCGGCCGTCGTCCTCACCCTGGGCGCCACCGCCTCCTCCTACGTCGCCACGCTCACCGGCAGCGCCCTCGAGAAGGACCGCGGCCTCCACTCGCCACTGGTCACGCACCACGCGGAGTGGGGCAGCCGGCTGATGGTCGCCCTGTGGATCTTCGCCGCCGTCGTCGTCGTGGCGTTCTGGGTGCTGCCCCACGTGACGGGGCTCGCGGGCGGGACGGACCGCGTGGCGAGGGTCGCGGTGCTGGAGAAGCCCCTGATGGTGCTGCTTCCGCTTGCCGCGGTCGCAGTGCTCGTGCTGGTCGTGCTCACCGGCGACGCCGGAGCCAAGGCGGTGTGGCGGCAGGGCTGAGCCGCGTCAGTAGCGGTCGCCCGCCTCCCGGCTGGCGAGGAGCCTGCGGAAGGAGCGCACCCGTTCGGCCTGCTGGCCGGTGGCCTCGCTGAGCCCGCACTCGGGCTCGTTCTCCCCGTGCGTGCAGCCGCGTGGGCAGGAGGCCGTCAGCTCGTGCAGGTCCGGGAACGCCTCGATCAGCTGGTCGGGGTCGACGTGGGCAAGCCCGAAGGACCGGATACCGGGTGTGTCGACGATCCAGCCACCGCCCGGCAACGCCAGCATCAGCGCACTCACCGAGGTGTGCCGGCCGCGGCCGGTCACGGCGTTGACCACGCCCACCTCGCGGAAGGCGTCAGGCACCAGCGCGTTGACCAGCGTCGACTTGCCCACGCCGCTGTGTCCGAGCAGCACGCTCGTGCGTCCGGCGAGCCGCTCGACGATCTCGCTGAGGTCGGCGCCGCGCTGCGTCACGACGTACGGCACCCCCAGCGGCCGGTAGCTGGACAGCATCGGCTCCGGGTCGGCCAGGTCGGCCTTGGTCAGGCAGAGCAGGGGATCCATGCCGGCGTCGTACGCCGCGACCAGGGCCCGGTCGATGAGTCCCTGGCGAGGCTCGGGGTCGGCCAGCGCGGTGACGATGACGAGCTGGTCGGCGTTGGCGACGATCACGCGCTCGACCGGGTCGTCGTCGTCGGCCGTACGCCGGAGCACGGTCGTGCGCTCGTCCACGGTGACGATCCGGGCCAGCGACCCGTCGGCGCCGGAGGTGTCGCCGACGAGGCGCACCCGGTCACCGGTGATCACGCCCTTGCGGCCGAGCGAACGGGACTTCATGGCCGTCACGATCGGCTCGGTCTCGCCCAGGCGACAGGTGTAGCGGCCCCGGTCGACGGTGACGACCACGGCGGGCACCGCGTCCTCGTAGGCCGGCCGATCCTTGGTCCGCGGTCGGGTGTGGCGACGCGGACGCTCGAAGCTCTCGGGGTCGTGCTCGCCGTAGCGGCCGGTGGTCAAGCGCGGTCCCCGGTGCCACGGGATCGAGGCGATCGTGCTGTCGGGGTACTCATCCCAGCAGTCCTGCCCACACGCCGGCGAAGCCCGGAAACGTCTTGGCGGTGGTGTCGACGTCCTCGACGAGCACGCCCTCGACCGCGGAGCCGACGACCACGGCGGCGTGCGCCATCCGGTGGTCGGCGTAGGTGTGGAAGGTTCCCCCGTGCAGCAAGGCGGGCTCGAAGGAGAGGCCGTCATCGCGCTCGGCGACCGAGGCGCCGAGGCCCCGCAGTTCGGTGGACAGAGCCGCCAGCCGGTCGGTCTCGTGCCCGCGGATGTGCGCGATCCCGCGCAGGCGTGAGGGCGTGGAGGCGAGGGCGCAGAGCGCCGCGACGGCCGGAGCGAGCTCGCCGACGTCGTGGAGGTCGGCGTCGATGCCCAGGATCGTCTCGCCACCGGTGACGGTCAGGCCGTCGTCGTCGAGCACGACCTCGGCACCCATGTGCCCGAGCAGGTCGCGCAGGGCGTCGCCCGCCTGGGTCGTCGAGGCCGGCCACCCCGGGACCTGCACCCGGCCACCGCTCGTCAGCGCAAGCATCAGGAAGGGAGCGGCGTTCGACAGGTCGGGCTCGATCGTGACGTCGGTGGCCACGATGCGCCCGGGGGCGACTGCCCAGGTGTCGGTGCCGACCGTGACGTCGACGTCGTGCTCGCGCAGGCAGGCCACGGTCATCTCGATGTGCGGCAGCGACGGGACGGGTGGGCCCTGGTGCCGCACCGTCACGCCCCGGTCGTACGCCGCGCCGGCCAGCAGCAGGGCCGAGACGAACTGGCTCGAGGCCGAGGCATCGATGGTGACCTCACCACCGCGCACCCGTCCACGACCGGAGACCGTGAACGGCAGCGTGCCGCGGTCCTCGTCGTCGATGGCCACCCCGAGGTCCCGGAGGGCGTCCAGCACCCCGGACATCGGGCGCGTCCGGGCATGCGGATCCCCGTCGAAGGTGACCTGTCCCTGGGCGAGGGCGGCGACCGGCGGGACGAATCTCATCACCGTGCCCGCCAGCCCGCAGTCGATGGACCCGCCGCGCAGCCGACCGGGGAAGACCAGCCAGTCGTCGTCGGTGGTGACCACCGTCGAGCCGAGCGTGGAGAGCGCAGCCGCCATCAGCTCGGTGTCACGCGACCGCAGGGCACGGCGTACGACGGACGGCCCGTCCGAGAGCGCTGCCAGCACCAGCGCACGGTTGGTGAGCGACTTGGACCCGGGCAGCTGCACACGTGCGTCGACAGCCCCCCTCGCCACGGGCGCGGGCCAGAGCTGTTCAGTGCGTGCGATCACGCACAGAGGCTATTAGCCGATCGACTTCGCAGCGAGCCTGGCCTCGAGCTTGGCCTGACGGGCGAGGTGCCTGGCCTGCCGGCGCGCAGCCGTCGCGCCGTGCTTGGCCCGCCACGCGACTCCCGGCTGACCCTCGGTGTCGACCGCGGCCAGGAGCAGTCCGCCGAGCATCGAGAGGTTCTTGAAGAAGTGGATCTGCTGGTTCGTCCTGACGCTGGGATCGGACTCGTTCCAGAACTGGTGACCGGCCACGGTCGTCGGCAGCAGGGATGCGGCCAGCACGGTGCTGGACAGGCGAGGAGCACGGCCCCGCGCCAGGGTTCCCGCCGCCAGGATCTGCGCGACCGCATTGATGCGGACCAGCGTCACGGTGTCCTCCGGGATCTTCACCTGGGGCACGGTCTTCTGGAGCATCGGCCGCAGGCGGTCGGCCACCGGCTTGGCCTTGGCGGCCAGCGCAGGGGCGTTCCTCAGGGCGTTGACCCCGCCGAACACGAAGGTCGACGCGAGAAGGGGGCGGGCGATCAGTCGGGTGGCTGTCATGGGTCTATCCATACCCGATCCGGGAGCGCTCAACCAGACAGCAGTCCCCGGCTCGGACGGCGCCCGGGCTCGTGGTCACGGCCTGGCGGGAAGGACTCCCGCCCCGTGTGGCCGGCCCCTGCCGTGGTGGCCGCCCGGGCCACCCTGGCCACCCTGGCCGCCGTCCCCTGCACCCGGGACCTGGACGGTCGAGGAGTTGTTGCCGAGGTCAGGGTCCGTCCACCCGCTCGGAGGAGTGATCGTGAACGTGACCACGGAGGCTGACTGGGAGTCGACGTCGAAGGTGAAGAACCGGTGGTCGGGAGTGGCGGTGCAGGCGAAGCCGCCCCCTGACGGTTGACAGCTGCCTCTCTGTGCCCGCAGGTCCGCGCCCCCGGAGACGCTGAGCTGGACCTGCTGGCCGGAGGGGACCCCGGAGACCTGGACGAGGAGGTCGACCCGGCCCTGCCCCCCGGGTCCGAGCCAGGACCCGACACTCACGTCGGCCTGCGTGGAGGGCGAGGGAGTGGGGTCCGGAGTGGGGGTGGGGTCCGGTGTGGGTGTGGGTGTGGGGGTCGGGGTCGGTGTGGGGGTCGGTGTGGGAGTCGGGGTGGGGTCCGGTGTCGGGGTGGGATCGGGCGTCGGCGTCGGCGTCGGCGTGGCAGTGCCGGTGCCGGGCTGGGTGGTGCCGCCGTTGCCTGGGCCGGTGGTCTGGCCGCCCGGGGCCTGACCGGTCCCCGGGGTGGGTTCCTGGACGCTGGTCGGCGTGCGCGACCTGCTCGTCGTCGCGGTCGCCGAGGGCAGCGTCGGGAGGAGGACGCTCGGAGGGTTGCCGCCCGGGGCGATGTGCGCCCGGCCGGAGCGCGCGTGGGCCGGGTGGCCCGTGCCGGTGATGGTCCACCGGTGCGGGCTCGGCTGCACGGAGGGTGAGCCTCCTTGGACCGTGCGGGACGAAGCGGGGGGCCGCACGGTGGCCGCCGGGTGGCCGGGGGCCTGCTGCACCATCGCGACGGCGGAGATCCCGGCGACCCC
>NZ_JAOPXP010000115.1 GCF_025965085.1 Marmoricola sp.
CCGGGCTGCACGCGGCCGGCCGCCCCGGGACTGTGACCTACTCGCCCAAGGTGTTCATCCCGGTGACCCGGCTGTGCCGCGACCGGTGCCACTACTGCACGTTCGTCACCACACCCGGTCACCTCGAGCGCGCCGGCGAGGCGCCGTACCTCTCCCCCGACGAGATCCTCGACATCGCCCGCCAAGGTGCGGAGCTGGGATGCGCGGAGGCGCTGTTCACGCTCGGTGACCGACCCGAGGACCGCTGGCCCGAGGCGCGAGGCTGGCTCGACGAGCAGGGCTACGACTCCACGCTGGCCTATGTCCGCGCCATGGCGATCCGGGTGCTCGAGGAGACCGGCCTGCTGCCGCACCTGAACCCCGGCGTCCTGTCATGGGAGGAGATGAACCGGCTCAAGCCGGTCTCGCCGTCGATGGGGATGATGCTCGAGACCACCTCGCGCCGCCTCTTCGAGGAGAGGGGCGAGGCCCACCACGGCTCCCCCGACAAGGACCCCGCCGTACGCCTCCGGGTGCTGGAGGACGCCGGCCGGCTCTCCGTCCCGTTCACCACCGGGCTGCTCATCGGCATCGGCGAGAACCTCACCGAGCGCGCCGAGTCGATCTTCGAGCTGCGCCGGGTCGCCCGCCAGTACGGCAACGTCCAGGAAGTCATCATCCAGAACTTCCGGGCGAAGCCCGACACGGCGATGCGGCACACCGACGACCTCGGCCTGGAGGAGTACGTCGCCGCGATCGCCGTCTCGCGGATCGTGCTCGGTCCCAAGATCCGCCTGCAGGCCCCGCCCAACCTGGTCGATCTCGAGGAGTGCCGGGCGCTGCTCGGTGCCGGGATCGACGACTGGGGTGGCGTCTCCCCGCTGACCCCGGACCACGTCAACCCCGAACGTCCGTGGCCCTCCCTCGGCCGGCTGCGCTCGGTCACCGAGGCGGCCGGCTTCATCCTGCGCGGGCGGCTGACCGCGCACCCGGAGTACGTCCTGGCCGGCGAGCCGTGGATCGACCCCCGCGTCTCCGCCCACGTCGCAGCACTCGCGAGTGACGACGGACTGCTGCGTGAGGGCGTGAGGCCCGTCGGCCTTCCCTGGCAGGAGCCCGACGCAGGCTTCGCAGTCGCAGGCTCCGGCACCGGACGGACCGATCTCCACACCGCGGTCGACACCGAGGGCCGCACCGACGACCGCCGCTCCGACTTCGACTCCGTCTACGGCGACTGGGACTCCCTCAAGACCGTGGTCGGCGAGGCCGAAGAGCGGGGCCGGCTCGAAACCGCTGCAGCAGCTGGTTTCGAGACGCTCGCAGGCGCTCGCTCCTCGTCGACCGGGTTGGCTGCGCTGAGGGCCGCGGAGTCGGACCCCGGCAACCTGAGCGACGAGCACGCCCTCACCCTGATGACCGCCGAGGGCGATCTGCTCGAGCAGGTGTGCCGGCTGGCCGACGACCTGCGCCGCGAGACCGTGGGCGACGAGGTCACCTACGTCGTCAACCGCAACATCAACTTCACCAACGTCTGCTACGTGGGCTGCCGCTTCTGCGCGTTCGCCCAGCGACGCACCGACGCCGACGCCTACTCGCTCTCGCTGACCCAGGTCGCCGACCGGGCCGAGGAGGCCTGGGGACTCGGCGCCACCGAGGTCTGCATGCAGGGCGGGATCGACCCCGAGCTCCCGGGAACGGCGTACTTCGACCTGGCCGCGGCCGTGAAGCAGCGGGTGCCGCAGATGCACGTGCACGCCTTCTCCCCCATGGAGATCGTCAACGGCTCCTCCCGCACCGGCCTGTCCTTCGTGGACTTCCTGACCAAGGCGCGCGAGTCGGGCCTCGACACCATCCCCGGCACCGCGGCGGAGATCCTCGACGACGAGGTCCGCTGGGTGCTCACCAAGGGCAAGCTGCCGACCAGCACGTGGATCGACGTGGTGAGCACCGCACACCGCGTCGGAATCCGCTCGAGCTCGACGATGATGTACGGCCACGTCGACAACCCGCGCCACTGGGTGCAGCACCTGCGCGTGCTCTCCCGGATCCAGGACGAGACCGGCGGCTTCACCGAGTTCGTCCCGCTTCCGTTCGTGCACAACTCCTCGCCGATCTACCTGGCCGGCGTCGCCCGTCCCGGCCCCACGCGGCGCGACAACCTCGCGGTCCACGCCATGGCGCGGATCATGCTGCACGGGCGCATCGACAACATCCAGACCAGCTGGGTCAAGCTCGGCGTCGAGGGCACTCGCGCGATGCTCCGGGCCGGCGCCAACGACCTGGGCGGGACCCTGATGGAGGAGACCATCTCCCGCATGGCCGGCTCCGAGCACGGCTCCGCGAAGACCGTCGAGGAGCTCGTCGAGATCGGCGCCGGAATAGGCCGGCCGGTCGTCCAGCGCAGCACGACGTACGCCGAGGTGCCCGCCAGACCTTGACTTAGTTCAAGTGTCGTATAAATTGGGCCCATGGCCGACTCACCCCTCGTCCTCGGCATCGACTCCTCCACCCAGTCGACCAAGGCAGTCCTCGTCGACGCGCACGACGGCACCCTCGTCGAGATCCGCACCGCCGCGCATCCACCGGGCACGTCGGTCGACCCGCGCGCCTGGATCGCGGCCCTCGAAGAGGCCGCGGGACCACTCCTCGGTCGGGCCGATGCGATCGCGGTCGGCGGCCAGCAGCACGGCGCGGTGGTGCTCGACGAGGCCGGCGAGCCGGTCCGTGACGCCCTGCTGTGGAACGACCTGCGCAGCTCCGGCTCGGCGGAGGACCTCACCGAGGAGCTCGGCGGTGCGCAGGCGTGGGCCGACCTCACCGGCAGTGCGCTGAGCGGCTCGTACACCATCACCAAGCTGCGCTGGATCCGCGACCACGAGCCGGAGGCCGCGAAGCGGGTGCACCGGGTGCTCCTTCCCCACGACTACCTCACCTGGCACCTCGGCGGGCGGGCCGCCGAGCCCACGACCGACCGTGGTGACGCCTCGGGCACCGGCTACTTCTCCACGCGCGACGACGTGTGGCTGCCCGAGGTGCTCGAACGGGCGCTCGGGCAGGAGGCGCTGCTCCCCCGCGTGGCCGAGCCGGCCGAGGCCGTCGCCAGGCGCGGTCTGGCGCTCGTCGCTCCCGGCACCGGCGACAACATGGCAGCGGCGCTCGGGCTAGGGCTCGGGGACGGCGACGTCGCGGTCTCGATCGGCACGTCCGGGGTCGCCTCGATGGTGACCTCCGAGCCGATCGCCGACGGCACGGGGCAGGTCTCCGGCTTCGCCGACGCGACCGGCCGGTTCCTCCCCCTCGCCTGCACCATCAATGCCGCGCGCATCCTCGAGCTCGGTGCCCGGCTGCTCGGCGTCGACCACGAGGGACTGGCCGCGCTGGCCCTCGAGTCGGTGCCGGGTGCCCACGGTCTGACGCTGCTGCCCTACCTGGACGGGGAGCGGACCCCCAGCCGACCGGACGCCGCCGGCACGCTGCACGGGCTGACCACGGCCACCACGCGCGCCGACCTCGCCCGGGCCCACATCGAGGGCCTGCTGTTCAGCCTGGCGGACGCCGTGGACGCCCTCACCGAGGTCTCCGGACGCCGGCCCGAGCGGCTGATGCTCATCGGCGGAGCGGCGCGCAACGCCGCCGTACTCGCCCTCGCCCCGCTCGTGTTCGACATCCCCGTGGTGCTCCCCGACCCGGCGGAGTACGTCGCCCTCGGCGCTGCCCGCCAGGCCGCCTGGGTGCTCTCGGGAGCCACCACTCCTCCGGACTGGCCGGTGCGCACCACCGAGCTGCCCACGGGCCAGACCGTCACCGACCTCCGTCAGGACTACTCGTTCCTGCGCGACCTCACCGCCAGCTGGACCTCACGAAAGGCAACGCCATGACCGACCTCACGCCCACCCCCGAGGACAAGTTCTCCTTCGGCCTCTGGACCGTCCAGTACCCCGGCCGGGACCCCTTCGGAGACCCGACCCGGGCGCCGATGGACCCGGTGCGCGCCGTCGAGAAGCTGGCCGAGATCGGCGCCTACGGCATCAACTTCCACGACGACGACGTGGTCCCGTTCGGCACGGACGACGCCGAGCGCGACCGCATCCTCGACGGACTGCGCAAGTCGCTGGCCGACACCGGCCTGGTGGTCACCACGGCCACCACCAACCTGTTCTCCCATCCGGTCTTCAAGGACGGCGGCTTCACCTCCAACAACCGTGAGGTACGCCGCTTCGCGCTCAAGAAGGTCATGCGCAACATCGACCTCGCCGCTGAGCTCGGCGCGAAGGTCTACGTCGCCTGGGGCGGTCGCGAGGGTGCCGAGTCCGGCGCCGCGAAGGACGTGATGGTGGCGCTCGACCGCTACCGCGAGGCGTTCAACCTGCTGGGCGAGTTCGTCACGGACCGTGGCTACGACATCAAGTTCGCCATCGAGCCCAAGCCCAACGAGCCTCGCGGCGACATCCTGCTGCCCACGGTCGGCCACGCCATGGCGTTCATCTCGACCCTCGACCGCCCCGAGCTCGTCGGGGTCAACCCGGAGATCGGGCACGAGGAGATGGCCGGTCTGAACGCAGCAGCCGGCTACGCGCAGGCGCTGTGGCAGGGCAAGCTCTTCCACATCGACCTCAACGGCCAGAACGGGCCGAGGTACGACCAGGACCTGCGCTTCGGCGCCGGCAACGTGCGGGGCGCGTTCTGGGTGGTCGACACCCTCCTCGCCGGCGGGTACGACGGTCCGGTGCACTTCGACTTCAAGACTCCCCGCACCGAGGACGACAACGGTGTCTGGGTGGCCGCCGAGGCGTGCATGACCAACTACCTCATCCTGCGCGAGAAGGCCCTCGCCTTCCGCGCCGACCCCGAGGTGCAGGGCGCCCTCGCCGACGCCCAGCTGCCCGACCTGGCCAGGCCGACCCTGGCCGAGGGCGAGTCGTGGAGCGACATCGAGGCCGCCGAGGTTCCCGACATCGAGGCCATCGGCGCCCAGGGGATGGCCTTCGAGCGCCTCGACCAGCTGGCGCTCGAGCACCTCTACGGCGTGCGCTCCTGACCGTGCCGGTCGATGCCGGCCCGGCCGCCACCGACGAGGTCCGTCGCCGCAACACCGCCGTGGTGATGCGACTGCTACGCGACGCCGGCGCGCTCAGCAGGGCGGACCTCGCCCGCCGGTCGGGGCTGGCAAAGGCGACGATCGGCACGATCGTCGGCCAGCTCGAACGGGCCGGGGCCGTGACGGCCGGCGAGTCCGAGCCCAGCGGCCGGGGGCGTCCCAGCACTCCGCTGGTCCTGGCGGGCCGGTCGCTGGCCGGTCTCGGCATCGAGATCAACGTCGACTACACGGCCGTCACTGCCGTCGACCTCGCCGGGCGCGAGCTCTCCTTCGAAGAGCGCCCGGTCGAGGCGGGAGGTCGGCGGCTCGGGGACGTGCTCGCACTGGTGCGCGGCGAGGTCGACCGCCTCGCCGCCGACGGCATCAAGCTGCTGGGCCTCACCGTCGCGGTGCCCGGTCTGATCGACCGCGGTCGCGGCATCGTGGTCGACGCCCCCAACCTCGGCTGGTCCGAGGTCCCGCTCGCGGACGCGTTGCGGTCCGAGCTGCACTGCACCCTGGCGGTGGAGGTGGACAACGACGCCAACTGCGCCGCCCGGGCCGAGAGCATGCACGGCGTGGCGATCGGGGTCGACGACTTCGTCTACCTCACCGGGACCGTCGGCCTCGGCGCCGGGATCGTCTCCGGCGGACGCGTGCTGCGCGGCTCGCGTGGCCTGGCCGGTGAGGTCGGCCACCTCCGGGTCGGCGACGACCGCCACCGGTGCGCCTGCGGACGCACAGGTTGCTGGGAGGCGGTCGCCGGCCTCCGCGCGCTCGAGCAGGCGACCGGGGTCGCCGTCGCGCCGGGTGAGGATCCGGTGTCGTACGCCGAACGCCTCACCGGCATGCCCGAGGCCCGGCGGGGCCTCAGGGAGATCGGCCGGGCGCTCGGGCGTGGAGTGGTGCAGCTCGCCGTCACGCTGGACCCGCGGATGGTCGTCCTGGGCGGGGCCTTCGTGCCCCTGGGTGACGTGCTGGTCCCTGCGGTCGAGGAGGCGCTCTCCGAGAGCTTCACCGGCAGCGGCTGCACGGTGGCGTTGAGCACGCTGGGCCTGCACGCCGCCTCGGTGGGTGCGGCCGTCGACGCCCTCGACGAGGTGTACGCGGGCCGCCGCGCGCTCCCGAGCTAAAGGTCAGCCCAGGATCGCGGCGACCGCGCCGTCGACCCGCTGCAGGCAGTCGACCGGGTTCTCCAGCAGGTCGGTGAACGCCAGCTCCGCCGCACCGATGATCACCGAGTCGCCGCCCAGCCCGGGCAGCACGATCTGGGCCTGCTCCGCGGGCGCCTTGAGCGCCCAGTCGTAGAGCGCTTCGAGGACGTCGTCGTGCACCAGCGGGAAGACCCACCGGAGCACGCCGCCGAGGATCACCAGCTCGGGGTTGAAGACGTTGACCAGGCCGCCGAGGCCGAGCCCGAGCGAGCGGCCGAGGCGACGCAGCTCCGGGGTCACACCGCGCCCGGGCTGCAGGAAGTCGACGAGACGGTGGATCTCGTCCGGGGGGCAGCCGACCGCGGCCGCCACCGCGTGGGAGCCGATCTCGACCTCCCAGCATCCGACGTTCCCGCAGCGGCAGGTGTGCCCGCGCGGGTTGAAGGGCTGGTGGCCGATCTCCCCGGCGTACCCGCTGGCCCCCCTCATCGGCACTCCCCCGACGATCACCCCTCCACCGACGCCGACGTCGCAGGAGATGAAGATCAGGTTGGACTTGTGCCGCCCCGCCCCGCGGGTGTGCTCGGAGAGCGCCCCGAGCTCGGCGTCGTTGCCCAGGTGCACCGGCACCCGGTGGCCGACCCGGCTGGAGAGCATCGAGCTCAGCGCCACGTCGGTCCAGCCCAGGTTCGGGGCGAACCGCACCAAGCCGGCGCTGTCGGTGACCACACCGGGCACGGCGATGCCGATCCCGACCAGGTGGGAGCCCTTGTCGGCGGTCCTCAGCATGGAGCGCACCAGCTCCATCAGCGAGTCCAGCAGGAGATCGGGGTCGGGGTCGGCCGGGGTCGTGGTCGACATCCGGTCGAGCGGCAGACCGCCCATCCCCACCCGGGCGACATCCATCGTGTCCACGCCCAGCTCGGCGGCGATCACGAACACCGAGTCCGGGTCCGGGTTGACGTCGATGGACGGCCGCCCCGCACCGATCCGCGGCGTTGCCCCCGCCCCGGGTGCCGACTGCCGGACCGCCGACAGGTCCTCCAGCTCGCGGACCAGGTCGGCGATGGTGGATCGGTTGAGCCCCATGCGCTCGGTGAGCTGCGCGCGCGAGACCCCACCCGACCGATGCACGTGTTCGAGCAGCGTCGCGAGGTTGTGGCGCCGTACCGCCTCCTGGTTGGTGCCGGTGCCACGCCGGCCCCGGTCGGCCATGTCAGGTACCTGTGGCGGACCGGCGACGACGCGAGATGGCGTCGACAGAGGCGGCCAGGAGCAGGACGCTTCCGGTGATGATGTAGTTGATGTACGCCGCCTGGTTGAGCAGGCCCAAGCCGTTGTCGATCGTGGCGATGACCAGACCACCGATGACCGCGTCCCGGATCAGCCCCTTGCCGCCGAACAGGCTGGTGCCACCGATGACCGCGGCACCGACCGCGTAGAGCAGCACGTTGCCGCCACCGGAACCCGGGGAGACCTTGCCGTCGTAGGACGCGGTGATGATGCCGCTGATGGCGGCCATCGAGGAGCAGATCACGAAGGCCGACACCTTGAGCCGGTCCACGTTGATCCCGGCGCGACGGGCGGCCTCGGTGTTGCCACCGACGGCGTAGATGTGGCGTCCGTAGCCCGTGCGCCCGAAGATGAACGTCCAGAAGATGAGCAGTGCGCCCACGACGAAGACGGCGTAGGGAATGCCTGCGATCACGAACGTGGGCACCCGGCTGCGGTTCTGGCTGAGCACGGCCGTGGCGATCAGCATGATCACGGCCAGGGCCACGAACTTGACCAGCAGCAGGGACGTCGGCGGTCGCTGCAGGTTCTTGGCCGCGAGCCGCGACTGGCGCCACATCAGCAGGGCGCCGTACGCCGCGAGCAGCACGATCACGACGATCCAGCCCATGGTGACGGGCATGGACTTGATCGTGATGGCCCGCAGGACGTCGTCGCGCACCGGGATGGTGCCGCCGAGACCGATCAGCTTGAGGGTGACACCCTGGAGGCCGAGGAAGAAGGCCAGGGTGACGACGAAGGACGGGATACCGAGCTTGGCGACGAGCACGCCGACCACGAGCCCGACCGCGGCGCCGACCGCCAGGCCGATGAGGACGGCGAGCACCCAGCTGGAGCCGTGCCGGTCGATCTGGACCGCGGTGAAGCCTGCCGCCACACCACCGGTGACCCCGGCGGACAGGTCGATCTCACCGAGGAGCAGCACCGGGATGAGCCCCATGGCGAGCACCGAGATCGCGGACGCCTGCGTCATCAGGTTGGCGATGTTGAGGGGGCTCGTGAAGGAGTCGGGCCGCAGGGCGGCGAAGACGATGAAGAGCACGACGAGCCCCAGCGCAGCGGGAAGGGCGCCCATGTCGCCGCCCCGCAGGCGATCCCGGTAGGCGCGCAACGACTCGCCGAGCGAGGCGCTGGCCTCGTCGTTGACGAAGTCGGCGGCGGCCAGGCTCTGGCCGGGGGGCGGGGATGCTTGTTCAGTGGTCACGTTCGCTCCTCAGGCAGACTGGTCCGCGGTGGCGGCGGAGATTCCGATGTCACCGGACCGACCGGCTGTGATCAGCTCGACGATCTGGCTGTGGTTGGTCTCGCTGGCCTTGATGTCGGCCGCGACGCGACCGAGGAACAGCGCCGTGATCCGGTCGGAGACCTCGAGGACGTCGACCATGTTGTGGGAGATGAGCACGACACCGAGACCGTTGTCGGCCAGGCGTCGTACGAGATCGAGGACCTGCCGCGTCTGCGCGACGCCCAGGGCGGCGGTGGGCTCGTCGAGGAGCACCACGCGGGAGTTCCAGAGCACGGCCTTGGCGATGGCGACGGTCTGCCGCTGGCCACCGGAGAGCGAGGACACGCTCTGGCGGACCGACTTGACGGTGCGCACGGACAAGGACGCCAGCGTCTGGCGGGCCCGGTCCTCCATGGTCAGCTCGTCCAGCAGGAAGCCCGCAGTGTGGGCCTCGCGGCCGAGGAACATGTTCTGGACGATGTCGAGGTTGTCGCACAGAGCCAGGTCCTGGTAGACGACCTCGATGCCCAGTGCACCCGCGTCCTTGGGGCCGTGGATGGTGACAGGCTTCCCCTCGAAGAAGAACTCGCCCGAGTCCGCGCGGTAGATGCCCGCGATGGTCTTGACCAGGGTGGACTTGCCGGCGCCGTTGTCACCGACCAGCGCTGTCACCTGCCCTGGGTAGACCTTGAAGTTCACGTCGTGCAGCACCTGCACCGCACCGAAGCTCTTGTTGACTCCGCGCAGTTCGAGCAGGGGTTCGGTCATGACGCCTCCGAAGGTGGGTCCGGGTTGAGGGTGTTGCTGAGGGGTGGAACGAGGTGGTGGCGAGACGGGCCCGGTCCCGGTGGGAGAACCGGGCCCGCCTCAGTGCGCTACGGGATCAGGCGATCCCGGCAGCAGCACACTCCTTCTCAAAGCCCTTGCAGACATCGGCAGCCTTCTGGCCACCGTCGTCGATGACGGCCTTGACGTTCTCCTTCGTCACCGAGACGGGGTCGAGCAGGACCGACGGAACCTCCCGGTTGCCCTCGGTGTCCTTGGCGGAGCCGTTGGTCTTGCCCTTCTCACCCTTGGTGAGACCGATCGCCAGGTCGGCGAGCGCGGCGGCCTCCTGCTTGGCGGACTTGTAGACCGTCATGCACTGGGTGCCGGCGAGGATGTCCTGGAGACCCTGCACGGTGGCGTCCTGACCGGTGACGGGGACCTTGCCGGCCAGACCGTTCTTCTGCAGGATCGAGACCGCCGAGCCGCCCAGACCGTCGTTCGCAGCGAGCACGCCGTCGATCTTGCCCTTGTTCTGGGTGAACATCTGCTCGAAGATCGTGGTCGCCGTCGTCGGGTCCCACTTCGGGACGGCCTGCTCGGCCACCTTGGTGTAGTTCTTGTTGGCGTCGAGCACCTTGTGGGCGCCGTTGGAGAACGAGGTGGCGTTGGAGTCGTCGGGCGAGCCGTTGAGGAAGACGATGTTCGCCTTCTTGTCCTTGCCCAGGCAGTTCTGCAGGCCCTCGCCCTGGAGCTCGCCGACCTTCTCGTTGTCGTAGGAGACGTAGTAGGACGCCGAGCCGCCCAGGGTGAGCCGGTCGTAGTCGATGGTGGCGATGCCCTGGTTCTTGGCCTTCTCCTGGATGGCCGCACCCGAGGCGTTGTCAAGGTTCACGATGGCGAGCACGGTGACCCCGTTGGCGATCATGGAGTCCGCGATCTTGGCCATCTGGGTGGCGTCACCCTGGGCGTTCTGGATGTCGTACTTGACGCCGGCCGACTTGAAGGCCTCCGTGAGCGCCGGCCGGTCCGCGGTCTCCCAGCGCACCGAGGACTCGGTGTCGGGCAGGATCACGCCGATCTTCGCGTCCGCTGCCTTGCTGCCGCTGCCGCCTCCGCTGCTGCTGTCGCTGCCGCAAGCCGAGAGGCCGAGGGTCAGACCCAGGGCGCCGGTGACCAGTAATACGGGCATCCGCTTCACGCAGACCGCCTCCTTCTTGTGAGGGCACCGCCCCGCAGCCGGTGAGACCGATGTGTCGGAGAGGTAAATAGTTGGTTGCCCCAACGTAACGACCATCACAGTGCGGGTCTAGTAGGGGCGGACAACAAATAAACCGTGTCGCTGCCCCGGTCTAGACACCTCGGGTCTGCGCCGCCTGCGAGGGCCACATCCTTCACCGAACCGTGACCAGGCCGGCTCGCTGCTGCAGCGGCAGGCAGGCTAGGAACCGAGCCGGACAGGCACGGAGTCGACGCCGTAGACGATGCTGAGCATCCGGTAGTCGAGGTCCTCGGAGGACACCGCCAGCTGCATGTCGGGGAAGCGCCGGGCCAGCGCCGGGAAGGCCGTCTTCAGCTCCATCCTGGCCAGCTCGGCCCCGACGCAGCGGTGGAAGCCGTAGCCGAAGGCCAGGTGCGAGGTGGTGGACCGGCGGAGGTCGAGGTCGTCCCCCGGGGTGACGCGTGGGTCGCGGTTGGCCGCCGGCAGGGAGCACACGATGACCGAGCCCTCCGAGATGCGCCTGCCGCCGATCACGACGTCTCGCTTCACGAAGCGGGGGAAGGCCACCTGCACCACCGACAGCAGCCGCAGCAGCTCGTCGACGATCGGGCCGGCACTGTCGGGGTCCTCGATCAGCCGGTTCCACAGCTCGCGGTTCTCGAGCAGCACGGCGGTGCCGAGCGCGAGCATGGAGGCGCTGGTCTCCAGTCCCCCGGTGAACACGCCGTCCGCCAGGCCGCCGAGGTCGAAGTCGTTGATCTCGTCACCGTGCTCGCGGATGATCTGGCCGATCAGCCCGGGGCCGGGGTTCTGTCGTTGCCGGGCGGTCTCGGCCAGCAGGAACTCCCGCGAGCCGCCGATGGCACCGATCGAGCTCTGCGCGCCCTTGGAGATGTCGAAGCGCGCCGTCGCCAGCGTGCTGAACGTCTCACGCTTCTCGTCGGGCAGCCCGAGCAGGTCGCAGATGACCAGGAACGGGATCGGGAACGCGAAGGTGGGGACCAGATCGACGGTGTCGGACCGCTCGCCTGCCAGCTCGATCTCGGCGACCTGCTTGTCGACGATCGAGGCGATGCCCGGTCGTATGCGCTCCAGGCGCCGCATCGTGAACTCGGGCATCAGCAGCCGGCGCAGCCGGGTGTGGTCGGGCGGGTCGGTGAAGCCAAGACCGCCGAAGTCGCCGTCGGTGACCGACCCGCTGCGGCCCATGTAGGGCCGGATGTCGGTGGAGTAGGACGTGGTGTCACTGAGCACCTGCCGCGACTCGGCGTCGCCGGTCACCAGCCAGACATCGAGGCCCAGCAACGAGGCGAGCTTCTGGACGGGATCCTCGTCCCGCAGCGCGGACAGACGGGGGCCGGGCGCCATCACCTCGCGCCGCAGAGGCCAGGACAGGTTGTCGGGAACCTTGTCGAGCCGGGAGAGGTCGATGCCGCCGGCGCGCGCGATGAGACGGTCACGGACCGCCTTCTTCACCGAAGTGACCAAGCTCATCGCGCACCTCCCTCTGCTCCTGGGCGTCGGCAGGAGTCTATGAAGTCCCCACTCCCATGGGCATCAGGGACACCCGCGACCAGTATGGTCCGCTGAGCCGAGTCAACCCGATCGACCTGACGGATACCTGACTGCCGCGCCCCTCGAGGCTGGGGAGGCACACCGGGTGCCTCATTCCCACTCGATGGTCCCGGGTGGCTTGCTGGTGATGTCGAGGGTCACCCGGTTGACCTCCGGGACCTCGTTGGTGATGCGCGTCGAGATGGTCTCCAGGACGTCGTACGGGACCCGCGCCCAGTCGGCGGTCATCGCGTCCTCGGAGGTCACCGGCCGCAGCACCACCGGGTGGCCGTAGGTGCGGCCGTCGCCCTGGACGCCGACGGAGCGTACGTCGGCCAGCAGCACCACGGGGAACTGCCAGATGTCGCGGTCCAGACCCGAGCGGGTCAGCTCCTCGCGGGCGATCGCGTCGGCCTCCCGCAGGATGTCGAGCCGCTCCCGGGTGATCGAGCCGATGATGCGGATCGCCAGGCCGGGACCGGGGAACGGGTGCCGCCAGACGATCTGCGCCGGCAGCCCGAGCTGCTCGCCGACGAGGCGCACCTCGTCCTTGAACAGGGTGCGCAACGGCTCGACGAGGTCGAACTCGAGGTCGTCGGGCAGGCCGCCGACGTTGTGGTGCGACTTGATGTTCGAGGTCCCGGCTCCCCCACCCGACTCGACGACGTCGGGATACAGGGTGCCCTGGACGAGGTAGGCGACCTTGGTGCCCTCCTGCGCCATGGACTTGGCGAGCACGTCGGCCTCGGCGGCCTCGAAGACCCGGATGAACTCGCGGCCGATGATCTTGCGCTTCTCCTCGGGGTCGCTGACGCCCTCGAGGGCGTCCAGGAAGCGCTTCTCGGCGTCCACGACGTGGAGGTCGACCCCGGTCGCGGCGACGAAGTCGCGCTCGACCTGCTCGGCCTCGCCCTTGCGCAGCAGCCCGTGGTCGACGAAGACGCAGGTGAGGCGGTCCCCGATCGCACGTTGCACGACGGCCGCGGCGACTGCCGAGTCGACGCCACCCGAGAGCCCGCAGATCGCACGACCGGAGTCACCGATCTGCTCGCGGATGCGCTCGATCTGCTCCTCGACGATGTTGACCATCGTCCAGGTGGGCCGGCAGCCGGCGATCTCGAGCAGGAAGTGCTCGAGCACCTTCTGACCGTGCTCGGTGTGCAGCACCTCGGGGTGCCACTGCACGCCCGCCAGGCGGCGGTCGGTGTTCTCGAAGGCGGCCACCGGCGTCGCGGCCGTCGCGGCCAGGACGTCGAAGCCGTCCGGCGCGCGTCGTACGGAGTCACCGTGCGACATCCACACCCGGTGCTCGTCCGGGATGTCCGCCAGGAGGGTCCCGGGGCTGGTGACGTGGACCGGGGTGCGGCCGTACTCGGAGACACCGGTGCGTGCCACCTCGCCCCCGAGGACCTGCGCCATGGCCTGGAAGCCGTAGCACATGCCGAAGACCGGGACACCGGCCTCGAACAGGTCGGCGTCGACGTGCGGCGCACCCGGCGCGTAGACCGAGGAGGGTCCACCCGAGAGGATGATGGCCGCCGGCTTGCGGGCCAGCATCTCGGCGATCGGCATGGTGTGGGGGACGATCTCGGAGTAGACCTTGGCCTCGCGCACCCGGCGGGCGATCAGCTGGGCGTACTGGGCTCCGAAGTCGACAACGAGAACGAGGTCGTGGTCGGTCAAGATGGGCCCTTTCGGCGCGGCATCGACGGTGCCCTGAGTCTGCCAGAGAAAAAGTTCGAGATTCTGACCGGGTACGCATAACCCCGCTCGGCAGGTGTCGTTGGTCCGAGCAGATCCGGTGGTTTCCTCCCTCCCAGGCCGGATCTGGACTGTTCGCGCAAGCGAACCCCCCAGGGCCCGGCCACCCTCCCTCCCCGGCCGGGCCCTGGGCCGTTCCATCTCCGGGCACGGCGCTGCGAGGCAGGGACACATCGCCCAGGGTTCGTCGCCCTTCCCCTGACGTCCAGGGGACGCTGCACCGCCGGGAACATCGCGATCCCCGGGTAGCTCGGGGAGACGCGTCGCGGCTTCAGCTCACGCTGACGATAGGCAGCCGCAGCGCCCCGGGTGCCGACTGGGGCACGACCGGGTGGTTCGGCGCCACCGGGACCACCGGGACGTACGCCGACCCCATGGCGGGACGCGGGTCCTCGTCGCCCTTGTTGGGCCACAACGCCATCGCCCGCTCCGCCTGCGCGGTGATGGTCAGCGAGGGGTTCACCCCCAGGTTGGCGGAGATGGCCGACCCGTCGGCGATGTGGAGGCCGTCGTACCCGTAGACACGCTGGTAGGGGTCCACCACGCCGGTCTCCGGGCTCTCGCCGATCGCGCAGCCGCCGATGAAGTGGGCGGTCATGGGCATGTTGAACGGCTCACCGATGGAGCCGCCCGCGGTGCCGCCCATGATCGTGGCCATCTTCCGCACGACGTTGTTGGCCATCGGGATCCATGTGGGGTTCGGCTGGCCGTGGCCCTGCCGCGAGGTGAGCCGCCACTTCCTGGTCCCCGGGATCCTCTTGGGGTACGTCGTGATCGAGTTGTCCAGCGTCTGCATCACCAGCGCGACCACGGTCCGCTCCGACCAGTGCTTGAGGTCGTAGAGGTCGGCCACGTTCTTGCGCTCGGCCCACATCTGCTTCAGCCAGGTCTGCCACCGTGGCTCGGGCCCGTCGCCGTCGGTGAGCACTGTCTGCAGCATGGCCATGGCGTTGCTGCCCTTGCCGTAGCGCACCGGCTCGACGTGGGTGTCCGCGTCGGGGTGGAACGAGGAGGTGATCGCGATCCCGTAGCTGTAGTCGACTGAGCTGTCGGGCGCGATGGCGCCGAGAATCGACTCGGAGTTGGTACGCGAGAGGTAGCCGAGGCGGTCCGACAGCTTCGGCAGGTGACCCTCGGCCTTCATCCGGTGGAGCAGCTTCTGGGTGCCGATGGCCGCCGCCGCGAAGATCACCTGCTCCGCCGTGATGGTCCTCGTCGACCCCCTGGTGGCGCGCTTGGCCTTGGTGAACCTCAGGGCGACGTCGTAGCCTCCGCCGGCCCGTGGAGCGACGCGGGTGACCGTCGTCAGGGGCATCACCCTCGCCCCGCGCTGCTCGGCGAGGTGGAGGTAGTTCTTCACCAGGGTGTTCTTGGCGTTGTGCTTGCAGCCCACCATGCAGTCGCCACAGGCGATGCAGGTGTTGCGGTCGGGCCCGACGCCGCCGAAGTAGGGGTCCGCGACCCGTTCACCCTTGGGGGAGTCCGGCTGCCCGAAGAACACGCCGACCGGTGTCGGGTGGAAGGTGTCGCCCACCCCCAGGTCGTTGGCGACCTTCTCCATCACGTCGTCGGACGGCGTCCGCAAGGGGTTCTCCACCACGCCCAGCATCCGCTTGGCCTGGTCGTAGTACGGCGCCAGCTCGGACTTCCAGTCAGTGATGTCACGCCACTGGGCGTCCTTGTAGAACGGGTCCAGCGGCTCGTAGAGCGTGTTCGCGTAGACCAGCGACCCCCCGCCGACTCCCGCGCCCGCGAGGATCAGGGAGTCGCGCACGGCGTCGATGCGTTGGATGCCGTAGCAGCCGATCTCGGGGCGGAACAGGAAGCGCTTGAGGTCGAAGGAGGTCTGCGCGAAGTCGCCGTCCCCGAACCGCGCGCCCGCCTCGATCACCGCGACCCGGTACCCCTTCTCGACCAGGCGCAGCGCGCTGACCGATCCCCCGAACCCAGATCCGACGATGACGACGTCGTAGTCGAAGGTGTCCTCGGCGTTGGTGCTCATGCGCGTCCCAGCTTCTTCATCAGGCGGAGGTTGGCGGTCATCACCTTCGCGTAGGTCTCGTCCTTCATGCCCAACATCGGCGCGAACCGGATCAGCTTCTGCACCGCCACCGACTGCGACTCGGTGTAGCGCAGGATGCCCTCGCTGCCCTGTCGGCGGCCCATCCCGGACTCGCGCATGCCGCCCATCGGGGAGTCGACGCTCGCGAAGGTGGCGCCGAACGCCTCGTTGATGTTCACCGTTCCGCACCTGACCTGACGTGCGAGGGCCCGAGCGCGTCGGGTGTCGCGGCTGTAGATCGAGGCGTTCAGGCCGTACTCACCGGCGTTGGCACGGGAGACTGCATCGGCCTCGTCGTGGAACCGGTAGAGGGAGATGACGGGGCCGAAGGTCTCGTTGCCGAAGCAGGTCATCTCGGGGGTGACGCCCTCGAGGATCGTCGGCTCGAAGAAGTAGGGGCCGAGGTCGGGGCGGGGGTTGCCGCCGGCGAGCACGGTGGCGCCCTTGGCGACGGCGTCCTCGACGTGGGCCTTGACCGTGTCGAGCTGGTCCTGGCTGATCAGCGAGCCCATGTCGGAGCCCCACTCGATGCCGGGCCGCAGCGTCATCGCTCGCACACGCTCGACGAACTTCGCCCGGAACCGGTCGTAGACCTGGTCGGCCACGAACATCCGCTCCATCGAGACGCACAGCTGGCCGGCGTTGGAGAAGCTCGCCCGGACAGCGCCCTCGGCGGCCCGGTCGAGGTCGGCGTCACGCAGGACCAGCATCGGGTTCTTGCCGCCGAGCTCGAGCGAGCAGCCGATCAGGCGATCCGCGCACTGCCTGGCGATGACCTTGCCGGTGGCGGTGGAACCGGTGAAGCAGATGTAGTCCGCGCGCTCGATGATGGGCGTGCCGAGCTCACGGCCGGGGCCGGCGACGACGTTCCACAGACCGGCCGGGAAACCGGCCTCCTCGAGCAGCTGCGCACCGAGCAGGGCGGAGAGCATCGTCTGGGCGTCGGGCTTGGTGACCACGGCGTTGCCGGCCAGCAGAGCCGGCAGCCCGTCGCAGAGCGCCATCGTGAACGGGTAGTTCCACGGCGAGATGATCCCCACGACCCCCTTGGGCACGTGGTTGACCTCGACCCGCGTCAGTCCGGGGACGACGCCCAGCTTGCGCTCGGTGTCGAGGTGGTCGTGGGCCGTGCGCGCGTAGTAGCGGGCGGTCAGTGCGATGTGCAGCGGCTCGTCGAAGGCGTGCTTGCGGGCCTTGCCGGACTCCCAGCAGATCAGGTCCAGGATCTCGTCCTGGCGCTCGATGACGAGGTCGTGCAGCCGCAGCATCAGCTCGGAGCGGTGCTCCAGCGAGGTCCGGGCCCAGGACTGCTGGGCGCGCCGGGCTCGGGCGAAGGCCTCGTGCACGTCGGCCTCGCTCGACTGCGGGATCATCGCGAGCGGCTGGCCGCTGATGGGCGAGTACGTCGGGACCGTCCGACCCGACGTCGAGACCACCCGGTGGGTCAGCGCCCGTGCGTACGCCGGATCCAGGGCGTAGGAGGCAGTGGGGTCGTGCTCCGGATCGGCGGGCCCGACCTGCTCGCTGGAGTGGGACGGGTCGGGCTGCAGGGTCATGCGCGCAGCCTAGACTCGCCAGTAACTTTACACAACGCCACACCTTGTAAAGATCGGCGCACTGTCGTCCTCAGTCCTCGTCCGGCTCCACGGGCGGCTCCGCGCCGGCCTCGTCGTCGCGCTCGGCCCACTCCAGGAGCGGCGCGAGGTCGAAGACGGCCTCGTCGATCCCGGCGTGCAGGTCGCCGACCTCCGCGAAGCGCGCGGGCACGGTGGCGATGGTGAAGTCGTCGGGGTGGCAGTCGTCGACCTCCTCCCAGCGGATCGGAGTGGAGACGGTGCCGACCGGGTTGCCCCGCACCGAGTACGCCGCGGCGATGGTGTGGTCTCGAGCGTTCTGGTTGTAGTCCACGAAGAGCTGGGCCGGGTCGCGGTCCTTGCGCCACCAGGTCGTTGTCACCTCGTCGGTGCGGCGCTCCACCTCCCGGGCGAAGGCCAGCGCGGCCCGGCGTACGTCCTTGAAGCCGTGGTCGGGCCGGATCCGCACGTAGATGTGCATGCCGGAGCCGCCGCTGGTCTTGGGGAAGCCCGTGGCACCGAGCTCGTCGAGCACCTCGTGGGCGACGTGCCCGACCCGCTGGACCGTCTCCCACGTGCACTCCGGCCCCGGATCGAGGTCGATGCGCCACTCGTCGGGCTTCTCGGTGTCCGCACGGCGGCTGTTCCAGGGGTGGAACTCCACCGTGCTCATCTGCACGGCCCAGATCACCTGGGCCAGCTCGGTCACGCACAGCTCGTCGGCGGTCCGGTTCCAGCGCGGGAAGTGCACCCGCACCGTCTCCATCCACGGCGGCGCTCCCTTGGGCAGGCGCTTCTGGTGCACCTTCTCCCCCGTCACGCCCGTCGGGAAGCGGTGCAGCATGCAGGGCCGCTCACGCAGCGCGTTGACGATGCCGTCACCCACCGCGAGGTAGTACTCCACCAGGTCGAGCTTGGTCTCGCCCCGCGCCGGGAAGTAGACGCGGTCGGGATTGGTGACACGGACGACCTTGTCGTCGACCTCGATCTCGATGGCGGGAGAGGGCATCGGCGGCCTCAGTCGGTGCCGTGCTCGCGGATGAACTCGAGGATCACGTCGGAGAGCTCCGGACGGCAGATGACCAGGTCCGGCAGCGAGACGTCGTCCTGGTTGTAGACGAGCGGGCTTCCGTCGACCCGGCTGGTGAAGAGGCCGGCGGCGCGCGCCACGGCCACCGGTGCCGCGGAGTCCCACTCGTACTGGCCCCCGGCGTGCACGTAGGCGTCGCTGACGTCACGGACGACCGACATCGCCTTGGCGCCGGCGGAGCCCATGGGCACCAGCTCGGCGCCGATCTCCTCGGCCAGGGCCTTCACGAACTCGGGAGGGCGGGTGCGTGAGACCACCAGTCGGGGACGGCGCGCCGTCGAGGCGGGTACGACGGGTGGACGGCCGGTGTCGTAGGTCGCACCGAGAGCGGGCAGGGCCACCGCGCCGGCCACGAGATCGCCCGCCACGGCGGAGGACCGAACCCACAGGGCTACGTGCACGGCCCAGTCGTCGCGGGGCGGCTCGGAGAACTCACGGGTGCCGTCGAGGGGGTCGACGATCCAGACCCGGTCGGCCGTGAGACGGGCCTTGTCGTCCTTGCCCTCCTCGCTGAGCACGGCGTCCCCGGGCCGGTGCTCGGCCAGCAGTCTCATCAGCAGGTCGTGCGCGATCTGGTCACCGGCGTCCTTGAGTGCGCGTCCCTCCAGGCCCCGCCCACGCACCTCCAGGAGCAGCCGTCCCGCCTCGGTGGCGGTCCAGGCGGCGAGGGCGTGGTCGTCGGCAAGGAGGCCGGTCACGAGGACTCCCGGGTGACGAAGGGACAGGCGTCCAGCAGGGCGGCGTAGTCGAACTCGATCGGGCGGTCGTCGTACTCGAAGCGCTCGGCCAGGCTCTCCGGCGACCACGTCCCACCGCCCAGGTCGACGTAGTGCGGCCTGCGCAGCTTGTGCACCGAGGCGAAGTAGTCGTGGTACTTGAACTCGCCCCCGTTGGGACGGCTGCCGCCGACCTGGCCGCCGTCGGCGCCGAGCCAGGCGTTGGGGATGCCGTAGGCGTCGGCGATGATCAGGCCGTGCAGTGAGGACGAGATGATGTTGCGGCAGCTCAGGATGTCACGGGTGACCGTGTCGATGTCCTCGGAGCCGAAGTCGATGACCTTGACCGGTCCCTCCGGCGCCACGTCGCGCCACAGGTGCTCCGAGTGTCGGATGACGACGCCGACCTCGTGGGTCTTCTCGACCTCCGGCCAGAAGTACATCGGCACGAGCAGCGCGGGGTCGCCGTAGACGCGGGGACAGGAGATGCCGACGTCGAGCAGCCGGCTACGCGTCATGGGCCCGCGGACCGCGCGGTACTCCGCGGAGGCCTTGAACAGGGACCGGCGCTCACTTCCGAAGGAGCCGGACCCCCACACGACGGACCCCTTCGTGCGGGCCCGCGTCACGACCGACCCCACGGCGACGTAGCTCGGGTGCTTGGGCGGCGCGAACACCACGGGCCGCTGGGCGACCCGTCCGACCAGCCAGGGCGAGAGGAGGTCGCCGTAGTTGGCGGTGTCCGTCCACCACACCAGCGGCACCCGGCCGTCTACGAGCGGCAGGCCATCGGCAGGGCGGTAGCTCTCGCGCAGCGAGCGGAGATGTTCGGGGCCGGCGTACTCCGGCTCCGTCCCGGGCGTCGAGAGCTCCTCGCCGAGTCGCTTCACGGCCGTGATGTTGGGGGCTCCCCCGTGATTCCTCACCTTGCGCACTGCTCGTCGGGCGGAACGCATGATGACCGTGGTCTGGGTGGAACGCGCCGCCATGGCCGGCCTTTCTGGTTACCTCGGTGTCGCGGAAGGGTACCAGCGCCTCACGGGCGCGCATCGGCGCGTGCCCGTCAGAGAGAGGATGTCGCTCAGCGGGATGAGTCCGGCGCACACCGGGTTCCCGGACTACATTGTTCGTCACGCTTTCTACTACCGATGGGACGACCGTGCCGGTGCCAGAAGACTCGCAGACCAGCCCCCAACGAGGGGCACTGGTCGCGGCCCTGCGTCGCAGCGCCGCGCTGCTCCTGCTGCTGGCGCTGCTCGGAGCGGCTCTCGGTGCGGCCGCGGGCCTGCGTCGCGCCGAGGCCCACACGGCCGAGGCCTCCATCCTGGTCTCCCCACTGGAGGGCAACCCGTTCAGCCCGACCGGCCGGGGCGACGACCTCATCAACCTCGAGACCGAGGCGCAGCTGGTCTCGTCGGACCCGGTCGCACGACTGGCTTCCCGCCTCGACAATGAGCAGATCACGGTCGCGAGCCTGCTGTCGGGGCTCGACGTCTCGGTGCCGGTCAACACCCAGATCCTCACGATCAGGTACACCGCCAGCTCGGACACCAACGCCGTACGCCGTGCCCAGGCGTTCGCCAACGCCTACCTGGAGTTCCGCAAGACGCGGTCCGAACAGATCGTCCAGTCCCGTACCCAGCGGATCCAGAACCAGATCGACGACCAGAACAAGGCGCTGTCGGCTCTGGTGGTGCGATCCAACGCGGAGACCAACCCGTCGAACAGGAGCCTCCTGCGCGAGCAGATCACCGGTGTCACCACCCAGATCGGTCAGCTGCAGGCGCAGCTCGCGACGCTCACGACCGGTGCGGTCGACCCGGGCCAGATCATCACCCCTGCCGGTGTCGTCGGTCAGAGCTCCGCGCTGGCGATCGGCCTGTACGCGGCGATCGGCCTGCTCGTCGGTCTGGCGCTCGGGCTCGGGGTCGTCATCATGCGTGCGCGCGCCGAGAACCGGATCCATGAGGCGATCGACGTCGTGCCCTCGGGCCTGCCGCTGCTGGGCAGCATCTCGATGGACGAGATCCAGGCCACGAACGACTCGATCGTCACGGCGGACGGCGACGACATCAACATCGGCGAAGGGTTGCAGACGCTGCGCGTCTCCGTGCTCTCGCGCGACCGGCGACGCCCGCTGCGCATCCTGTACGCCAGCGCTGCCGAGGGCTCGACCTCCCCCCGCGCCGCCCTCGGCCTGGCCTACGCCACCGCCTCGTCCAGCCTCGCCACGGTCCTGGTCGACGCGACCACCGGCGACGGCGACATCACCGAGGTGCTCGGGCTGGAGTCCCGCCCGGGGTTCACCGATGTGCTGGCGGGCGACATGAGCCTGCAGAAGGCCCTCACCTCGGTCTCCGACCACCTCGTCGTCCTCCCCGCCGGGCGACCCGACGGGCGCGTCGACGACCTGATGACGGGGCCGCTGGTGGGCGCGCTGTTCGACCAGCTCGGCCAGATCGCGGACGTCCTCATCATCGCCACCGGGCCGCTGCGCAGCCCTCGCTCGCAGGCCCTCGCGATGGTCACCGACGTGACCGTGGTGGAGGCGGAGGAGAGCCAGTCGCGCCTGGCCGACCTGGTCGCGATCGCGGAGGACCCGACCCTCTCCCACTCCCTGCTGGGCGTCGTCTTCGTGGGAAGGGCACGATCCCGGCCCAGGACGCCCGCCAGGACATGACCGACAGCGACCGGCGAGTCGACGACAACACCCGTCGACATCTGACCCAGGTGGCCCGTGGCGGGGCCCTGGGGCTGGTCGGGGCGGGCGTCTCGGCCATCTCCGGGTTCGTCCTCGTCCTGATCGTGACGAACCTCTACGGCTCCCACGATGCCGGACTCTTCTTCACGGTCACCTCGGCCTTCATGCTGATGTCGGCCGTCGCCACACTGGGGACCGAGACCGGCCTCGGCCGCTTCCTGCTGCGCTACGAGGCCCAGGACCGACGTGGGGACATCCCGCCGACGCTGCGAGCCGCCTTCCGCCCCACCATCACCTACTCCGTGATCATCGCGATCGCCGTGGTCGTGTTCGCGGACCCCCTGGCCGAGCACCTCGGCCTCGGGGACACGGGTGCTGCCTGCCTCCAGGCCCTCGCCGCCGTCCTTCCTCTGGCGACCTGGAACGCGCTCACGCTGGCCGGAACCCGGGCGTTCGGCCAGATGAAGGCCACCGTCCTGGTGGACAAGATCGGTCGCTCCGCGGCACAGCCCCTGCTCGTCCTGCTGGCGTCGCTCTCGGCCGCCGGGCTGTTGGGGATGACCATCGCGTGGGCAGCGCCGTACGCCGTCTCCGCCCTCGTGTCGGCGTGGCTCTTCCGGCAGTTCCTGCGCCGTCGGGGCACGCACGAGTACCTCGAGCCGACCAGGAGCTACCGGGAGCTCAAGCGTGAGTTCTGGAGGTTCACCTGGCCCCGCAGCATCACCCGGATCTCCCAGATGGCCATCCAGCGGCTCGACATCCTCCTGATCGCGGCCATGCGCGGTCCCAGGGACGCCGCGATCTACACCGCAGCGACCCGTTTCGTCGCCCTGGGACAGTTCGGCACCCAGGCGATCCAGCAGGTGCTCCAGCCGAAGTTCACGGCGCTGCTCGCCGGCCAGGAGCACGAGAGCCTGCGGGAGGTCTACCAGGTCTCGGCGGCCTGGAGCATGATCATCGCCTGGCCCATGTACATGATCGTGGCTGCGACGCCGCTCGCCTACCTGGGGCTCTTCGGTCCGGAGTACTCCTCCAACGGTGTCGCGGTGGTCCTGCTGATGGCAGGGGCGATGCTCTTCTCGGTGGCCAGCGGCCCTGCCGACACCCTGCTGCTGATGTCGGGACGCAGCGCGCTGAGCCTGATGAACTCGCTCGCGGCGCTCGCGCTGGACGTGGTCCTGTGCGTGATGCTCATCCCCAGCATGGGGATCACCGGCGCAGCCCTCGCCTGGGCGATCGCGGTCGGCATCCGCAACGTCCTCTCGCTCGTGCAGGTCCGCGTGATGCTGTCCATCGTCAGCTTCGGCCCCGCTGCGGCCATCGCCGGTGCCGCCAACGTGCTCTGCTTCGGCGCACCCCTCGTGCTCCTGGAGCTGTCCACGGACCTGAACATCGTGAGGCTCGCACTGGCGCTGCTCGTGTGCGTCCCTCTCTACGTGCTCGCGCTCTGGCTCGGCAGGCACCGCCTGCGGCTCTCGGTGCTTCGCGGGCTGGTCCGCCGCGCCCCCGCCAGAGCCGCCGAGGGACAGGCCGATGATGCGTAGTCCGACGGTGATGTTCGAGAGCTGGAGGGGGCTGTACGCCGACAGTCCCCGGGCCCTCTCCGAGCAGCTCGCAGCTTCGGGGCTCTGCACCCGTCGGCTCTGGGTGACCACCGGGGAGAACGATTTCCCGCCCGACGTGGCGACCGTCCCGCGCCACAGCCCGTCGTACTTCCGTGCGCTGCTGAGCGCGAACGTCCTGGTGGCGAATGACATCGTCTCCAAGCACCTGGTCAAGGGCCCACGCGTGCACTACCTGCAGACCTGGCACGGCACACCCCTCAAGCTCATCGGGTACGACGAGCGCTCCCATGCCTACTCGGGCGCCCAGGCACACCTCAAACGGATGGCGCGCGACGTGGCGAAGTGGGACTACCTGATCTCCCCGAGCCCCGTGTGCAGCGAGATCTTCCGCTCGGCGTTCCGCTTCGAGGGCGAGATCTGGGAGACCGGCTACCCGCGCAACGACCTGCTCCGCGCTGCAGGGGCCGCAGACCGGCGGGACGAGGTGCGCCGCATGCTCGGCATCGCGGACGGTGCGGTGGCGGTCCTGCACGCCCCGACCTGGCGCGACGACGACAAGAACGACGAGGGCCGGTTCCGGCAGTCGGTGATGTTGGACCCGGATCTGCTGGCCGAGGCGCTCCCCGACGGGGCACGACTCATGGTGCGGCTGCACCGCAACGTCAAGGAACGGCCGGCGGGGTCCGCGCCCGGCTTCGTGCTGGACGTCAGCGACCACCCCGAGATCGCAGACCTCTATCTCGCGGCCGACGTGCTGGTCTCCGACTACTCCTCGGCCATCTACGACTTCGCCGTGACGGGCAAGCCCATCATCCTCTACGCCCCCGACCTCGACCGCTACCGGGACACCGTCCGTGGCCTCTACTTCGACTACGAGGACTGGGCCCCCGGTCCCGTGGCCACCACGCAGGAGCAGGTGGCCTCGGCGACGGCCGCGCTCACCTCCCACGACCAGGCGTGGTCGACGCGCTACGCGGCGTTCACCGAGCGGTTCTGCCCCCACGAGGACGGGCACGCCGGCGAGCGGGTCATCGAACGGCTGCGCTCAGTCCTGGCGGGCTGACGCCCGCCAGCTCGGGGTCCTGCCCATGTGGTCGGCGAGCCGGGCGTCGTACGGTTCGAAGTGGGCGCGCAGCCGTTGCTCGAGCTCGGGGGGCATCGGCGAGCTGGGCCGGGCGTTCCACTGCTCCACCTTGCCGGGCCGCCACCGGGCCAGCCCGAGCCAGGACCGCAGCCGCTCGAACTCGGCCCCGGGGTTCTCGAAGAAGGCGCCGGCGTCGACGACGTACACGCGGTCCTCGCCCAGCGCCTTGACCAGTCGCTCGAGCTGCTCGATGTAGCGACCCCGGGCGAGGTAGCCGTGGTGCCGGTGATGGAAGCTCTGGTAGCCGGGGTCGGCCACCATTCGCTCGACCTCCCCTGCGAGCCGTTCCTCCTCGAGGCCGAGCGCCACCTCGAACGACTCGGTCTCGAACCCGCGGGCGAGCTCGTGCTTGTACGCGGAGTACGCACGCTCGACGGGGTCCCGCACGAGCAGGACGACGCGCACGTCGGGCAGGTCCCGCGCGATGCGCTCCGCCGCCAGCGGGTGGAAGACGTAGTAGCCGCTGCTCTCGAAGGTGGCAGCACCAGGACCGTGCTTGCGGCGCGCCCGCCAGGCCAAGGGGAAGTGACCGCGGTACCAGCGCGGACCGCGGGCGTACTTCACGTCGAAGTAGCCGATGCCCTTGGACACGGTCGGCCGGGCGACCTCCGGATGCTCGCTCAGCACGCGGTACAGGGTCGTGGTGCCGGCGCGCTGGGCGCCCACGATGATGAACGAGGGCCGCATCCGCAACGGCGAGGTCAGGCTGCCCCAGAGCTCGATCCCGGCGCGCAGCCACATCACCAGGGCGTGGGGTGAGCGCTCACGGACCAGACGCGTGAGACGACGCAGATGATGGTGCTCAGCCACGGACCGCACCCCCCTGGGGACCGACCCGGTCGCAGAGCGCCTCGAGCATCACCAGGCTGCGGTCAGCGATCACGTCACCGAGCTCGGACTCGGCACCCACGAGGTAGCGGGAGGTGATCGCGGCGAGGTAGGCCGTCTCGACCAGCCGGGACTCCTCGGACGCGTCGCCCTCGACCCTGGCCAGGTCCAGGCCGCGGCGTACGGAGTCCAGGCTCACCCCGTCACGGCGGCAGACGGCGTTCACGGCGTAGTGGCACCGGTCCAGCCCCAGCGGGACCCCCGTCTCGAAGCGCTCCCAGTCCCACAGCTGGAGCCGGCCTCGCCGCCGGCTCATGTTCCACGGAGTCCAGTCGCCGTGCCACGCACCCATGGCGAGGGGTCGGTCCGCCGAGCCGCTGCGCAGCAGGTCCAGCGCCTCTTCCAGGCGGTCCCGCACGGGCGACGGTGCCAGCGACGACTGCGCCGCGACCATCGTGTCCCACAGGGGCATCTCGGGGAGCGGGCGTGAGCCGTCGCCGAAGGCGCCGTGCAGCAGGGCCATCTCGTCGAGCGGAAGGTCGAACTGGCGGCTGGGCCGCTGCCAGAGCACCGTGTGCAGCGCGGTCATCACCACCAGGGAGGAGCCACCCCACCGGCCCACGTGCAGGAGGCGAGGCACCTCGAGGTGCTCTGGCAACCCCGCCCCGCCCAGCCGCTGCAGGGAGGCGGCCTCCGCCTCCACCAGCGCGTCGGTCACCGGGGTCCCGCCGAACTTGACGAAGGCCAGGCTGCGCCCCCGCCTGTCGAAGACCTGCAGCACCGGTTTGCGATTGGCGCGGGCGGTGCCCAGGCCCAGGCTGAAGTCGACCGGCTCACCCAGGACGTCCCCGAGGTGTTCGCGCAGCGAGCCCGCGCGCTCGGCGACGACGATCCGGTCCGGGAACACGGTCCTGACGCGCCCGCGCAGCAGCGTGGACACACCGACTCGCTTCACCGTGTCAGGTCCGGACAGGGCGGCGCTGAAGCGCAGCATGGCGCGGGCGGCCGCGAGCGGGTTGTCGGCCGGCACCAGCAGACGCGGGGACTGCCTGCTGGGCAGCACGAGCAGCTCGACCTCGTCCACCGACGACGAGCTGCCTGAGCCGCGACCCCGTCGGAGCCGCGGCTCAGGTTCGCCTGGCCACAGTGCCTGGACACTCGATACGTAGGTATCGATGAGGCGCTCGTTCACTCAGGTCCCCCAGGTCGATCATGGCCGGCCGGGGAGCGCCCCGACCTACAGAACTGGCGTGGTGCTCAACGCGTCCTTGTAGACCCTCTTCTTGGTCTCCGTCGTCAGCGCCCAGTTGGCGATGCTGTTCAGGTTGGTGTTGAAGTAGGTGAACGCGACACCCCCCAGCGCCCTGAGCTGAGTGTAACTGCGGGACACCCACTGCGGGTCGACCTCTGCGGCCTTGTCCGTGAAACCGGTCTCGGCCACACCCCACGCCACACCGTTCTTCTTGGCCCAGGCGCTGAAGGGCTTGAAGTAGTCGCCCTCCATGTCCGTGGCCTTGGTGTACTCCACCCCGTTCTTGACGGCGCCCAGCTTGTTGTAGACGTCGACACCGAGCAGGTCGATCTTCGTGTTCTTGGGCCAGATCGCGTCGAGGCTGTACTGGGCCGGGCCGTAGAGCTGGTTCCAGCCGGTGACCACGATGGAGTACGAGACGTTGGGGGCCGCTGCGCGGACGATCGGAGCCAGCCGTGCCTGCATGGCGGTCCAGAGCGTGATGTCACCGTCACCCTCCGGCTCGTGGTGGAACGCGAGCCAGACGGGGCCGTTGAGCTTGCTCAGCTTGGTGGCCAGGTCCAGGGTCCACGCGTCACCCTTGCCTGCGACCATGTCGGCCCACGAGTAGGGCAGCTTGTAGCTGATCCAGGGCACCCGGTGCTTGGCGAGGTCGGTCTTCGCGACCGAGACCCCCTTGTCCACCTGGGTGGCGCCGTAGTACGTGCGACGCACACCGAGCGCGTGGCCCATCTCCGCCTCCCAGGGCGTGGGGTCGGTGTTCGACCCGTAGGCGCTGCCGAGCAGGGCGCCGCAGCTGGCGACCGGGATGCCACGGGCGCTCATGGCGCAACCGTTCGACATCGTGCGGGCGCCGGGGCTCGTGACCGGCGGCGTCACCACGGGCGGTGTGGTGACCGGCGGCGCCCCCACGGGCGGCGGCGGGGTCGCGGAACCGGGGTCGGTGGGGGTGATCTGCACGACCGACACGTTGTCGACCAGGATGCTCCTGCGCTTGTGGAGGCGGTACACCCGGAAGCGCACCTCGAGCTGCGAGGCAGACCGGCGGGTGACGGCGGTCAGCGAGACCTTGCTCCAGTCTCGCGAGGCGTGGAAGCCCTTGCTCGTCTCCAGAGCCGGCTGGCCGCTGGCGGTCTCGCGCAGGACCAGGCGGCCCACCACGCCGGGCTGGTTGGTGCGCACGTAGGCGGAGACGGCGTACGTCTGGCCGGCTGCCGTGGAGTCGGTGAGCGTCTGCCGGGCGCGAAAGGAGGCCGGACCGTTACGTCGGTTCGTCAGCATCAGGGCCTTGCTTCCGCCCACCCCACGCTGGACCACGCGCAGCTTGGTGCGCGGCGTGTTGACGACCCAGCCCGCGCGACCTGCTTCGAAGCCGCCGTTGTGGGCATGCTGGGTGCGGGTGACGGCGCCGCTCGAGGGTGATGCGGCTCCGATCCCCAGCGACGCTACGAGGGGGACCATCAGGGCCATGGCGAGAAAGCTCGTGGGCTTGGTGCGAGTAGGCATGTGTCATCCCCGGGGGTTGCGACGAAACACTGGGCTGGTCCGAGAGGCGCCATCCCCACACGAGACCTGTGGTTAGTGCGACAAACCTCACGATAGAGGTTTAAAACGGACATTTCAGATGTTTCGCCAAAACTGGCGGGATGAGGGCGCGCATGGGGAGGCACAGCTGCGCCCCGCCACCGAGGCGTCAGAGGACGAGCAGCGGGGAGCGGTGGTGCAGGCGGACAGGGAGGAGCCCAGGGCCCGGGGTCAGAGCGTCAGATGCCGTGACCGCGGGAGTGGGCGATGCGCATCAGGCGCTCCGCCGACACCACACGGAGCGCGACGGCACCGGCAAGGTAGGCGCGGCGCTCGCGCGGGTTGACCCGCACGGTCTGATAGGCCTGCTGCAGGGCCGGTCGGGTCATGCCCTGGGCCGCCAGGGCGAACGCCTTGCGGCCGTACAGGCGCCCGAGGGCCTGCGGGTCCTCGTGGAAGACCGTGTGCTTGGCCAGGCTGTAGTCGATGGAGTCCACGATCGTCTGCCACCGCTGCGAGAACAGCGACTGCCCCCACCGGATCTTGACCAGCGGCTCGGCGAGGACCGCGAAGGTGCCCGCCTGTGCCGCGCGGATGATCCAGTCGAAGTCCTCGCCGTAGCTGCCGGGGAGCTCCTCGTCCACGAGCCCGATGGGTCCCAGCAGCGCGTCGCGGCGCACCATGACCGTCGACATGTGGGCCTCCATCACCCGGTTGCGCACGAGCTGCTTGAGCGTCATGTCTTCCGCGCGTGGCACTCGGGTGACGGCGTGGTCGGAGTAGAGCACGGTGATCCCCGTCACCGAGGTCAGGGCCTCGGAGTCGAGCAGGGCCTCCACCTGCTTCTCGACCTTGGCCGGCAGCCACTCGTCGTCGTCGTCGCAGAAGGCGACGAGCTCCCCCGACCCCGAGAGGATTCCGGCGTTGCGCGCACCGGCCAGGCCGGGCGATCGGTCGTTGGTCATCAGGCGGATCGTGCGGGTCGCACTCGTCCGGGCGACCTCCTGGTCGGGCTCGGACTGGTCGAACACGACGTGGCAGACGATCTCGCCGGCGTAGGTCTGGTTCCAGACGGCGTCGAGGGCGAGCCTGAGCAGCTCGGGCCGGTTGTGCGTGGCCACCACGACGTCGACGCGCGGCAGGGCGCCCTCGGCTGTCTGGTCATTGCTGTGCGTCATCGGCTCATGCCCCGTCTTGCGTAGTGGTTGCCCGTGCCCGGTCGGTCAGTCCCGCGACCCGCCAGAGACGGAGCATGTTCACGGCGTCGGCCAGCACGTAGAAGCACAAGCCCACCGCGAGCCCCACGCCCACCCACTCGGAGGGCAGGAACAACGGGGCAAGTCCGAGCATACCGATCTCGGCCTCGAGCGCCCACGGTACCGGCGACATGTTGAGCCTGCGGCACCAGGACACCCACTGCCGTACGACGGGAACGTTCACCGATCGGGTGTGGTCGGCCCCGCCCTCCCCGAGCCCGAGTTGGCCTGCGAGCTGCTTGCGGTAGGCCAGGACCCAGTTGTAGAACACCATCGCGCCCAGCAGGCCCACCGGCACGAACTGGGCGACGTCGTCGTGGCGCAGCAGCGACCACGACAACGACGCGACCACCAGGGCGATGCCGCCCACGTCGGCCGCCAGGTCGAGCACGGCACCTCGGGCCGAGCTGGTGCCCTGCGCACGGGCCACCTTCCCGTCGAGGCAGTCGACGAAGAATCGCAGGATGAACAGGAGGCCACCCAGCCGGTAGGCGTCGAGGGCGAAGCAGGTGGCCGAGCCGACCGCGAGCAGGATCGCGACCCCGGTCACCCGGTTCGGCGTGACGTGGCGCGACCGCGCCAGCCAGGCGGCGAGCGGGGTGGCGAGGGGGTCGACGGTGAAGCGGGTCCAGATCTCGCGCGGCCGGCCCTGAGGTGGGGTCACAGGCTGGCTCACCGCTTGCCCCTCCGGCGGGGTCGCCCCAGTCGCCATCCCGGGAACGCGACGAACAAGACGGTGGCCGACGCGAGACCGATCCCGGCTCCGCTGGTGACCGGGACCTCTGCCTGTCGGCGTACCTTCACCGGAGCGTGCGACCGGATCACCTCGCCGGCCGTGGTCGGAGTGAGCAGGGTCGTGGTGACTGCACGCTCCAGCCCGGTTCGCGTGAGGTCCACCGGCGCCGTCCCCCCGGCGGGCACCCGGAACTTGACCAGCTGCTCGCGGAGCAGCGACAGGGCCTGGTCACGTCGGTGCGAGAGGTAGCCTCGCCGGGTCACCAGGTAGGACTGGGCCAGGCTGGCCGCCTGCTTCTGGGACCGCGCGGCGCTCCTGTCGCGGACCTCGAGCATGAGGACGCGTGTGTTGGGGATCGCCGTCACCCTGACCCGACGCCGCAGCTCGTCCAGGGCCTGGATGTCGGTACTCCCGACCACGCGGCTCAACGACTCCCGCGACAACAACAGGGCAGCCTCGGTGTCGATGGTGACGTCGCTGGGTTGCGCGAGGTCGCTCGTGTCCGTCGTGGTGAGGGCGACCGGCGACGGGGCCAGGAGGATCGAGACCCGGGTGGCGTGCTCGACCGGCTCACGTGCCGCGACGCCCGCGCCGACAGCGGCTCCCAGCACCATGAAGGCGAGCAGGACCGGCCACCGCGAACGCAGCTTGGCCATCGCCATGTCCAGGTACTGGCCCGACCCCGGTATGTGCAGCCTGCGTTGCTCGCGGGCCACCAGACCGATCGCCAGCATCACGGTCATCAACGGGATCCCGAGGGTGTCGTAGACCGGGAGCAGGAGCAGGAAGAAGACCAGGCTGAAGGTGCAGAGCGTCTCGACCGGGGTTCGGCAGCGCCAACACCGGGACAGGGCGAAGGCGAAGAAGGTCAGGAAGAGGACCGTGCCGACGACGCCCTGGGAGAAGATCACCTGCCAGAGGTGTCCCTGGGTGCCGAGAGGAGGCACTCCGCAGGCACCGCAGTCCGGGGTGGCCGCTCCTGCGATGGAGGCGAAGCTGCCCTGGACGTCGCGGGTGCTGCCGAAGCCCACGACGGGCGAGCCCTCGAGGGTGCTCTGCACCGTCTGGGACAGCAGCTGACCACGACGGTCGTTGCTGTGCTGGTGGGCCAGACGCTCCTGGAAGACCGTGCCGAGCGGGCTCAGCGCCAGGGCGAGGGTGACCGCCGTCAGCAACCCGACGCCGAGAATCGCCGCCGTCGGCCGGCCCTTGCCCAGCTGCAGCCACACGTACCCGGCGGCGCCCACCGCAAGGCAGATCCACAGGCCGCGGTTGAGGGAGTAGACGATCGGGATCGTCGCCAGTGCAAGGACAACCGGCGCGGCAAGCCTCTGCCACGACCGACCGTCACGAAACCAGGCGACGAGGAAGAACGGCAGGAAGAGCGCGAGGTTGCTGCCCCACGAGTTCGCGTACGGGAACGGCGCCTTGGGCCTGGCCTCGGGACGTCCGAGCACGTTCTGCAGGTCCGCCACAGCCGGATGCACCATCGACTGGACGAGGGCGTTGGCCCGCAGACCGTGTGGCAGCAGGCTCTCGACGAGCGAGGTGAACTCGATGGTCGGCGCGATGACCCCGACCAGACCCCCGACCGCCGTGACCACGAACATGTAGCCCAGGAGCTGGAACACCCAGCGAGTGGGCAGCTCCGCCTCCCGCAGGTTCGCCACCCACAGCAGCGCGATCGTGCAGGTGGCGTACCACGCAGCGCGGTATCCGAACACCAGCAGCCGCGATGCGTCGCCCCCGGCTGCCGCCAGCGGCGCGTCGGCCCAGAGCACGAACACGCCGAGCATGAACCAGGCCAGGAACATCACCCAGATGGCGAAGCCCTTGGGCAGGGCGACCCGGCGCCGGCGGAGCAGCTGGTCAGCCATGACCAGCGTGAGTGCCATGGGGAGCAGGGTCCGCAGACCGAGGGCCCACCAGACCGGAAAGCCCAGCAGGGACACCGTGAGGGGCCAGTGGGTCGGCAGCCGACGGCGGGCGTGCCCGTTCGGGGCACGCTCCACGACCGCGTCACGCTCGGCCAGCAACACTGTCAACCACTTCGCCTTCTCGCTGTGGACCACGATCGAGCCAAGGGTAGAACGCTGCGGCCCCCCCGTTCGTGTCACGCCTCAGTTTGTCCGAGGCGCGATCGGCTCGCCCGCCCCGGCTCCCGAGGCGCGTCACCGCCGACACTGGTGCCCCCGTCACACGGGCCGCCATGCTCTCGGTCGTCATCGCGACCAAGTAGCACGGCATGCACGGGGACACTGGGGCGGTCTAGCCGCCCGGAGACGGAACACCGTCCACAGGCTTTCCCGGGACGTGGCTCGGGTACCATGACCGCGATCCTTGGGGAACATGAGCGGTCCGGTGGCGTCCGGCACCGCCGCCGGACGAGTCGCTCTGTTCCCACACGTCATCACCCGCCGGTGACGCACACCTCGGGAGCGCACATGACCACACCCACCCAGACACCTGACGTCGAGGTCGGCCCCTTCTGGGTGAGCAACTCCCCCAAGGCCCTGCTGGTCGACCAGCTGGTCGAACTGAGCCGGCCCGGACGCACCACGCCTGCGTTCGCCTTCGCTCTCCACGTGGGGGGCCTCAACGCCAGGCGCGAGCGCGACTTCGTCACCGCCATGCGCCGGGCCGACGTCGTCTACGCCGACGGAGGCTCGGTCGTCTGGCTGGCCAGGCTGGCCGGCGGGGACAGCATCGAGAGAACTCCCACGACCGACATCGGCTGGGAGGTCCTCAGCGGCTTCGCGGCGAGGGTCGGCCGGTTGCCGAGGGTCGCCCTCATCGGCGGCCCCGAGGGCCTTGCCAACCGGGCGCGGGCGGTCCTCGAGTCCGCCGGTGCCGCCGACGTCGTGCACGTGGACCATGGGTTCCACGACGACTGGTCCGCGCCACTGGCCCGGCTGCGTGCGGCCGACCCTGACATCACCGTCGTCGGTCTCGGCGCGCCCCGCGAGATGGTGTGGTGCGAGGACCACCGGGCCGAGCTGCCGCCAGGACTGGTGATGACGTGTGGTGGCTGGTTCGGCCACCTCGTCGGCGACGAGCGGCGGGCTCCCCGGGTGCTGCGGCGTTCCGGCCTGGAGTGGATCGCCCGCGTCGCACAGGCCCCCACCAGGCTGGGGCCGCGCTATGCCCGAGGCCTGGGTGTCACCGCCGCCCTCACCGTCACGACCCTGCAACGCCGACCTCGATCCGCATCCCCCAGGAGCTGACGCCATGACGACCTCTCGACGCTCGTTCCGCACCTTGTTCCTGATGGCGGCGCTGGGCGCCGTGGTGTACGACCCCGAAAGGTCGCTGGCGGCTGTCCAGACCGCGGGCCCGACCCCGTCCGTGGCGTCTCCCACACCCGGCGAGCTGCTCAGGGTGAACTTCGACGACCTCGGTCGCGCCCGGAGCGCCGGAACCGGCTCGGTCACCCTGGTCAACCAGGGCTCGGAGCCACTGGCCTTCCGCGTCTCAGCCGCCGGCGGTGGGACCCTGCGATCTGTCCCGGGAAACGCAGGCGGCTACGCAGCCCGCTTCCCGGCGTTTGCCGCCGGCTACACGCAACGGGCCGTGGTCACGGCCACCTCGTCCAGCGACGACGACCCCCTCTCCCCCGGTGACTCAGACTTCACGTTCGGCAGCGACTTCGCCCTGGACAAGGTCTCCGAGGGCGGCACCGCCGACAACGGCAACAACCTCGTGCAGCGAGGTCTCTTCGTCGACTCTTCGCAGTACAAGATCCAGATCGACCACGGCCGTGCCTCCTGCCGGGTCGCCGGCAGTGCGGGCGCGGCGGTCGTGCGGTCCACGCAGGTGATCACGGCGGACACCTGGTACCGCATCTCCTGCTCCCGCACGACGCGGACGCTCACCTTGGCCCTCGGCCGTCTCAACGGCGAGATCACGCGCACGTCTGTCTCGGCGAGGACCGGAGTCGTCGACTCCGCCGACTCGACGCCCCTGTCCCTGGGGGGCAAGGTCACCGGCACGGGCAAGGTCGTGGCCGGCAACTCCGACCAGTTCAACGGCGCCCTCGACAACGTCTTCCTCCGGCTCGACTAGTGACGAGAAGGGCTCTGTCCGGACTCGTCGGCCTCCTCCTCGCCCTCGGTCTGGTGGCCCCGGCCTGCTCCATCTCCCGTGGCTCTGACGTCGAGGCCACGAGCACGGCTGAGGGATTGCTGTCGGCAGCCCTGTTCTTCACCGTCGAGGACCCGTCCGCCCGGATACAGGACGTGCCGGCGTCCTCGACGGAGCGCCGTGCTCTGCACGTGCTCAGTGACGGCTGCCGCTACGACGACCGCGGCATCCCACGCTGCGGCGCGCTCCTCGGCGCGGCGTACGGCTCCAACACGGATCCGTTGGAGTGGGAGCGCTCCACTCTCAAGCACCCGCTGGGAGTGCACCGCACGTACTGGGCTGCCGACGACGTCTCCCGGGCGGTCGAGGTCGCGCGCGACGACCTGCAGCACGACCGGCTGCCGTGGATCAGCTTCAAGCTGCCTCACGACTGGGCGCAGATGGCCGCGGGTGCCGGGGACGACTGGGCGCGAGAGCTCGCCAGTCTCCTGGCCCAGCTCGACGGTCCCGTCTGGCTCGCCTTCCACCACGAGCCCGAGGGGGATCCCCAGGGCAGCATCAAGGACTGGACCGCGATGCAGGCCAGGCTGGCGCCGATCGTGCGAGCGACCGCCCCGAACGTCGCGTACTCGATCATCGTGACGGGCTACCACCAGCTCTACGGCGAGCCGAAGTACTCCTTGAGCTCGATCTGGCCGAAGGACACCACCATCGATCTCGTCGGGTTCGACGTCTACGACAAGTACGGCGTGGAGAAGAACGGGAGCCGCTTCCGCACGCCCACCGCGTTCGAGAGCGCCTACTTCTCCAAGTTCAGGCAGTTCGCGCTGGACCACGACGTGGCCTGGGGCCTCGCGGAGACCGGGCAGACCGACCTGTCGGCGGGGCGGGATCCCCTCTGGGTCCAGCGGACCTTCAGCTCGATGCGCCGGTACGGCGGTGTCGGCTTCGTCTACTTCGACTCCACCCTCAACAGCGCCGCGCCGTGGCGCCTGAAGGGCGAGAAGGAGCAGCGGTTCGCGGGGGTGCTCCGGATGACGCCCACCCTGTAGGCGTCGCGGTCAGCGGTTGAACCGCTGCTGGGTGAGCTCGAGGCCGTCGGCGATCAGCGACTCGACGGCGTCGGCAGCGCTGTCGATCTGGAACGGCAGCTCCTTGCGCTCGGCGGTGCTGTAGTTCGCGAGCACGAAGTCGGCAGGACTCTGCCTGCCCGGAGGGCGCCCGATGCCGGCGCGTACCCGGTAGAACTCCCCGCTGCCGAGGGACGACCGCATCGACTTGAGCCCGTTGTGGCCGTTGTCGCCGCCGCCGCGCTTGGTGCGCAGCGTCCCGAAGTCGATGTCGAGCTCGTCGTGGATGGCGATGATCTGCTCGACCGGCACCTTGTAGAAGGTGGCCAGCGCCTTGACCGGACCGCCCGACTCGTTCATGAACGAGCGGGGCCTGCCCAGCACGACGCGCGGCACCGAGGTGCCGGGGGCACCGAGGCGCCCTTCCACGACGTCGGCGCGTCCCGACTTGTGCGCCCGCCAGCCACTGCCCAGGCGCCGGGCCAGCTCGTCGATGACCAGGTAGCCGATGTTGTGCCTGTTGCCGGCGTACGCCGGGCCAGGGTTGCCCAGCCCGACGACCAGCCACACGTCCGATCCCGGGGTGGAGTCGGTCACAGCAGAGTGGGTCAGCTCTCGGAGTCGGAGCCGGACTCGCTCCCGGTTGCCGCGGCCTGGGCGACCTCGTCGGCGGGCTCGTCGCGCTCGATGCCGACCTCGGCCTCGGCCTCCTCCAGCTCGGCCTCCACCTCTTCGGCGGTCGGCGCGTGCACGACGTTGACGACCAGCGCCTCGGCGTCGGTGAGCAGGCTCGAGCCCGAGGGCAGCACGAGGTCCTTGGCCAGCACGTGGAAGCCGGCCTCGGCGTCCTCGACGGAGATCTCGATGAACTCGGGGATGTCCGTGGCCTCGGCCTCGACGCTGACGGTGTTCAGGTCGGTCACGACCATGGCGTCGGACTTGGCCTCGCCGGTCACGTGGATCGGGATCTCGACGGTGACCTTCTCGCCCTTCCGCACCTCCACGAAGTCGAGGTGCTCCAGGAAGCCCTTGATCGGGTCGGACTGGACCTGCTTGGTCAGCGCCAGCACGGTGGTGCCGTCGATGTCGATGTGGAGCAGCGCGTTGGTGCCGCCGCGCTTGAGCGCCATCATCGTGTCGTGGCCCGGGAGGGTGATGTGCTGCGGGTCGTTGCCGTGGCCGTAGATGACCGCAGGCACCTTGTTGTCGCGCCTGATGCGGCGGGCCGCGCCCTTGCCGAACTCGGTGCGGGTCTCGGCGGTGATCTTCTCTTCGGTCTTCTCAGGCATGACGCTGCGTGCTCCTCGGAAACGTGGTGCGGGTGAATAAGACGGGTGGTTGCCAGGGGCGGGGACAGCACATGCACCGCAGGCCGACGGGCGCGGTGCATGGTGTGCACGGACCGACCGCGTCGATCACGGAGCATTCACTCCCTCGCCGAGGCAACTGGACGATCTTACGCGACACCCGAGTCGCGATGCCAATCGGCCGCAGGGCGGGTCAGGCGTGCCCGTCGAACATCGAGGTCACCGAGCCGTCCTCGAAGACCTCCTTGATCGCCCGCGAGATGAGCGGGGCGATGGACAGGCAGGTGAGCTTGTCGAACTCGCTGCCAGCAGGGAGGGGAAGAGTGTTGGTGACAATGACCTCGGTGGCCGAGGAGTTCTTGAGTCGGTCGACGGCAGGATCGGAGAGGATCGCATGGGTGGCGGCGACGATCACACCGGCCGCCCCCTCGGCCATCAGCGCCTCGGTCGCGTTCACGATGGTCCCGCCGGTGTCGATCATGTCGTCGACCAGCACGCACATCCGGCCCTTGACGTCACCGACGACGCGGTTGGCCACCGTCTCGTTGGGCCGGTCGGTGCGCCGGGACTTGTGGATGAAGGCGAGGGGTGCGCCGCCGAGGCGCGCCGACCAGCGCTCGGCCACCTTGATCCGGCCGGCGTCCGGGGAGACTACGGCCAGCTTCTGGCGGGGGTACTGCTTCTTGACGTAGTCGGCCAGGATCGGCAGTGCCATCAAGTGGTCGACCGGGCCGTCGAAGAACCCCTGGATCTGGTCGGCGTGCAGGTCGACGGTGATCAGCCGGTCGGCGCCGGCGGTCTTGAACAGGTCGGCCATCAGCCGTGCGGAGATCGGCTCGCGCCCACGGTGCTTCTTGTCCTGGCGGGCGTAGCCGTAGAACGGCATCACCACGGTGATCCGCTTCGCCGAGGCGCGCTTGAGCGCGTCGACCATGATGAGGTGCTCCATGATCCACTCGTTCACCGGAGCCGTGTGGCTCTGGATCACGAAGGCATCGGATCCGCGGACCGACTCCTCGTAGCGGACGTAGATCTCGGAGTTCGCGAACTCGTACGCCGAGGTCGGGACGAGCTCCGTGCCCAGCTGTTCCACGACCTCAGCCGCCAGCTGGGTGTGGGCCCGCCCGCTGAAAACCATCAGGTTCTTCTCGGTGGTCTTCTTCATTCCGCTCACGCTGCGCAGCTCCTCGGTCTTGCGGGTGTCGCCCGGTGTCTCGATTCTCCCCCACCGGCGCGGTGCTGGCGAACTCCGGTCAGTCCTCGGTCGCTTCGGAGCCCGCAGCCCGTGCCGCCTCGGCCTGGGCGGTGCCCTGACGCCGACGAACCGCCCACCCCTCGATGTTGCGCTGAGGGCCCGCGCTGACCGCGAGTGCCCCGGGAGGTACGTCCTCGCGGATCACGCTCCCGGCCCCGGTGCCGGCACCGTCCCCGATGTGCACGGGGGCGACGAAGGTGTTGTTGCTGGCCGTGCGCGCATGCCGGCCGACGACCGTGCGGTGCTTCTCGACACCGTCGTAGTTGGCGAAGATCGTGCCGGCGCCGATGTTCGTGCCCTCCCCGATCTCGGCGTCGCCCACGTAGGACAGGTGCGGCACCTTGGCGCCGTCCCCGATCCTGGCGTTCTTCGTCTCCACGAACCCGCCGATCTTCCCGCCCGCGCCGAGCTCGGTGCCGGGGCGCAGGTAGGTGAACGGCCCCACGTTCGCCTTGGCTCCGATGACGGCGAGCTCGCCGTGGGTGCGTACGACGTGCGCGCCGGCCCCGACCTCCACGTCCTTGAGCGTGGAGTCCGGTCCGACCACCGCATCCTCCGCCACGACCGTGGCCCCGAGCAGCTGGACGCCGGGCAGGATCGTCACGTCCTGCTCGAGGCGGACGTCGACGTCGATCCAGGTCGTGTCGGGGTCGATGATCGTCACACCCTCCCGCATCCAACGATCGAGGATGCGCCTGTTCTTCTCCTTGGCCAGCGCCGCCAGCTGCGCGCGGTCGTTGGCCCCCTCGGTCTGGAGGACGTCCTCGATCGGGAACGCACCGACGGGGAGCCCGTCCTCGCGAGCGAGCTGCACCGTGTCAGTGAGGTAGTACTCCCCGTTGGCGTTGTCGTTCGTGAGCCGGGACAGCGCGCCGTCGAGGAACTCGGCGTCGAAGGCCAGGATGCCGCTGTTGATCTCGCAGACCGCGCGCTGCTCCTCGGTGGCGTCCTTCTGCTCGACGATGCCGGTGACCTCGCCCGCGGCGTCGCGCAGCACGCGGCCGTAGCCGTGGGGGTTCGCGACGACACCCGACAAGATGCTGACCCCTCGTCCGGCCGCCACGTGGTCCTCGGCGAAGGCGCGCAGGCTCTCGCCCTCCAGGAGCGGGGTGTCGCCGTACGCCACCAGCACCGTGCCGGTGCGGTCGGCCGGGTCGAGGGCCTCCCACGCGACCCGGACGGCGTGCCCGGTTCCGTCCTGGGTCTCCTGCACCGCGAGCACGGCTTCGGGCAGCAGCTCCTGGATGTGGGGGCCGACCTGCTCGCGCTGGTTGCCGACGACCGCGACCACCCGGTGGGGCCGGAGCGAGGCGACGGCGTCCAGCACGTGCCCGATCATGGTGCGTCCCGAGATCGGGTGCAGCACCTTCATGGTCTTGGACTTCATCCGGGTGCCACCACCCGCGGCCAGGACGATGACGGTCACGGCCCCGCTACGGGTGGCTGGCTTGCTCGTGGTGCTCATGCTCCCCGGGTAGGAGTCGAACCTACGTCGCTAGTCCTGATTCAAAGTCAGGCGGGCCCTGCCGACAGACCAACCGGGGAATGATGATGGAGAGGTTACTGGCCCCAGGCGGGACCAAGTCCCCAGGCCCGACAGCCCAACCGGGGAATGATGATGGAGAGGTTACTGGCCCCAGGCGGGACCAAGTCCCCAGGCCCGACAGCCCAACCGGGGAAAGTTCGATCGGGCAGGAGGCGACCGGTGCGCAGCGGTCACCCGCTCGTCACCTGCGCTGGGCCTGCTCGTCATCCTCGGCGGGGTCGCTCGCCGGCATGATGACACCTCTCGGGAGGTCCCCGGCGCCCTCCTGCTGAGTGCTCACCTCGACGCCGGGGTACGCGCGACGACGAACACCCGCCGGAACGGCATCACCACGGCGCCGCGGCGCGCCGGGTAGGCCTCGCGCAGCAGCTTCTTGAACTCCTCCTCGAAGTCGGCGCGCAGGGGCGTGGGCAGCGCCTGGAGCGTCGGGCGCGCGCCGGTGCCGCTGACCCAGGTGAACACGGGGTCGGGTCCGTGGAGCACGTGCAGGTAGGTCGTCTCCCAGGCGTCGACCTCGCAGCCGAGGTCGCGCAGGGCGCGGAGATAGGTGGCGGCGTCGTGGGCGCCGTGGTCGACCACCCCTGCGGTGTGCTCGGCGTACGGCTGCTCGGCGGCCAGGTCGCGGCGCAGGGTGTGGCTGGGCTCGTCGAAGTTGCCGGGGACCTGGAAGGCCAGCCAGCCCCCGGGGCTGACTGCCTCCACCAGGCCGGGAAGCAGCCCGAGGTGGTCCGGGACCCACTGCAGGGCGGCGTTCGAGACGAGGACGTCGACCGCTCCCATGGGTGCGCTCCAGTCACTGAGGTCGCCCACCACGAACTCGACCCCGGCGTCGCGCGGAGCAGCGTCCACCATGTCCGGGCTGGAGTCGACGCCGACGACCTTCGCCCCGGGCCACCGCTGCGCGAGCAGCACGGTCAGGTTCCCCGCTCCGCAGCCAAGATCGACGACCGTGCGGGGCGCCTCCGCGCGGATCCGGCCGACCAGCTCGCCGAACGGCCTTCCACGCTCGTCGGCGAAGGCGAGGTAGCGCTGGGGGTCCCACGAGAAGGGGCTGCTCATCGCGACAGATTATCTCGATGTCAAGAATCTTGTCAGGCTACAATCCGGACGTGGAACCCGACGAGGTGGACGAGCTGGTCGAGGCGTGGACCCGGGAACGGGACGACCTCGACCTGGCCCCCGTCGAGGTGTTCAGCCGGATCAGTCGGCTGGCGCGGCTGCTCGACAAGGCCCGTCGCGAGGCGTTCACCGCGCACCAGATCGAGACCTGGGAGTTCGACGTCCTGTCGGCGCTGCGTCGCACCGGTGCGCCCTACCAGCTCACGCCCGGCGCGCTGCTGCGCCAGACGATGGTCACCAGCGGCACCATGACCAACCGGGTCGACCGCCTCGCGCTCCGCGGGTTCGTCGAGCGATCCCCCGACCCGAGCGACCGGCGCGGCGTGCTGGTGCGCCTCACCGCCCCGGGCAAGCGCGCGGTCGACGGGGCTTTCGAGACCCTCCTCGCCAGCGAGCGCGACCTCCTCAGCGACCTGTCCTCGACCGACCGCACCCGGCTGGCCGAGCTGCTCAAGCAGCTGATGACCCCGTTTCGCTGAGCCTCAGGCCCCGGAGCTGCGCCGGAAGCGTGGATTGGGCGAGTCGCCGTTGAAGTCGTGCACCTCGAAGTCCACGGTGCGCTCGGCGTTGGCGATCGAGCTCACTACCGTCGTACCGATGCGTCCCTGCCGGTCGAAGACCGTGGCCGTGCCGACCGCGATCCCGTCGTGGTTGACCCGGTCGGTCGCCGAGAGGCCGACCTCGCGTCCGACCGGCAACCGTGCCAGCACCATGGTGATGTCGGTGTTGATGTGCTCGACGCCGTTGCTGCCCCAGTTGGTGACCATGCTGGTGGAGTCCGCGACGCTGGCCGCCACCACGAACGGCGACGGGGCCTCCTCCGGCACCACCGGGACGCCGACCTGCCAGGTCGTCTTGTGGCCGTCGTTCTGGTGCGCGGCGAACGACTCGTCCCAGACCCCGTCGCTGGCGAACAACGGCACCCGGAGCTTCTCCGTCGAAGGAGCGAGCTCCAGCGGCGGCACGTCGGGGGCGCCGGTCGGCTCCCACACCGACCCGGCCACCGGGTCGCTCACCTTGAGGAAGAGCGCGCTCGCGCGCGCGACCCGCTGGCCGTCCTGCTCGAGGCTCGCGTCGACGAGGCACAGCCGTCGCCCCTCGCGTACGACGCGGGTGGTGGTCCGGCAGAGCTCCATCGCCGCGGGCCTGAACAGGTCGACGGTGAAGCGCGCCGGGCGGAGGTCGTCGCGTCCCAGCTCGGCCACGCGACGCTCCAGCGCGCGGGCGAGCGCCCCGCTGAGGGCGACCCCGTGCATCTGGTCCTCGCTCCACAGGCTGCGCGCGAGGTCGGTCGGAAGCAGGCCGTCGCCCCGGCTGGTGAAGAAGGAGAGGGTCATGGGCGCATTGTTGCCGACGCCTCGGCCGGTCACTCCGGCAGTGCTCACCCCAGCAGAGTCTTCACCCGCGCACAGTGCAGACCAGAGCAGGGTTCACTCCAGGAGGGCGACGGCCTCGAGCCACTCGAGCTCGAGCTCGGCCTTCTGGTCCGCGAGCTCCTGCGCCTCGGCGGAGAGCGCGGCGAGCCTCCCGGAGTCCGAGGCGCCGGCTGACATCTCCTCGGTCAACGCGGCCTCACGCGCGTTGATGCGTGCCAGCTGCTTGTCGAGACGGGCCACCGTCTTGCGGGCGGCGCGTTCCTCGGCGCCGCCGACCTTGGCCTTCGCCGGGTTCCCCTGATCGGATGCGGCTGCCTGTCCCACGGCCCCCGCGGGCGGCGGCTTCGCGGAGATGTTGGTCGCCTCGCCACGCTTGCGCGCCGCGAGGTACTGGTCCACCCCGTTGGGCAGCATCGAGATCTGCCCGTCCCCCATCAGCGCCCAGACGGAGTCCGTGACGCGCTCCAGGAAGTAGCGGTCGTGGGAGACCACCACAAGCGTTCCCGGCCAGCCGTCGAGGAAGTCCTCGACCACGTTGAGGGTGTCGATGTCGAGGTCGTTGGTGGGTTCGTCGAGCAGCAGCACGTTGGGCTCCCCGAGCAGCAGCTTGAGCAGCTGGAAGCGGCGGCGCTCGCCACCGGAGAGGTCACCGATGCGAGCCGTCAGCTTGTCGCCGGTGAAGCCGAAGCGCTCCAGCATCGAGCTGGCCGAGATGTCTTGACCCGTCGCCGTGCGGGTCACCCGCCGGATGTCCTCGATGCTCGGGAGCACCCGCGCATCGGGGTCCTCCGGCGGGACCTGCTGGGTGAGGTGCGCCAGCGAGATCGTGCGCCCGTGCTTGACCTTGCCGGCGTCCGGTTCGAGAGTTCCGCCCACGAGCTGCAGCACCGAGCTCTTCCCGGCGCCGTTGACGCCGACGATCCCGACGCGGTCGCCGGGACCCAGGCGCCAGGTGGCCTCGTGCAGCAGCCGCTTGTCCCCGCGTGAGAGATCCACGTCCTCGAGGTCGACGACCTGCTTGCCCAGCCTCTGGGTGGCGAAACGCTGCAGCTCGATGCGGTCGCGCGGCGGCGGCACGTCCTCGATCAGGTCGTTGGCGGCCTCGATGCGGAACTTCGGCTTCGACGTACGCGCGGGTGCCCCGCGACGTAGCCACGCCAGCTCCTTGCGGATCAGGTTCTGTCGACGCGACTCCGAGGCCGACGCCTGACGCTGGCGCTCGGCCCGGGCCAGCACGAACGCGGCGTACCCACCGTCGTAGGAGTCCACGACGCCCGCCCCCTCCGGACCGGGGTGGACCTCCCACGTGCGCTCGCACACCGCGTCCAGGAACCAGCGGTCGTGGGTCACCACCACCAGGGCGGACGTACGACGGACCAGGTGCTCGGCCAGCCAGGCGACCGCCTCGACGTCGAGATGGTTGGTCGGCTCGTCGAGGATCAGCAGGTCGACGTCGTCCAGCAGCAGCCGCGCCAGCGAGCAGCGGCGGCGCTCGCCACCGGAGAGGCCGTGCACCGGCCGGTCGAGGGACACGTCGGCCAGCAGCACCTCGACCACCTCGCGGGTGCGGCTGTCGCCGGCCCACTCGTGGTCGTCCTTGCCCGCCAGCACCACCTCGCGCACGGTGTGGGTGTCGTCGAGGAGGTCGCGCTGGTCGAGGTAGCCGACGTGCAGCCCACGGTTGAGCGAGACCCGGCCCGAGTCGGGGGTCTCGCGACCCGCCATCAGGTTCAGCAGGGTGGTCTTGCCGTCACCGTTGCGCCCCACGATGCCGATCCGCTCGCCTTCGGCCACGCCGAGGCTGACCTCGTCGAGCAGGATCCGGACGCCGTAGGACTTCGTGACCTTCTCGAGGTTCAACAGGTTCGCCATTACGAGTACTCCACCACGTGGGTGCCGGACACCGGACCGAGGGCCACCAGGACCCGTGGGTGGCCGGCGTCGAGCAGCGTCGTGCGGAGCCTGTCGGCGGACCCGCGGTCGGAGCACAGGAACAGGCAGGTCGGCCCGGAGCCGGAGACGATGCCGCGCAGGGCACCCGCGCGCTCACCGGCCTCGATCAGCTCGCCGAGCTCGGGCCGGAGGTCGATCGCGACGGGCTGGAGGTCGTTGCGCAGCACTGCGGCGAGCACCCGGTTGTCGGGATCGCCGAGCGCCGCCACGAGGTCGTCCGGGACGGTCACCTCCTCCGGCGCATCCGGGCAGAGCTCGTCGAAGTGCCGGTAGACCGCCGGGGTGGACAGGCCGGTGCGCGCCGGAACCACCACCCACCATCGGGTCCCCTCGTCCGGCGCGGGGGTCACCAGCTCCCCGCGCCCGCCACCCAGGGCGGTGCCGCCGACGAGCGCGAACGGGACGTCGCTGCCCAGGCGCGCCGCCAGTGCGAGGAGGTCGGCGTCGCTCGTCTGCAGGTCCCAGAGCCGGTCGAGCGCCACCAACGTCGCAGCCGCGTCGGCACTGCCGCCGGCGAGTCCACCGGCGATCGGGATCGACTTGCGGACGGTGAGCCCGGCCGCCAGACCAACGTCGTGGTGGGCCGCGAGCAGGCGGCCCGCCCGGACCACGATGTTGTCCTCGCCCGCGGGGAACGCGTCACGGTCGATGTCGTCCTCGCAGACCAGGCTCACCGACCAGGCCGGACCGGTGCTGGCGGTGACGTCGTCGTGGAGGCTGAGCGTCTGGTAGACGGTGGCCAGGGGGTGGAACCCGTCAGGACGGGGGCGGCCGACGCCGAGGTGGAGGTTGACCTTCGCCGCGGCGCGGACGGTCACGGACAGCGTCGTGGACAGTGTCATGGCTGGCCCTCCTTCACGGTGGCTCTCTTCTGGGCCCGCTCCTGGGCCCTCTCCTGAGCCAGCGCCTCGGCGATGCGCACGAAGTCGGGCAGCCGGAGCTCCTCACCTCGCCTCATCGGACCGATCCCGGCTGTGTCCAGTGCTCGTTCGGACGCCTCCGCGGAGCCGGCCAGCGCGCGCAGCGACGGGCGTAGCGCCTTGCGCCGGTGCGCGAACGATGCGTCGATGACGGCGAAGACCTCAGCGCGCGTGACGACAGTCGTCGGCGGCTCCCGGCGGGTCCAGGCGACCAGCCCGGAGTCGACGTTGGGCGCCGGCCAGAACACGTTGCGTCCGACCGACCCGGCTCGGCGTACCTCGGCGAACCAGGCGGCCTTGACCGACGGGATGCCGTAGACCTTGGACCCGGGCTCTGCGGCCAGCCGGTCCGCGACCTCGGACTGCACCATCACCAGGCCGCGTTCCAGCGAGGGCAGCAGCTCGAGCAGGTGCAGCAGCACGGGGACCGAGACGTTGTAGGGCAGGTTCGCCACCAGCGCGGTGGGCGGCGGACCGGGGACGGCCGTGACCCGCATGGCATCGGCCAGGAGGACCTCGAACCGGTCGGCGTACGCCGGCGCCCGGTCGGCGATCGTGGCCGGGAGCGCCCCCGCGAGGTCCGGATCGATCTCGATGGCGACCACCCGGGCCGCCACGTCGAGCAGCGCCAGGGTCAGCGACCCGAGGCCGGGACCGACCTCCAGGACGACGTCGGCCGCCCCGATGCCGGAGTCGCGCACGATGCGCCGCACGGTGTTCGGGTCGATGACGAAGTTCTGCCCGCGCTGCTTGGTCGGCCTCAGGTCGAGGGCGTCTGCCAGTGAACGCACTTCTGCCGGACCGAGGAGTCTCGGTCCGGCAGAGGTCGGGTCAGTCACGCCTCGAGGCTAGTTGTCGGGCCCTACGCGCCGCACACGGGCCATGCCCCGTAGCCGCCCTCGGCGGCCGCAACCCGCTCGGCGACGGCGATCTGCTGCTCACGGCTGTTCTGGTCCGGGCGACCAGACCCGCCGTACGCCGCCCAGGTGCCCAGGTTGAACTGCAGGCCGCCGTAGTAGCCGTTGCCGGTGTTCGCGGCCCAGTTGCCACCGGACTCGCACGCGGCGATCCGGTCCCAGATGCCGGTGTCGACGGTCTTGGTGCCGACCTTGACGATCGTGGGGACGGGCTGGCTCACCAGTCGCTGCCGGACGACGGTGCGCTTGACGACCTCGCCGTTGCGGAACTTCAGCCGGTAGGTCACGTCGCGGGCGCCGTCACGGCCCTGCTGGACCGTCGTGGTCTCCCCGGACATCATTGAGCTGTCCTTCTGCTCGCGGACCGGGGCGGGGATGGCCTCGCGGGGGACGCGCGTGGTGCGGACGCCGATCTTGGTGACCACGACCCGGGTGCCGTCGGTCAGCCGCGCGCTGCGCGAGGGGCGTACGACGTCGTTGCTGTCGACACCGGCGCCGACCTCGCGGAGCAGCTCGCCGACGGTGGAGGCGGGCACGTTGTGCTTCTCGACCTTGTCGTTGGCGACCTTGAGCGACACCTTCTTCGGCGTCGTGACCTCGAGCGCTAGGCCGGAGCGGTCGATCGTCGCGCTGCGGCTGACCGAGAGCGCGGCGCTGCCGAAGCGGACGCCGAGCTGGTCGAGGGCGGACGACACCTTGGTGGCGGTCGTCCAGAACGTCTTCTTCTGGCCGTCGATGCTCAGGGCCAGCGGCCGAGCGAGCCGGACGGCGATCCTGGAGCCGTCGTTGACCTGGGTGTCCACGGCCGGGACGACGGAGTCGTGGGTGGAGGGGGTGATGCCCTTGCTCGCCAGGACCTCACCGACGTTTGCGCCGAAGGTGCGGACCTGGGACTCCTTGCCGTCGATCGAGACGGTCACGGTCTTGCTCAGGGTGGTGTACGCGGTGGCAGTGCCGACCAGCGCCACGACGATTGCGGTGACCAGTCCCATCAGGACGGTCTTGTTGCGGCTGAGGTGCGTGAGTGATGCGCGCACGGGTCTCCGATGTTCGCAGATTCCGGGCCGCGGGGCGATGGCGCCTGCCGCGACGAACCGGTCCGGTTTCCTGCGGCCCCCCGGGGCGCTCACCGGTCTTCGAGCTACCCGCTCCCGGCCAACAGCCTTCGACCCTAGGTAAGTAGCTGTCCGTTAGCAACCTGTTAGCACATGATGTGGTGGGACTCACTGGCAGGTCCACCCCAGGAACCACCGAAGGCGGCGTCGGTGTTCGCCTCGATCGCACGGCACAGGTCGAGCACCTCCATCCTGCGGGTGGCAGCCATCGAGCGCACCGTCAGCGGGACCAGGAAGGAGGCATTCGTCCGTCCCCGGTGCGGCACCGGGGTGAGGTACGGCGCGTCGGTCTCGACCAGGATCCGGTCCAGCGGAGTGATCCTCAGCGCCTCCCGGAGTGGGTCGGCGTTCCTGAACGTCACCGTCCCCGCAAACGACAGGTGGGCACCCCGGTCGAGGCACTCGCGGGCGAAGACGGCGTCGCCGGAGAAGCAGTGCATCACCCAGCGGTCGGGCGCCCCCACCTCGTCGAGGAGGCGTACGACGTCCGCGTGCGCGTCGCGGTCGTGGATGACGAGCGTCCTGTCGAGCCGCTTGGCCATCTCGATGTGGGCCCGGAAGGAGTCGTGCTGCGCCTGCTTTCCCTCGGGACCCGTGCGGAAGTAGTCCAGGCCGGTCTCCCCGACGGCCCGCACCCGTGCGCTGCTCTCGACCAGTCGCTCGATCTCGGCCAGCGCCTCCTCGAGCCGCCCCTCGGCCGCGAGCCGCGGCGCCTCGTTGGGGTGCAGCGCCACACCGGCGACCACCTGCGGGTGCGCCTCGGCCGCCTCCACGGCCCAGCGGGCACCCGGGAGGTCGCAGCCGACCTGGACGATGCGGGTCACCCCGACGGACGCCGCCAGCGCCAGCGCCGCCTCGACCGGCAGCGCCGCCTCCTCACCCCGGGTGATGTCGAGGTGGCAGTGGTTGTCGACGACCGGGTGGGGCAGCGGCTCCGGCACCTCGGGAAGGTGCCCACTCACGGACGGTGCACCGCGTCGTAGACGACTCGCTTGGGCACGCCCGATCGCCGGGCGACGTCGAGGATCGCCTCCTTGCGCGTGGCTCCGCTCCCCTCCTCCTGGGCGACCAGCGCCGCAAGGGTGGCCGGGTCGGTCACGGGCTCGGGCACGGCCGCACCCTCGAGCACGATGGTCACCTCTCCGCGGACGCCAGCCTCCGCCCAGGCCACCAGCTCGTCCAGGGGGCCACGGCGTACCTCCTCGTGGGTCTTGGTCAGCTCACGGCAGACCGCCGCCCGGCGGTCCCGCCCGAACACCTCCGCCATCGAGAGCAGGGTCGCGTGCGTGCGGTGCGGCGCCTCGAAGAAGACCAGGGTGCGCTGCTCCAGCGCGAGGTCGGCCAGCCGTCGGGTCCGCTCCCCCGGCTTGCGCGGCAGGAACCCCTCGAAGCAGAACCGGTCCACCGGCAGGCCGGAGACGGCCAGGGCGGTGAGGACTGCGGAAGGGCCCGGGATGCTCGTCACCGTGACCCCGCGGTCCACCGCCGCCGCGACCAGGCGATAGCCCGGGTCCGACACGCTGGGCATGCCTGCGTCGGTGACGAGCACGACCCGGTCGCCGTTGAGCAGCGACTCCAGCAGCGAGTCGGTGCGGAGGTGCTCGTTGCCCTCGAAGTAGGAGACCACCCGCCCGGGGATGTCCACACCCAGCTCGGTCGTCAGGCGCCGCAGGCGTCGGGTGTCCTCGGCAGCCACCACGTCGGCGCCCCGTAGCTCTGCGGCGAGCCTGGGCGAGGCGTCGTCGACACGCCCGATGGGCGTCGCGGCGAGCACCAGTACGCCTGTCGGCGGTTGCGTCATGGGTCCGATCATCGCAGCCGCCCGGTCCGTCGGGCTCCGGGGCGGCGGTGGCGTCCCAATCGTTGGAGCCACGGCCGTAGCCTTTCGAGCGTGAGCATCCCCGCGCGCCTCGAGCGCACCGTCGGACTCTCGCGCACGGCCGACGGGGACGTCGTACCCGCGGCCGCGACGCGTGCTCGCCTCCGCGCGACCGATCAGGACCCCGTGCTCGCGTGGGTCGCGACGCTGGCCGTGACGGCGCTCGCGACGTTCCTCCGGCTGTGGGACCTCGGGAAGCCGCGGGCCTTCCTGTTCGACGAGACGTACTACGCCAAGGACGCCTGGTCGCTGATCCACCACGGCTACTCGCTGACCTACGTCAAGGACGCCAACGCGGAGATCCTCGCCGGCCACACGACGGGCTTGTGGACCGGGACACCCAACATGGTGGTGCACCCCGAGATCGGCAAGTGGATCATCGGCCTGGGCGAGAGCATCTTCGGGATGACGCCGTTCGGCTGGCGGGTCTCGTCGGCGATCGTCGGAGCGCTGATGGTCATGGTGATGATCCGCCTCGCCCGGCGGGTCACGCGCTCGACGCTGCTCGGGGTGGTCGCCGGTCTGCTGATGTGCTTCGACGGCCTTCACCTGGTGCTCTCGCGCCTGGCGCTGCTGGACATCTACGTCGCGTGCTTCATTCTCTGCGCCGTCAGCTGCATGGTGGCCGACCGCGACTGGGTGCGCACCCGGATGGCCCGGGCCCTGCCGCCCGGATCACGCCTGGCTCCCGAGTCGTGGGGGCCGCTCATCCTGTGGCGCCCCTGGCGGCTGGCCGCCGGCATCTGCTGGGGGCTGGCCATTGGCACCAAGTGGTCGGCACTGTTCCCGCTCGCCGCCTTCGGGGTGCTGATGTGGGTCTGGGACGCCGGGGCACGACGCTCGTTCGGCGTACGAGCGGCCCTGTGGAAGTCGGCGGTCGTCGACGCCCTGCCGGCCCTCGGCTATGTCGTACTGGTTCCCCTGGTCGTCTACGTCCTGAGCTGGACGGGCTGGCTGCTGCACGCCGAGGTCTACGAGCGCGCACTGTCGAAGACGCAGTACGGCCCCTACTGGGGCAACTACCTCAAGAAGGACGCGCACGGCCTCCTCCCCGAGCTGTGGCAGTCACTGCGCTCGCTGTGGCACTACCACCACGACGTCTACTCGTTCCACACCGGATTCCTCAACCACAGCACCCACATCTACCAGTCGAACCCGTGGGGCTGGCTGGTGCTGAACCGCCCGGTGGGGGTCGACGCGCAGCTCAACATCCCGCCGGGACAGCAGGGCTGTGCCGCCGCGGCGGGCTCGACCTGCCTGCGGCAGGTGCTGCTGCTGGGCAACCCGGTCGTGTGGTGGTTCGGGACGCTCGCGGCGCTGTGGGCCGTGGTCGCGTGGGTGGGCCGGCGCGACTGGCGCTACGGGCTCGTCGTGGTGGGCATCGGGGTCACCTGGCTGCCGTGGCTGCGGTACGACGACCGGCCGATCTTCAGCTACTACGCGGTGTCGATCCTGCCGTTCGTGGTGCTGGGGTCGACCCTGCTGATCGGTGAGCTGCTGGGGCGGGGAGACGCGAGCGCGGGGCGGAGGGCCGCAGGAGTCGCGGTCGCGGGAACCGTGCTGGTGCTGACCGTCATGGCGTTCGCCTGGTTCTGGCCGATCTGGACCGATCAACTGGTGACCAACCGGGAATGGTTGGCACGCATGTGGTTCAAGCGCTGGATCTGAGCGCCTGCGTCCGAGACGTCAGACGCCCGAGCCGACGAAGGGACGGGGGCTGGGCTCCCGGAAGGCCGGACGCTGGACCTTGCGCTCGAGGATGGTCATGCGCGTCACCGCCAAGGCGATGACGAACATCCCCAGCACGCCGAGCAGCATCACGGATGCCGGTGCGACTGACAACATGACGTCCCTCTCTGAACCTCGATGCGGACTAGACCGACAACATAGCCTAATACCAGCAAAACGGACATAGATGGCTAAATATGATTTCTAGGTGGTAAGGCCCTGCCTGCGGGCTGTGCCCCTGCTCGTGACGATGCCGCAGCGCCCACGTTCCGACACTAGGCCCCGGACAGGGTCCAGACGGGGAGATGGACGTGAACAACGGGCATCGAGTTGGCTGCCATCAAGCCGCGTCCAGACGAGGCCGCCGCGACTTGCGGAGTGTCGACCGGTTGGGCCTCCGCTCCGCGGGAGACGAGTCGTGCGACACTTCTCACCGTTCCGGACGGCTGACCAGCACCCTCTGGGGGAGCTCCTTGACGAGCACAACCGCACACGACCAGCCGTCCACGGCTTCGGTCGGCCTGCGCGCTGCGGGGTGGCTGCTGCACCTCTACACCGCCAGCGGCACCGTGCTGGCCCTGCTCGCCGTCGTCGCTGCGACCGACGGTGACGAGGTGCGCGCCCTCTGGATCCTCCTCGCGGCGCTGGTGGTCGACGGCACCGACGGCATGCTGGCCCGCGCGCTCCGGGTCAAGGAGACCATCCCCTACTTCGACGGCGCGCGGCTCGACGACATCGTCGACTACATCACCTACGCCTTCGTGCCCATGGTGCTGCTGTGGACCGGCGACTTCCTGCCCGCCGGGACCTGGGGATGGGTGCTGGCCTCGATCCCGCTGCTGGCCTCGAGCTACCAGTTCTGTCGCACGGACGCGAAGACCGACGACCACTTCTTCCTCGGCTTCCCCAGCTACTGGAACGTCGTCGCGTTCTACGTCGTCGTGCTGGGACTGACCCCTGCGATCACCGCCACCATCCTGCTGGTCTGTGCCGCACTGGTCTTCGTGCCGATCAAGTACGTCTACCCCTCACGCACCAACTCCCTGTGGGCCCTCAACCTCAGCCTGGCCGGGCTCTGGCTGGTGCTGTACGCCGTCATCCTCGCGACGATGCCGCACCCGAGCCCGCTGGTGGTCGGCCTGTCCCTGGCCTACGTCGCCTACTACTTCGTGGTCAGCGTCTGCCTCACCGTGCTCAGTTCACGCCACCGCGCTCGGGGGCCCGCCGGCCCCTGAGCCTCCTCCTGATGGCGGCAGCGCCGGGGCGCCCGTCCGGGACGGATCGCGAGCGGCGCCGGCGTGGGCAGGGTCACGCCTCAGCGACTTTGCACTCTTTCTCAATGAGTGCAAAACTGCACTACGTGAGCGAAAGTGCAACTACGAGGGCGGGACGTCGCCAGGCGACCTCGCACCGGATCTCGGTCTGCGCCCAGGTGCTCACCGATGAGCGGGGTCTCGACGGCTTCACGATGGAGGAGCTCGCGGAGGCGGCGAACGTCTCGCGCCGGACGCTGTTCAACTACTTCCCCGGCAAGATCGACGCCGTGCTGGGCGACCCGCCCCGGCTCTCGCAGGAGGCACTGGCCCGGTTCCGCGCGCGGGGCACGGGGAGCAACCTCGTCCACGACCTGCGGGAGCTGGCCAACGAGCTGCTCGACGACCCGAAGCTCGGCCGCGAGGACGTCGTCCGCGGACGCCGCGTGCTGCTCGGCAACCCCAGGCTCCTGGCCGCCGCGCACGACCGCTTCCTGGTGCTGACCGGACACATCGTCGAGGAGATCCGCAACCGCGAGGGCGACGCCTTCGACGCCGGTCGCGCACAGGTGGCGATCCGGCTGCTGTGCGCCCTGTTCGACGCAGCCCTCGACAGCTACCTGGCAGATCCCGACGAACGACCCCTCGCCGACGCGTACGACGACGTGCTGCGTGCGGCCCGACAGCTTCTCGTCTGATCCTTCGACCGACCCCGCTCCCTCCCGGCTCCTCCCCATCCGCCGACCCGGCGTACCACCCACTGGAGATCAACCATGGCCACCCTGCTCTACCGACTCGGCAAGACCGCCTACCGGAGGTGGCCCTTCTTCCTCGCGGGCTGGCTGATCGCCATGATCGCCGTCGGCACCGTCGCCGGAACCCTGTCGAAGCCGATGAGCGACGCGTTCTCCATCCCGGGCATTCCCTCGGAGAAGGCCGCCGACCTGCAGTCCCAGCTCTTCCCCGGAGCCACCGACGCGTTCGACCAGGCCACGGTGAAGGTCGTCGTCGCCGCACCGCAGGGCCAGAAGCTCGCCGACCCGCAGTACAAGAGGGCCGTCGATGCGCTCGTGGCCGACCTGGCCAAGCTGCCCCAGATGCCCGACGGGAGCGATCCGACCAGGCCCGCGCCGGCGAACCCGGTCGAGATCGCGCCGAAGCAGCTCGACCAGTTCGTCGGCGCCGCCAGGAGCTCCGGCGGCGACGTCGCCATCGCCAGGGCCAACGCGCAGGCGCTCTCCCCCTTGTCGGCTGACGGCCGCGTGGGCACCATCACGTGGGACTTCGACGTCGACACGGTGGCCGACGTGGAGCCGTCCACGATCGCGGCCCTGACCGACACCATGGCCGACGCCCGCAGCCATGGCCTGGTCGTCGAGGCCAACGGCTCCGGCACCACCGGACAGCCCGCGCTCGGTGGCAAGTCGGAGCTGATCGGCATCGCGGTCGCCGTCCTCGTCCTGATCCTCACGTTCGGCTCCCTGGTCGCCGCGGGCCTGCCGGTGCTGACCGCGCTCTTCGGCGTCGGCCTTGGCCTCACCGGCATCACCGCGCTGACCGCGTTCATGGACATCGGCTCCACCACGCCGACGCTGGCCACGATGATCGGACTGGCGGTGGGCATCGACTACGCCCTCTTCATCCTGGCCCGCTACCGCAACGAGCTCGAGCACACCGACGACCGCGCGGAGGCGGCCGGCATCGCTGTCGGCACCGCCGGTTCCGCCGTGGTGTTCGCCGGCCTGACCGTGCTGATCGCCCTCTCCGCGCTGTCCGTGGTCAGGATCCCGTTCCTCACCACGATGGGTCTCGCCGCAGCAGGAACGGTCTTCATCGCGGTGCTCGTGGCCCTGACCCTGCTGCCGGCCGTCCTCGGCCTGCTGAGGTCGAAGGCCTTCGGAGGCCGTGTACGCCGTGCCCACCCCAAGCGTGACGAGAGCGGCAGGCTGCTCAACAACGGCGTCCGATGGGCGCGGGTCCTCGGGCGTCGACCGGTCGCCGTGGTGCTGCTGGTGGTCGTGGCTCTGGGCTCGCTGGCGATCCCGCTGAAGGACCTGCACCTCGCCTTCCCGTCGGACAGCACCGCGTCCCCCCAGACCACCCAGCGCAAGGCCTCCGACCTCGGCGCTGCGGCGTTCGGCCCGGGTCGCGACGCGCCCCTGCTGGTCGTCGTCGACGGTCGCGGGCTCCGCTCACCCGAGGAGCGCACCAAGGCCTACGACGAGGTCGTGGCCTGGGCCGGCGGCCAGGAGGGCGTCGCCAACGCCCAGGTCGTGGCGCAGAACGAGCAGGGCACCGGTGCCCAGGTCCTGGTCACGCCGAAGTACGGCTCCGACGACACCCGCACCGAGGACCTGCTGAAGGCCCTGCGCGACGGCCAGTCGGGCATCGAGGCCAGGACCGGGACGACGACCGGGGTCACCGGGCTGACCGCCATCACCACGGACGTCTCCGAGCGGCTCAGCGGCGCGCTGCCGGTCTACCTGATGGTGGTCATCGGGCTCGCGTTCCTGCTGCTGATGCTGGTCTTCCGCTCGCTCCTGGTGCCGCTGACCGCGACGTTCGGCTTCCTGCTCTCAGTGCTCGCCACCCTGGGCGCCACCGTCGCGGTCTTCCAGGAGGGTGCCTTCGGCCTGATGGAGGGCCAGCCGATCGTGAGCTTCATGCCCATCTTCCTGATCGGCCTGGTCTTCGGCCTCGCCATGGACTACCAGGTCTTCCTGGTCACCCGGATGCGGGAGGCCCACGTGCACGGTTCCTCGACCCGCGAAGCGGTCGTCGACGGCTTCCGCAACAGCGCCCGGGTGGTGGCTGCCGCCGCGGTGATCATGATCTCGGTGTTCGCGGCGTTCATCCTCATCGACGAGCCGATCATCAAGTCGATGGGCTTCGCCCTGGCGATCGCCGTCTTCTTCGACGCGTTCGTGGTGCGGATGGCGCTGATCCCGGCGCTGATGTACCTCCTCGGCGAGAAGGCGTGGTACCTGCCGAAGTGGCTCGACCGGGTGCTGCCGAACGTCGACGTCGAGGGCGAGCAGCTCGAGCGCCCGCACCTGCGTCAGGCCGAGACCGGGCGGGCCGGCGACGAGCTCGTCAACGCCTGAGGTTCTCCACCTCGAGGACCGGGATCTCCTCCTCGGCCGGGAGCTCGAAACCGAGCACCTGGGCGTAGAAGGAGAGCTCGGCCTCGAGCGAGTCCTTGATGTTCTCCGCCTTGCGGAAACCGTGCTGCTCCCCGTCGTACAGCCGGTAGGCGACGGGCAGGCCCTTCTCCCGGAGCGCCGCCACGATCATCTCCGACTGCGCCGGCGGCACCACCCGGTCCTCGGCTCCCTGGAGCACGACCAGCGGCGAGGACAGCGAGTCCAGGTGGGTCAGCGGTGAGCGTTCGGTGTAGGTGGCGCGGCCCTCGGGATACGGCGCGATCAGCCCGTCGAGGTAGCGGGACTCGAACTTGTGGGTCTCCAGCGCCAGCGCCTCCACGTCGGCGACACCGAAGTAGTCAGCACCGGCGGCGAACACCTCAGAGACCGCCAGCGCCATCAGCACGGTGAAGCCGCCGGCGGAGCCGCCGCGGATGACAGCTCGCGCGGGGTCGATCCAGCCCCGCTCCCCCAGCCAGCGCACCACGGCCACGCAGTCCTCGACGTCGACGATGCCCCACTCACCCTGAAGCCGGTTGCGGTACGCGCGGCCGTAGCCCGTTGACCCGCCGTAGTCCACGTCCACGACGGCGAACCCGCGGCTCGTCCAGAACTGCTGGGCCAAGGACAGCGTGGTCACCGCGTTCGAGGTCGGTCCCCCGTGGATGAGCACGATCAGCGGCGGCAGCTCGCCCTCGGCAAGCCGGGCCGTCGGGTTGGTGGGCCGGTAGAAGTTGGCGTACGTCGGCCGGCCGCTGCTGCCTGGGAACTCGATGTGCTCGGGCTCGGAGAACCACTCGCGCCCGATGCCCAGCTCCCGCTCGGGGCTCAGCGTCTCGGTCTCGACGGCCCCGACGTCCCCGACGTCGTCGGCGATCTCGAAGCGCCGGACAGCGGCCTCCTCCGTGGGGGACGAACCAACCAGCACGACCGTGTTCCCCGAGGCAGCCATGTCATCGACGCAGGTGCTGCCGACGTCGAGGGTGCGCAGGCTGCCGTCGCGCTCGAGCAGATGCACGGTGTCGGTGCCCTCGTGCAGGACCGCGACGACTACGCGACCGTCCGCGAGGAAGGCGTAGCGCCGGGGGCCGAAGACCCACTTCGGCCTCCCCACGTCACCCACCTGGTGGACCATCCGCTCGACCCCGGACTCGGCCGTCCAGCGGTAGAGCGACCACCAGTCGTCCCGGTCCGAGCAGAACCACAGCGAGCCGTCGGGGGCCCACTGGGGCTGGCAGATCCCCTCGGGGGCCTGGTCCACCCCTCCCGCGACGGTCGCCACGCCCATGCCGGTCTGCACCTTCAAGGTCGAGTCGTCCCACGGCATCGCCGGGTGGTCCCACTCCAGCCACGCCAGCGACAGACCGTCGGGAGACCAGCGCGGGTCGGAGACGAAGTCGGGCCCGGCCACCACCGTGTCCTGTTGGTGCTCGGAGTCGAGTACGACGACCTCGTTCACCACGTCGACCGCACCGCGCGAGCCCACCGGGTGCGTCTCGCGCACCAAGGCGACCCGCCCGTCGAGCGGGTGCACGTCGCCGTCGGCCCAGCGCACGGACTCGCCCTCGGCAGGCGCGGGGGTCACCTCGACGGGGCCACCACCGCGATCGATCCTGCGCAGTCGCTGGTCGGCCCACTCGACGTACCAGACGACGCCCTTGTCGACCCACCACGCGCCACCGCCGTACTCGTGGACCTGGGTGCGGGCGTCGGCCCCCGGCGGCAGGACGTCGGTCGGCTCACCACCGGGCTCCAGGCGGACGATCTGGGTGCGTCCACCCTCGTGGGGCCGCATCTCCGACCAGTAGACGACGTCGCCGTCGAGTGCCACCGCACCGATCCTGGTGGCCTGCTGGACCACGAGGCCGGCCGTGATCGGGGTGGGCCATGATCCTGCAGGAATCCGCAGTCGCTGCTCGCTCATGGCCCCGAGTGTGGCAAGCCAGCCCGGTGTGGCACCGCGCGCCCCTCCACCAGGTCGGCCAGCCTGGCCAGCGCCTGCTGCCAGCCCAGCTCGTTGTCGGCGGCCGGCACACTCGGCGGCAGACCCTCGTGGACGGCCTCCAGCCGGGTGCCCCCATCCTCGTCCCTCAGCGTCAGGGTGATGGTCATGGGAACGGCCAGGGAGTCGTCGTCGGACTCGAACTCGTCGACCTCGACGACCAGTTCGTCGGGCACCAGGCGCACGTAGTGCCCGTGATAGGTGTCGGTCCTCCCCGTCGTCTTGCCGACCCCTGGCCCGTCGTACGTCAGGGAGATGCGGAGGCGACCGCCCTCCCGGGCCTCGTGCTCGTGCACGACGATGCTCATCCCATCCGGGACCTTCCACCTGGCGATGTCCTCGGCGTCGACCAGCGCACGATAGACGGCGCTGCGCGAGGCGTCGTAGTGGCGCGTGACACGGGTGGTGTGGGTGTCCACCACCCTGTTCTAGCAGGCTGGGCAGCGGGCACACGCGCAGGCGGTCCCAGATTCCGTTGGCTCGACCCCTGGGACCTGAGAGCTGGAAATCCGCTCGGGAACCCTGCTCCTGATGACGTCAGTTCCCGCCTGCGGCGGTCCTATGCGTCCTGTGGGGCGGCCTTCTGGTTGGCCTCGTCCACCATGCGGGCAGCGATCTCGCGGATCTTGACGTTGGTATGCGACGAAGTGGTGACCAGGTGCGCGAAGGCCGCCTGGGCGGACAGGCCCCGCTCGGCCATGATGATGCCGGTCGCCTGCCCGATGACCGTCCGCGTCCGCAGCGCCTCCTTCAGGGTGTCGATCTCCTCCCTGGCGAGGACGAGTGCCTGAGCCGACTCCTCGGCATCGAACTGCTCGTCACCGACCTGTGCGATGGCGTCCAGGATCTCGTCGAGCGAGGGAGCTGTCGTCGTGTCGTTCGCGGGCACGGCTCCCCGCGCGTCGTTCATGGTGTCCATCAGGGTCCTCATCGAAGTACAGGTGAAGGCTCTAGGTTCAGGTCCAAGGATATGACGTCCGGAGCCAGGCTCGCCATGGGGTCGAGCCCGGCGGGCGGGTGCCTTCGCCTCCGTGTTCGCGCCGTGGAGGGACGCTGACAACCTCCTGGGAGGCCCCGCGACCCATCGGGTGTCTACGCGGCTTTCGCCCGGAGACTGACCCGAGAATCGATCTGCGGGGCATGGTGCCCGTCGGCGTGTGGGTCTTAACGTGGACGGGTTCACAGTCCCCTCGGCGCCGTCGCGCGGCCGTGCCTCCGATGACCACCGTCGCGGACCGACAGCGTCGAACTCTGGAGGAGTCATGGACCAATCTCGTATCGACCAGCTGCGCGAAGATCTCCG
>NZ_JAOPXP010000125.1 GCF_025965085.1 Marmoricola sp.
GCTTCTACCGCAGGGCCGCCGTGACGGTGCTCCCGTCCCTGACGGAGTCCGAGTCCTTCGGCATGACGCTCGTGGAGGCGATGGCCAGCGGGTGCCCGGTCGTCGGCTCGGACGTCGGCGGCATCCCGTTCGTGGTCCGCGACGGGGTCGACGGTCTGCTCGTCCCGCCCGGTGACCCTGCCCTGCTCGCCGAGGCGCTGGCTGCCGTGCTCGGCGACCCGGATCGCGCTGCCGAGATGGGTGCGGCCGGACGGGAGGCGGCGACCGGTCGCTGGGACTGGAAACGGCAGGAGGACAGCACCCTCGAGGTGCTCAAGGAGGCGGCAGGTGTCGGCTGATCTCATCAGAGGCGTGGCAGAGCGACTCATGGAGTCGATCAGGCAGCACACGCCGCGAGCCCTGCTCCCGCTCGTGGTCCGGGTCCGGTTCCACCTGGCCTGGTCGCGAGGCGGGGTGCGCGACAACGCCCACCGCCAGATGGAGTTCCTGCTCGGTCAGACGCGACCGGGGGCAGACCTGACCGGAGCCGCGCGTGGCTACGTGAAGCAGATGATCTGGCGCGGAGAGGTCCGCTGGCACCCGGACCTGGTCACCTCACGTCGCGTGGAGGGCATCGAGCACCTGATCGATGCGCGCGGCCTCGGCCGTGGGGTGATCCTCAGCTTCATGCACCACGGCTTCTACGACAGCGCGTTCCCGGCGATCGCGCTCGCCGGGGCGCCCCCGCACATGCTGATGTACCCCTACATGGCGCGTGACGACGCGCCCCGCTGGATCAAGCAGCACGTCCGCGTCAACTCCATCGGTGGCGGGATCCCGACCAGCACGGACATCGGCCCCCAGGGGATCCTCGACCTGCTGGCCGGCGGGGAGATCGTGGCGATCGCCTCGGACGTGCCGGGCCGGACTCCCGTCACGTTCGCCGGACGCCGGCTACTGGGGTCGTTCGGCGCCGCCCGGATCGCTCTCCAGGCCGGTTCGCCGCTGGTGCTGATGACCTCAGAGCGTGACCAGCGGGGTCCCCACGTGCGGCTCCACGAAGCCCTGCACCCGGGGGACTTCGACTCGCCGCAGTCGCTGCTCGAGGAGATCCTGTCGCGTCACGAGAAGCAGGTCCTCGCGTGGCCGGAGGCGACCGACCTGCCGCTGTCCCGGTGGGGCTCGCCCGAGCCGGTGGAGTCACGATGAGACAGCGCTACGGCTTCCTCGCCCTGCTGATGCTGGCCGAAGGGCTGGTCGCGCTGGACCTCGACCTCCCGCTCGTCCGGCCGATCATCGCCCTGGCCACGGTGCTCGGGCTGCCCACCCTCGTGCTGTTCCGTCGCATGCGCTTCCTCGACGACCATGCTGCGGCCCGGCTGCTCTTCGCCTTCGGCTCCAGCGTGCTCGGCCTGATCCTCGTCGGCCTGCTGCTCAACACGGTGCTGCCCGTGGCGGGGGTGGACCGCCCCCTGCAGCCGGCGGTCCTGGCCGCCACCTCGTTCCTGGCGAACCTCGGCCTCCTGGCGTGGCGACCGGGGAGAGGCCCCCTGCTGTCGGTCGACCCCCGGATCCTGCTGCGCAGGTCCGCGGGCGCGCGGCTCGAGCTCGCCCAGGCCCTCGCGGTCGCATCCGTGGTGCTCGCCGTGGTCGGAGCCGTCCGGCTGAACAACGGCGCGGGTGGTGGCGTCGCGCTGGTGGCTCTCGTGCTGACGGGTGCGGCGCTGGTGGTCCTGATGGTGCGGGCCGAGGGGTCGGCGGCGCGCGACCTGCGGTGCCTGTGGCTGGTGGCGGTCAGCCTCCTGCTCGCCACGTCGCTGCGTGGCTGGAGCATCACGGGCCACGACATCCAGTCGGAGTACCTCACGTTCCTGCTCACCAACGACGCCCAGCGGTGGCAGATGAGCTCGTGGGAGAACGCCTACAACGCCTGCCTCAGCCTGAACATCCTGCCGACCATCCTGGCGCAGACGACCGGCCTGTCGGGCGTCCTGGTCTTCAAGCTGCTGCTGCAGCTGGTGTTCGCGCTCGTGCCGGTGCTGACGTTCCTGCTGGCCAGGAGGTTCCTCTCGCGCCGGCTCGCGCTGGCCTCGGCCGTCCTCACGATGGCGCTGCCCACCTTCTACACCGACATGCCCTACCTGGTGCGCCAGGAGGTCGCGTTCTTCTTCCTCGGCCTGCTGCTGCTGGCGGCCACGGCGCCGGCCCCGCGTCGACCCCGGATCGTGCTCGCCGTCGTCTTCGGCGTGGGCGTCGTGCTGTCCCACTACTCGACGACCTACCTGCTGCTGCTGGGTCTCGTGCTCGGCCTGGTGGCGATGACCGGCTGGCATCGGCTCCGGCGTACGGCGTGGATGCGCGGCCGGCTCGGCGAGGAGACGGAGGAGCGGTCGCGCGGCGTACTCCTTGCTCCGGCGCTCGTGCTCTCCCTGGCGCTGGCCAGCTGGGTGTGGGCCGGCCCGGTCACCGACACCGGTGGCCACGCGACGCAGGTCGCACGTGACGCCGTCGCGGCCATCCTGGGCCAGGGCAAGGACACGCCCGGGTCCTCGGACCTGCAGTACACCCTGTTCTCCCGCGACACCACCACACCCCGCGAGCGGCTCGACCTGTTCGTCGGCGAGACCCTCGACGCCCGGAAGCAGGCCCCCCGCCGAACGTTGCTGATCAAGCACCCGGGGAAGGCGGTCCTGAAGCCGGACATCGTGTCGGCCAGCAAGCTCCCGCTCACGGGCGCGGGCAAGCGCCTGGAGTCGCTCGGGCCGGATGCCGACTCCGTGGTCACCGGGGCGCGGTTCGCGGCCGCCGGACTGCTCCAGCTGCTCCTGCTGGTCGGACTGGTCCGCCTGGTGCGGCGGCGCAAGGTGGCCGACGAGCATCCGGCGCTCGACACGCCCGCGAAGAGGCTGCCCGAGGAGGTCGTCTTCGTGAGCCTCGGGACGGTCGGGGCCCTGGGGGTGATCGTGCTGGTCCCCACGCTGTCGGTCGACTACGGGGTGCTCCGCGCCTTCCAACAGGCGTCGCTGGTCGTGGCGCCGGTCATGGCCGTGGGGCTGTGGTTGCTGGTCCGGCGGTTCGCGTCCCGTTCCGGGGCACTGGCCGCCGTGGTCCCGGTGGGACTGCTGCTCGTCCTCAGTGGCGCCGTGCCCGCGATCCTCGGCGGCTACTCGCCGCGGCTGGCGTTGAGCAACACGGGGACCTACTACGACCGCTACTTCGCCTCCGACTCAGACGTGCAGGCAGTGGACTGGGTCGCGGCCGCAGGGCAGGGAAGGGTCCGGCCGGCGGGAGTCATCGCGAACCGGAACATCGGGGTGCGGGTGCTCTCCGTGCGCAAGGATGCCCGGGTGGCCGACCGCCTCTACCCGACCCTGCTGACCAAGGGGGACTACGTCTTCGTGGACTCCCGCCTGCAGGACACCGGCCGGTCGGCGGTCTTCTACACCGGCGACCTGATCACCTACCGCTACCCGCTGCGCAAGCTCGACCGGCAGATGGACCTCGTCTACAGCTCGCAGCTGACCCGGATCTACCGATGAGCCTCCCGCAGCTGGCCCTGCGCGACAGGGCCAGGGCGGTGACGTCCGACCCGGTGCTGGTCAACTCGGCGCTGGTCTTCGCGACCACGCTGATGATGGCCGGGGGAGGCGCGGTGTTCTGGGTGGTGGCGGCGCGCCTGCAGTCCGCGGAGGACGTCGGGCTCGCCGGCTCCCTCGTCTCGGCCGCCGACTCCCTCGCCCTGTTCGCACAGCTCGGCCTCAACATCACCCTGATGCGCACGATGCCGATCAGCCGGCGCAAGGCCGCCGACGTGGCCACCGCGTCGTTGGTCGTGTTCACCGCGGGCGCGGGCTTCGCCTTGCTCTACTGCCTGCTGCTGCCGCTGACCGCCCCGCGCCTGACCGCGGTGCTGGGCTCCCCGTGGACGATCGGGCTGTACTGCCTGCTCGTCGCGGGCACCGCTCTCAACGTGCTCACCGACAGCATCTTCCTGAGCATCAACCGGGTCTGGTCCTACCTGCGGCTCAACGGCATCCTGCTCGTCGTCGTCAAGCTCGGGTTGCCCTTCCTCCTCGTCGGTGCCGGCGCGCTCGGGCTGTACGGCGCGGCCGGTGGGGCCACACTGCTGTGCGCCGTCGCGAGCGTCATCGTGATCTTCCGCCACGTGCCCGGCCGCCGCTCGCTCTCCCCGTCCCGCGAGCTTCTCGGGGCCGGCCGCTTCGCCGGGGCGGGCTACGCCACCTACGTCCTCCACGTCATCCCACAGATGGTCCTGCCCTTGCTGGTGATCAACGCGCTCGGTGCCGCCGGGGGCGGTGTCTTCTTCATCAGCTTCCAGATCGCGACCCTGCAGAACGCCATCCTCCTGGCGGTCGCCAATTCGACGTACGCCGAGAGCGAGCGCGTGCCGGACGGCCGTCGACGCGTCGTACGCCGCGGCGGGATCACGATGGGCGTCTACTCGCTCGCCGGCATTGCGGTGATGTTCGTGATGGCGCCGTACTTCCTGCACGTCTTCGGCAGCAGCTATGCCGACGAGGGCACGACCACCCTGCGGATCCTGTCGTTCTCCACCCTGGCCACGGCGTTCAACTACTGGTCGGCCATCCGGCTCCGCCTCTCGCGCCACCTGCGCTCGATGATCCTGGTGCAGGCGGTGAGCACGGTCGTGATGCTGGCGCTGGCAGTCGTCGCGGCCCCGCACGGAACCGCGTGGGTCGCGGCCGCGTGGGGCGTCGGGCATCTCGTCGGCGGGGTGGTCGGGTACGTCGCCAGCCTCACCGTCGCGCCGTTCGGCGACACGGCCCCCGAGACGGAGCAGGCCGAGCCCGTCGAGGAGTCCGCATGAGGAACCTGTGGCTCACGGTCGTCCAGGGTCTGCTCCGCGTGGGCCTGAGACTGCTCTCCCTGGTGTTCCCACAGTCGCGGTCGGTCGTCGTCTCCGCCTTCCCGGAGACCGAGGGCAACGGGCTCGAGGTGGCCCGGGCGCTGGTGCGGCGCTACGACGGCGAGGTCGTGTGGCTGCAGGACGGCGGCTCGACCCCGGCTGCCGTGCACGCGCTCGCCGAGGACGGCATGACCGTCGTCCCCAAGGCCAGCCTGCGGGGACTGCTCCACTACCTGCGTGCAGAGGCGGTCATGTTCACCCACGGGCTCTACGGCAGCCCCCGCCCCAGCTCCCGCAAGCCGCTCGTCAACCTGTGGCACGGGGACGGTCCGAAGGACATCCGGCCCGGCAAGGAGGTGGGCGCGCTGATCGCGAGCACCTACGTGGTCGGCAGCACCCGGCTCTTCTCCGGCTTCAAGGGCGACGCGTTCGGCGTACCCCCCGAACGGCAGTTGGTCACCGGCAACCCGCGCACCGACCAGCTCTGGGACCCGGCCGACCGCGATGCCCTGACCGCGCTCGGGATCACGGGCGACTTCGTCGTCTGGATGCCGACCTTCCGCCGCACCAGGGCGATCGGGGCGGTCCGGGCCAGCTCGGGGAGTCCCGGCACCGGGCGCGGCGGACGCGAGGGTCTGGCCCCGCTGCTCGACGGTCTCCGCGCGCGCGGCCTCCAGCTGGTCGTCAAACCACACCCGATGGACGCCGACCGGAGGCAGCAGGACGGTGCGACCACCATCTCCGAGGAGGACCTGGTGCGCGCCGGCCTGAACCTGTACTCCGTGCTCGGTGCGTCGCGTGGCCTGGTCACCGACTACTCGAGCGTGTGGGTGGACTACCTGCTGCTGGACCGGCCCCTCGCCTTCCTGGTGCCCGACCGGAGCTCCTATGACCGGCAGCTGCTGCCCGCCGACGTGCTCGACTGGGTGCCGGGCGAGGTGGTGGACCTGGACGACCGCCCCTTCGAGGTGTTCCTCGCCGACCTCGACGCCTCCGGTCGTGCCGGTGCCGCGCTCCGCGCGGCGGCCGCCACGCGGATCGGTCTGAACAGGACCCGGACCGCCGCCGACGACCTGGTCACCGCCCTGGCCGAGCGTGGTGTCCTCAGGACTCAGAGGGACGGTGCGACCGCGCGCGCTCGCTGAGCCGGCGAGAGCACGTCGCTGCGCGGTCGTAGGAAGGGCCGCTCGAGCAGGCGGTAGCTCACGATCGTCAGCACGATCGTCAGCGCCACCGCGACCAGTCCCACCACTGGCTGGGGGAGAGCGGGCCAGGCGTCCTCGAGGAGCAGCATGGGGACGACGTGCCACAGGTAGAGGCTGTAGCTGTAGCGCCCCACGGCAGTGAGCCAGGG
>NZ_JAOPXP010000128.1 GCF_025965085.1 Marmoricola sp.
CGCCCTCGGCGGCCTGCCGGCGGTGCTTCCACCACTCGTAGGCGATCGGGATGACCGAGACGGCGAGGATCACGATGATCGCCTTGTCGATGTTCTGGCCCAGGCTGGGGAAGCTGCGGCCGAGGAAGAAGCCCATCAGGGTGATGCCGACGACCCAGAGGGCAGCGCCGACCGCGCTCCACAGGAAGAAGCGGTCACGCCGCATCCGGGTCACGCCGGCGACGACGGTGATGTAGGTCCGCACGAAGGGCACGAAGCGGCCGATCACCAGGGCCTTGTTGCCGTGCTTGTCGAAGAACGCGTCGGTCTGGTCGAAGTACTTCTTCTTCAGGATCCGGCCCTCGCGCTCGTAGAGGGGCGGGCCGATGGCCCGGCCTATCTCGTATCCGAGCACGTTGCCGGCGAAGGCCGCGGCCGTGAGGAGCACGATCGCCACGACCAGGTCGGTGGCGTGCGGCCCGGGGACGATGCTGTCGCGGGTCGCGACGAAGAGGCCCACGGCGAAGAGGAGGGTGTCACCGGGCAGGAACGGGAAGAAGAGGCCGCACTCGACCAGCACGATCACCAGGCAGACCCACAGGAACGAGGGCCCGAACTGGTCGAGGAGCCAGTTGGGGTCCATCCACTTGATGCCGAACAGAAGCGGTTGCAGGCCATTCACGCAGCGAGACTATCCGGCCTTTCCTGACCAGAATTTGTCCGGCCCTACCCTTGCGGCTGTGAGTGACGACCAGCGCGCGCCGTACGACCCGATGCCCCACGGGCCGCAGGAGGTCGGGGTCGGTCCGTGGGTGGGAGTGCCGCCGACGGGGGAGCGGTACGACGCCGCCCTGCTCGTCGAGGGTGACCGGCGCAACGTCGTCGACCGCTACCGCTACTGGACGATGGAGGCGATCGTCGCGGACCTCGACACGAGGCGGCACGACTTCCACGTCGCGATCGAGAACTGGCAGCACGACTTCAACATCGGGACGATCGTGCGGTCGGCCAACGCGTTCCTGGCCCGCGAGGTGCACATCGTCGGCAAGCGCCGGTGGAACAGGCGCGGTGCCATGGTCACCGACCGATACCAGCACGTGCGCCACCACGAGACTCCTGCCGCCCTGGCCGCTCACCTGCACGAGCAGGGAGTGCAGCTCATGGGCGTCGACAACCTGCCCGGTTCGGAGCACCTGGAGACCTGGGACATCCCGCGCTCGGTCTGCTTCCTCTTCGGCCAGGAAGGTCCCGGCCTCTCGCAGGAGGCGCGGGAGGTGTGCGACGGCACCTTCTCGATCGCGCAGTTCGGCTCCACCCGTTCGATCAACGCCTCCGCGGCGGCCGCGATCGCGATGCACGCCTGGATCGGCAAGTACGCCGACCTCGACGCCGCCTGGCGGGGTGGTGCTCCCTGACGAGCGAGCGCAGCGAGCGTCTCGAGGGGAGGGGCCTCAGCCTGTGCCCGGCTGGGCGGAGAGGCACCGGATGAACCGGTCACCGGACCTCCACCCCTCCTGACTGGGCGGCTGCCAGTACCCCCCGTCCTTCTTCGTCAGCTCCTTGCACCGCGCCCTGGCTGCCACGGTGTACGTCGTCGTGTCCGGGTAGGTCTCACCGACCGCGCGGTAGACGGCCTCGACCCGGAACGCGTGCGGCCGCGAGCACGAGATGTCGACGCCGGTGTCGCTCTCGCACACCCGCAGCTGCTCCGGGACGCCCGAGCCGAGCAGGGGCTGGTCGGCGGGCAGCGGGACCAGCCGGTTGCCGCTTCGGGCCACGACGTCGCAGCGGACCCACCGGGCGCCGCGCTCGAGCTGCGCCCGACCCGGGGTGAACATCGTCCAGGTCAGGAGGGAGGTGGCCCGGTCGACGAGGGTGCCGCCGACCACCTTGCGGTAGGCCGGCTCGCACAGGCGCCTGCCCACCGACCGGAGCTGCGCGAGCGGGGTCCTCGGCGTCACGGCGCGGGGCACGAAGCCGACGTACGCCACGACGGAGGTGTGCTGCTGCGTGCATCCCACCTTCGGCCCGGCGGCCACCGGGGCCCGCGACTGTGCCGGGGTCATCCGGAAGCACTCGCCGACCCGGGGCGCCTGGTAGCCCGGGTCGGCGGCGCCGGCGGCCTCCTCGGAGCCGGGGGCGTCCCCCGGGCGTGCCTCGCTCCCGCTCGTGCTCGAGCCACCCTTGGCGCCGGACGGTGGCAGGTCGCCCCCGCCGCAGGCGGACATCACCAGGGCGAGGGCCGTGGCCGCGGCGAGGGATCGCACCAGCACGAGGATGCTCTCCGTGGGGGAGCGTCGGAGGCGGTGAGAGCGCATGTCACTCCGGTGCTGGTGGTTCGCGGGGGATGGCACCGAGATCCTCCCACGATCGACCCGAGCCGGAGGCCGGAACAGTCGTCTAGGGTTGGCGCAGCCACCCGACGTATCCCTGAGGACTCCGAGGAGACCGCGCCATGCCCATCGCCACACCCGAGAAGTACGCCGAGATGCTGGACGCCGCGAAGAAGCAGTCGTTCGCGTTCCCGGCGATCAACGTCTCCTCCTCCCAGACCTTGAACGCGGCGCTGGCCGGGTTCGCCGAGGCAGGCAGCGACGGCATCATCCAGGTCTCCACCGGCGGTGCGGAGTACCTTTCGGGCCCGACCATCAAGGACATGGTCACCGGCGCGGTGGCGTTCGCGTCGTACGCCCACGAGGTGGCCAAGAAGTATCCCGTCAACATCGCGCTGCACACCGACCACTGCCCCAAGGACAAGCTCGACGGCTTCGTCAGGCCGCTGCTCGACATCTCCCTCGAGCGGGTGCGCAACGGGCAGGAGCCGCTCTTCCAGTCGCACATGTGGGACGGCTCCGCCGTACCCCTGGAGGAGAACCTCGAGATCGCCCGGGAGCTGCTGAAGAAGGCGGCCGAGGCCCGGATCGTGCTCGAGGTCGAGATCGGTGTCGTCGGTGGCGAGGAGGACGGCGTCGAGGGCGGAGGGGGCGAGCAGCTGTACAGCACCACCGAGGACGCGCTGGCCACGGTCGCCGCGCTCGGCACCGGTGAGAACGGTCGCTACCTGACCGCGCTGACCTTCGGCAACGTGCACGGCGTCTACAAGCCCGGCAACGTCAAGCTGCGTCCCGAGATCCTGCAGAACGCCCAGCGGGCGGTTGCCGAGAAGCTCGGCCTGCCCGAGGGCTCCAAGCCGTTCGACCTCGTCTTCCATGGTGGATCGGGCACCACTGCCGAGGAGATCGCCGCGGCAGTCGACTTCGGCGTGGTAAAGATGAACATCGACACCGACACGCAGTACGCCTTCACCCGCCCGATCGCCGGGCACATGTTCATCAACTACGACGGCGTCCTCAAGGTCGACGGCGAGGTGGGCAACAAGAAGGCCTACGACCCCCGTGCCTGGGGCAAGGCTGGCGAGGCCGGCATGTCGGCCCGGGTGCTCGAGGCCTGCGAGCACCTCCGCAGCACCGGTCACTCGGTCGGCTGACGCGCCAGGAGCAG
>NZ_JAOPXP010000231.1 GCF_025965085.1 Marmoricola sp.
CTCGGTGCCGCCGCCGATGTTGTAGACCTCGCCGGGCCGGCCTCTCTCGAGCACGAGGTGGAGCCCGCGGCAGTGGTCGTCGACGTGCAGCCAGTCGCGGACGTTGGCGCCCTCGCCGTACAGCGGCACCTCGGCGCCGTCGATCAGGTTCGTCGCGAACAGCGCGATGACCTTCTCGGGGAACTGGTAGGGCCCGTAGTTGTTCGAGCAGCGCGTGATGCACACCGGGAGCCCGTGCGTGCGGTGGTAGGAGCGCGCGAGCAAGTCGCTGGAGGCCTTCGAGGCGGAGTACGGCGAGTTGGGCAGCAGCGGCTGCTCCTCGTCCCAGCTGCCCTGCTCGATCGACCCGTAGACCTCGTCGGTGGAGACGTTCACGAACTTCTCGACGCCGTGCCGGAGCGCAGAGTCCAGCAGCGTCTGGGTGCCGACGACGTTGGTCGTCACGAACTCGGCCGCACGGAGGATCGAGCGGTCCACGTGGCTCTCGGCGGCGAAGTGCACGACGGCGTCGACGTCGGCCATCAGCCGGTCGACGACCGCCCGGTCGAGGATGTCGCCCTTCACGAATTGCAGGCGACTGTCACCCGAGACGGGCGCGATGTTGGCGAGGTTGCCGGCGTAGGTGAGCTTGTCGAGCACCACGACGCTCTCGGGCTCCTCGCCTCCCCATGCACCGGTCAGGACCGACCGGACGTAGTGGCTGCCGATGAACCCGGCTCCGCCCGTGACCAGCAGTCTCATGGGGTCCTCTCCGCCGACGACGACATCGAAGGGTAGCCGCGGGCGGAACCGGGCCGGGCGACCAGGGAGGCGAGCGTCGCTGCGATCCCGGCCACCATCGGTGTCCGCGCGAGCGGCGAGGTGCGCGGCCAGGCCACCGAGCGCAGCCGCAGGTCGCGCACCTGGAACCGCGCGTTGGACGACGTGCCGAGAACGACGGGCGGGCGCCGGCGGGTGATCCGGTGCAGGTCTCCGAGCACCGCGCCGATCGTGGTCGACCGCTCGCTGGCGAGCACCTTGAGCGCACGCGCTCCCCTGGTCGTCACGGCGTCCAGGCCGGCGACCACCATCGCCGCGGCATCGTCGACGTAGAGGTAGTCACGCATCGTGTCCAGCGGGACGTAGACGCTCAGTGGCTGCCGGGCCAGCTGCGCCCGGCACAGCTGGGTGATCAGCCCCTGCTGCTTGCCGAGGTGCTGCCCGGGGCCGTAGAGGTTCGAGAGCCGCCCGACGAGCAGCGCCGTCCCGGTGCGGACGGCGAAGTCGGTGGCGATCTCCTCCGAGCGCAGCTTGGCCCAGCCGTAGGGCGAGATCGGCGCCGGCACCGTGTGCTCGGTGAACGGGGCGCCCGTCGACCCGGCGTACACCCCACCGGCGGAGGAGGCGAGGAAGAGCCCGTGGGTCCCCTCACCGGGCTCCCAGGCGCCCAGGAAGCCGTCGAGGACGTCGAGCTCGGCGTCGAGCTCCTCGGGGTGACTGCCGACCACGCCCGCGCCGGCACACCAGTAGACCTCCCAGTCCCCGGCCGGCAGCTGGTCCGCCGCCCGCAGCAACGTGTCGACGGCCGTGCCCTGTGCCCGCCACGGGACGATCGTCGTGTGCACCTCGCGTCCGAGCGCCTCCAGCCGCCGGCAGACGGCGCCGCCGAGCAGGCCGCCTGATCCCAGCACCCAGGCGAACCGGGGCACGGCGGCCCCGGGACCCTGCTCGGGCCCCCGCTGGCGCCCCTGCTCAGGGGCGGGGTCGCGACCGGCCAAGGGGACCGTCCGCCGGGTCCTGCGTGATCACATAGAGGGGCTTGCCCATGGCCATGTTGACGGCGACGCCGACGTACTCGGCGATCACCCCCAGCGAGAAGAGGATGGCGCCCGTGGAGATGAGCATGACGACGATCAGCGAGGTCCAGCCCTCCGTCGGCGCCGGATGCACGAGCTGGCGGTAGATCACGAAGGCGGCCATGAGCAGCCCCACCAGGGCGAAGACGACGCCCAGCACGCTGACCAGGCGCAGCCCACGGGTGCCTCCCGTGAGCACCATCCGCCAGAAGTGCGAGAGCAGCGTGCGCGCGGAGTAGCCGGACCTCCGCTGCTCCCCCTCGGCACGCAGCTCGACCGGCGCGGTCGCCACGGTGCCCGCCACCCAGCCGAGCGCGATGTCGAGGTAGACCCCGGCCCCGGCGTACGCCGCGACGCTGCGCCCGACCTCGCCGAGGACCAGTCGGTAGCTGTGGAACGCCGAGGCGTCGGCACCGCCGCTGAGCGCGGTGACCGCGCGCTTGGCGCCCCGCGAGGCGGCGTTGCGCAGGGCACCGTGCGGAGCGGCGTTGGTGGGGTTGGCGTAGACGACGCTCGCCTGGCGGTCGAGGGCGACGTCCAGCATCGAGCCGATGTACGCGGGGTCGTGCTGGCCGTCCTCGTCCATGGTGACGATCCAGTCGCCCCCGGAGGACGACATGCCGGCCAGGGTCGCGGCATGCTGGCCGAAGTTGCGGGAGAGCCAGATCGGCCGCACGAACCGGTGCTCGGCCTCCATCTGGCGAACCACGCGCGCCGAGTCGTCGGGACCGCAGTCGTGGACCAGCAGCACCTCGACCACGCGGAACGGCACGCCGCGGGGGGAGAGGACGTGGCCCGTCAGCGGGACGAGGTCGGAGATCACCGACGGCAGCCGGCGCTCGGCCTGGTAGATCGGGATGACCACCGACACGAGGTGCTCACCAGCAGGTGGCACGGGATCGGCTGGCACGCGCCCGACTATAGTCACGACCGACGCGTCCGGGAGGGTGATGGATGTCCACAGCTCCACGCGTCTCGGTCGTGATCCCCACCTTCCAGAACGAGCACTACGTGCGCGCGACGATGGAGTCGGTGCTCGCCCAGACCCATGAGGACTTCGAGGTCGTCGTCGCCGACCACAGCTCCTCGGACCGCACCTGGGAGATCCTGCAGGACTTCACCCACGATCCCCGCGTCCGGCTGCTGACCACCCCGACCGGCGGCGGGGCCGAGAGCAACTGGAACCGGGTGACCCGCGAGGCGCGCGGTGAGCTGGTCAAGCTGGTCTGCGGCGACGACCTGCTCGCCCCCGACTCGCTGGCCCGCCAGGTCGCGGCCTTCGACGCGCACGACGAGGGCGTGGTGATGGTGGCCAGCGCCCGTGACATCGTCGATGCCGCCGGAGTGCCGGTCGTGCGCGAGCACGGTCTGGGTGGCCTCACGGGCCGCGTGCCCGGTCGCGAGGCGATCCGTCGTTCGGTGATCCGGGGTGCCAACATCTTCGGCGAGCCGTGCTGCGTGCTGGTTCGGCGTGCGGCCCTGGAGGCGGCGGGCGGCTGGCACGGCGACCCGGGCTTCATGATCGACCAGGCGACGTTCTGCCGGGTGCTGCTGCTCGGCGACCTGGTGACGACCCCGGGCTCGCTGGCCGCCTTCCGGATCAGCTCGACGCAGTGGAGCGTGGCGCTGGCCCGGCAGCAGGCGCAGTCGGCGGCCGAGATGCACCGCCAGATCGCCACGCTGGTCCCCGGGCTGCTGAGCCCCCTCGACGTACGCCTCGGCAACGCGCGTGCGACGCTGCGGGCCTTCCAGCGGCGGTTGGTCTACCTCTACCTCGGTCGACGGATGCAGGCCCCGGTGCGGCGCTGACCGTCTACTCCGGCTTGACCGCGAGCAGGCAGAACTCGTTGTAGACGAAGGGCTCTCCGGCGAAGCGTGGAAAGGGGAAGCTGAACCAGGGTTGCGGTTCCAGGCCCACGGCACGGCTCAGTCGCGCGAGGTCGTCGCCGGTCGTGAAGCGGACGTGCGTCGGGTCGCTTGCGTAGCCACGCTCCTGGGGGCAGACGAAGAACACCCTGCCCCCGGGCCGCAGGTAGGGCAGGTAGTCGCGCAGCAGCGTGACGGCCTCCGGCTCGCCCATGTGCTCGATCACGTGCGAGAGCAGCATGCCGTCGAAGCTCTCGGGCTGCCGCAGGCCGCTGCTCTCCCACTCCGCCACCGTCAGGGCCGTGACGCCGCGTTCACGCGCCACCTCCACGGCGTGGGCGTTGTGGTCGACGCCGACCGAGCCCTCGTCCAGCGTCTCGAGGTTGCGGCCGATGCCGCAGCCGACGTCGAGCGTGCGCCCGAGGTGCTGACGGCGCAGGTTCCACCGGTAAGGAGCCTGGACGTTCAGCGCCTTCTTCCACCAGACCTCCTGCTTGGCCTGGAGGCGGCGCGCGTAGTCCTCGCCCGAGGTGCTCTCCATCGTCGCCCCGGCGCTACTCGACCGGGAGGCCGAGGCCCCGGGCGATCAGCATCCGCTGCACCTCCGAGGTGCCCTCGCCGATCTCGAGGACCTTGGCGTCGCGGTAGAAGCGGGCCACGGGGTACTCCTCCATGAAGCCGTAGCCGCCGAAGACCTGGGTCGCGATCCGGGTCGCCGTGACGGCCGACTCGGTGCAGTAGAGCTTGGCGACAGCGGCCGCCTGCTTGAACTGCTTGTACGGCGCGCCGGCGTCCTTGAGCGCCGCGGCCCGGTAGGTCAGGCCACGGCTCGCGTGCAGCATCACCTCGAGGTCGGCGATCTGGAACGCCACGCCCTGCTTGCGACCGATCGGGCCGCCGAACGTCTGCCGTTCCCCGGCGTACTGCAGGGACATGTCCAGGCAGGCCTGGATGCAGCCCACCGACAGAGCCGAGATCGCCACCCGGCCGTCGTCCAGGGTCGCCAGGAACTGCGCGTAGCCGCGCCCCCGCTCACCGAGGAGGTTGTCGGCCGGGACGCGGGCGTCCTGGAAGGACAACGGGTGCGTGTCCGAGGCGTGCCAGCCGAGCTTGTCGTAGGCCTTCTCCGCGGTGAAGCCCGGCGTGCCCGAGGGCACCATGATCGTCGAGATCTCCGGGCGGCCGTCCTCCCGCTCCCCGGTCCTGGCCGTGATCGTGACGACGCTGGTGATGTCCGAGCCGGAGTTGGTGATGAACTGCTTGCTGCCGTTCACGACCCACTCGTCGTCCTGCAGTTCGGCCCGGGTGCGGGTGGCTCCGGCGTCGGAGCCGGCGCCCGGCTCGGTGAGCCCGAAGCCCGCCAGCTTGTCGCCCGCGACGAGCTGGGGGAGCCACTTCTCCTTCTGCTCGTCGGTGCCGTAGGTCAGGATCGGGTTGATCCCCAGACCGACGGCTGCCTGCAGCGTGATGCCCATCGACTGGTCGATCCGGCCGATCTCCTCGATGGCCACGCACAGGCTGGTGAAGTCTCCGTCCTCGCCGGCGCCGCCGTACTCCTCGGGGGCGGTCAGGCCGAAGAGGCCCAGCTGGCCCATCTTGTGGACGACCTCGACGGGGAAGTGGTGGTCGCGGTCCCACTGGGCAGCGTGGGGCGCGATCTCCTTCTCGGCGAAGTCGCGAACGGTGCGACGGAACTGCTCATGGTCCTCGGAGAGCTCGAAGGTCATGGACCGACCATACGGCTCGCTCGCGGCTCGGGGCATGTGCCCGCCCCGGCACTAGACTGCGTCGGTGACTTTACTGAGCTCAGCGGGCTCGTTCACGGATGCGACCTCCTCCGATGCCTCGCTGCACCGCTTCCTGCACGGCCTCCCGGGTGTCGACCAGGTGGGCGTGGAGCAGCGCGCTGCCGGCCTTGGGACGCGGTCGATCAAGACCTCCGCCAAGGAGTTCGCGATCGACCTGGCGATCCGGATGGTCGACCTCACGACGCTGGAGGGTTCCGACACTCCCGGCAAGGTGCGTGCGCTGGCGTCCAAGGCGATGCGCCCGGACCCGGCCGACCAGACCTGCCCCCCGGTCGCGGCGGTGTGCGTCTACCCCGACATGGTGCCGTTCGCCAAGGAGACGCTGGGTGCGTCCGGCGTACGCGTCGCCTCGGTGGCCACCGCCTTCCCGAGTGGACGCGCCGCCCGCGACGTCAAGCTCGCGGACGTCAACGACGCGGTCGACGCCGGTGCCGACGAGATCGACATGGTGATCGACCGCGGGGCCTTCCTCGCGGGCCGCTACCTCGAGGTCTACGAGGAGATCGCCGCGGTTCGCGAGGCGTGCGCCCGGCCCGATGGACGGAGTGCCCACCTCAAGGTGATCTTCGAGACGGGTGAGCTGCAGACCTACGACAACGTACGACGGGCCAGCTGGCTCGCGATGCTGGCCGGTGGCCACTTCATCAAGACCTCGACCGGCAAGGTCCAGCCGGCTGCGACGCTGCCGGTGACGCTCGTGATGCTCGAGGCGGTCCGGGACTTCCGCGAGGCCACCGGACAGATGGTCGGCGTGAAGCCGGCAGGTGGCATCCGCTCGACCAAGGACGCGATCAAGTACCTCGTCATGGTCAACGAGACCTGCGGCCCCGACTGGCTGGACCCCGACTGGTTCCGCTTCGGCGCCTCCACCCTGCTCAACGACCTGCTCATGCAGCGCACCAAGATGACCACCGGCCGCTACTCGGGCCCCGACTACTTCACCCTGGACTGATCACCGTGGCCAACGATCCATTCGACTACGCACCGGCACCCGAGTCCCGCTCGGTCGTCGACATCAAGTCCTCCTACGGGCTGTTCATCAACGGCGAGTTCGTCGCCGGCGGTGGGAAGTCGTTCAAGACGATCTCCCCCAGCACCGAGGAGGTCCTCTCCGAGGTCGCCGAGGCAGACGCCGACGACGTCGACAAGGCGGTCAAGGCAGCCCGTCGGGCGTACTCGCGGGTCTGGTCGCGGATGAGCGGCGCGGAGCGCGGCAAGTACCTCTTCCGGATCGCCCGGATCATCCAGGAACGCGCCCGCGAGATCGCGGTCCTGGAGTCGATCGACAACGGCAAGCCGATCAAGGAGTCGCGCGACGTCGACATCCCGACCGCGGCGGCGCACTTCTTCTACTACGCCGGCTGGGCCGACAAGCTCGAGCACGCAGGCTTCGGGCCCGACCCGCAGTCGCTCGGCGTCGCCGGCCAGGTGATCCCGTGGAACTTCCCGTTCCTCATGCTGGCCTGGAAGATCGCGCCGGCGCTGGCGACCGGCAACACGGTCGTGCTCAAGCCCGCCGAGACCACTCCCCTGACGGCCCTGCTGTTCGCGGAGATCTGCCAGCAGGCCGACCTGCCGCCAGGCGTGGTCAACATCGTCACCGGAGCCGGTACGACGGGCCAGGCGCTCGTCTCCCACGAGGACGTCGACAAGGTCGCGTTCACCGGGTCCACCGCCGTGGGCCGTGCGATCGCCCGAGCCGTGGCCGGCTCGAGGAAGAAGGTGACCCTCGAGCTCGGCGGCAAGGCGGCCAACATCGTCTTCGACGACGCGCCGATCGACCAGGCCATCGAGGGCATCGTCACCGGCATCTTCTTCAACCAGGGACACGTCTGCTGCGCAGGCTCGCGGCTGCTGGTGCAGGAGTCCGTCGCCGAGGAGGTGCTCGAGCGCCTCAAGCGGCGGATGGGCACCCTGCGCGTCGGTGACCCGCTGGACAAGAACACCGACGTGGGTGCGATCAACTCTGACCGGCAGCTGCAGAGGATCCGGGAGCTCGCAGACGTGGGCGAGGCCGAGGGCGCCGGTCGCTGGTCCCCGACGTGCGACCTCCCCGACCACGGCTTCTGGTTCCCGCCGACCATCTTCACCGGCGTCAGCCAGGCCCACCGCATCGCCCGCGAGGAGATCTTCGGCCCGGTGCTGTCGGTCCTGACCTTCCGGACGCCGAAGGAGGCCGTCGAGAAGGCCAACAACACGCCGTACGGCCTCTCGGCGGGCATCTGGAGCGACAAGGGGTCCCGGACCCTGTGGATGGCCGGCCAGCTGCGCGCCGGCGTCGTGTGGTCCAACACGTTCAACAAGTTCGACCCCGCCAGCCCGTTCGGCGGCTACAAGGAGTCGGGCTACGGTCGCGAGGGCGGCCGCCACGGACTCGAGGGTTACCTGAAGGGCGGCCAGTGATGGTGCGGACGAGTTCCCGGACGACTGAGCGCATCGACGTGCGCAAGACCTACAAGCTCTACGTCGGCGGCTCCTTCCCCCGCTCGGAGTCCGGCCGCTCCTACGCCGTCACCGACGCCAGGGGCAGGTTCTGGGCCAACGCCTCGCACGCCTCACGCAAGGACGCCCGTGACGCCGTGACGGCCGCGCGCTCTGCCTTCGGCGGCTGGTCGGCCCGCCCGGCGTACAACCGCGGGCAGGTGGTCTACCGGATCGCCGAGGTGCTCGAGGACCGCCGCGACCAGTTCGAGGCCGAGCTGCGCGCTGCCGAGGGCGCCACGGCCGCCAAGGCCCGGGCACAGGTGGACGCCTCGGTCGACCGTCTCGTCTGGTACGCCGGCTGGGCCGACAAGCTCGCCCAGGTGACCGGCGGCGCCAATCCGGTGGCGGGCCCGTACTTCAACCACACCGCCCCCGAGCCCAGCGGCGTCGTCGCCGTGGTCGCTCCGACCAGTCCGCTGCTCGGGCTGGTGAGCGTGGTCGCTCCGGTGATCGTCACGGGCAACACGGCCGTGGTGATCGCCAGCGAGCCGTACCCGTTGACCTCGATCACGCTCGCCGAGGTGATGGCGACCTCCGACGTGCCCGGCGGCGTGGTCAACGTCCTGACCGGGCCGCAGGCGGAGATCGCGCCCTGGCTCGCCTCGCACATGGACGTCAACGGCATCGACCTCACCGGCGTCGGCGACGTGGAGCTGGGGCGCAACCTCGAGATCGAGGCGGCCGAGAACCTCAAGCGGGTCCGGCGCCCCGGGGTCGAGGACCTGCTGGCCACGCCGGCGCTCGACCGGATGACGACCTTCCAGGAGCACAAGACGGTCTGGCACCCGATGGGGCTCTGAGCCCGCGCGCGGTGGCATGATCCCGGGATGCACGCCCAGGTGATCGTCCTCGCCGGTCCCTCCGGGTCCGGCAAGTCGCGTCTCGCCGAGGGGCTGGGACTCCCGGTGCTGCGGCTCGACGACTTCTACAAGGACGGCGACGACCCGACGCTGCCGCACCTCGACCTGGCTGGCGGCGAACCCATCGTCGACTGGGACGACCCGGCCTCGTGGAACGCCGCGGACGCCGTCGCCGCGGTCGAGGAGCTGTGCCGGACGGGCAGCACCGAGGTGCCGGTCTACGAGATCGCGGCGAACGCGCGCGCGGGGCACCGGGTCCTGGAGGTGGGCCGGTCGGCGTTCTTCGTCGCCGAGGGAATCTTCGCCCAGGAGATCGTCGCTGAGTGCAGGCGCCGCGGCCTCGTCGCCGACGCGCTCTGTGTGACCCAGCATCCGGTCGTGACGTTCGTACGCCGGATCTCCCGCGACCTGCGCGAGCACCGCAAGCCACCGTTCTACCTCGTACGCCGCGGCCTGCACCTGCTGGCCGACCAGCCGGCGGTCGTCGCCCACGCGGAGCGACTCGGCTGCCGAGTCGTCTCGCCCGACCGGGCCCACCGGGAGGTCACGGCGCTCGTGGACTCCGCCGACGTATGAGGCTCCCCCTGGGTGCACCCGTGGATGGCGATGGCGAGGCATTGGGTTGCTGCGGCGCAGAGGTGTCGGTTTCACAAGTTAACTGGTGAAACTGTCACTTCCCCCCCGTTGCAACCGGGGGGAAGCGCACGTTTCACAGGTGAACGGGTGAAACGTGTGACGCCAGAGCCGAGTGGACGGCGGTCCGGCCGTCACCCCCAGGTGTTGCGCCAACCCCCGTTCACGCCTCGACCACGCATGTTCAGCACCGCCTCGGTCCGGGTGCGGGCCCCGAGCTCGGCGAGGAGAGCCTTCACCTCCAGCTCCACGGTGTGAACCGGGAGGCCCAGCAGCTGGGCGATCTCGGCGTCCTCGTGGCCCACGCACAGCAGCCGGGCGACGTCGAGCTGACCGTCGGTCAGCGGCGGTTGCTGCCCCTTCGGCAGGATCGGCTCGCACAGCGGCAGGGTGGCGTTCCAGAGGTCCACGACGGCGTCGACGATGTCGGGAACCGTGGTGTACCACGACGTGCGCTGACCCGAGAGGTCGTCAGGACCTCCGATGATGGCCTGCCGCCCGTCGATGACCAGGGCGCGCAGGAAGACCGGGCCCAGCAACGTGCTGGGGTAGATGGACGACAGCAGCGGGTGGGTGCGCGTGGTGTTGGGGCGCGTCATCAGCACGGTCTCGATGCCTCGCATCCGCGCGGCACGCGTGAGCGCGACACCCGGCTCCTCGGGGTCGTAGGCGTACTGGGGCTGCATCACCCACGCCGAGCTCGTGGCCGCCGGCGCGATCCGCCTGAGCTGGACCACCAGCGCGGGCAGACCCACCAGGCGCTGCACCGTGCCAGACCGGTCGCCTCCCGTCGCCAGCCTCTCCAGCAGCACGGTCGACCTCGCCCGCAGCCGGGCGACCTGCGGTGACTCCTCGGGCGACCGGAGGCGCTGCCACGATTCCATCCGCAGATCGTGCCAGATCACACCGACAATGCACGTGCGGAGACGGCGCGTTCCGCCGAGCACGGGGCAGGCCGCCCGCTCACCGCGCGGGAGGCAGGCCCAGCTCGGCGTACCCCGGCTTGATGACGTCGTTGATGAGCCGCAGCCGCTGGTCGAAGTGCGTGAACGCCGACTTCATCGCGTTCACGGTCACCCACTGCAGGTCGGCCAGTCCCCAGCCGAACACCTCCACCATGGCCGACATCTCACGGCTCATGGACGTACCGCTCATCAGGCGGTTGTCGGTGTTGAGCGTGACCCGGAAGCGCTGTTGGCTCAGCAGCCCGATCGGGTGCTCGGCGAGCGAGGCGGCGGCCCCGGTCTGGACGTTGGAGTGCGGGCACAGTTCGAGCGGGATCCGCTTGTCCCGGACGTACTGCGCGAGCCGGCCGAGGTGGACCGTGCCGTCGTCGTCGAGGGTGATGTCGTCGATGATGCGTACGCCGTGGCCGAGGCGATCGGCTCCGCACCACTGGATCGCCTGCCAGATCGACGGCAGCCCGAAGGCCTCGCCGGCGTGGATGGTGAAGTGCGCGTTCTCGCGCTGGAGGTACTCGAAGGCGTCGAGGTGCCGGGTGGGTGGGTAGCCCGCCTCGGCGCCGGCGATGTCGAACCCGACCACGCCGTCGTCGCGGTGTCGGACAGCCAGCTCCGCGATCTCGCGTGATCGGGCCTGATGACGCATCGCGGTCAGCAGCTGCCTGGCGACCATGCCGGTGGCCGCCATCCCCTCGTCGAAGCCGGCCTGGACCGCGCGCACGACCTCCTCGAGGGTCAGCCCCTGCTCGAGGTGCTGCTCGGGGGCGTAGCGGATCTCGGCGTACACGACCCCGTCGGCCGCGAGGTCCTCGACGCACTCGCGCGCGACCCTGGTGAGGTGGTCGGACCGCTGCATCACGGCCACCGTGTGGTCGAAGGTCTCCAGGTAGCGCACCAGGGAGCCGCTGTCGGCCGACTCGGTGAACCAGCGCGCCAGCGACTCGGCGTCGTCGGCGGGCAGCGTGTGTCCCACCTCGCGGGCCAGCTCCACGATCGTCGCCGCGCGCAGTCCGCCGTCGAGGTGGTCGTGCAGCAGCACCTTCGGGACAGCCCTGAAGACGTCGGGAGTGAGGGCGGTAGATTCAGGGGTATTCGCCACAATGCCATCCAACACCCTTCGAAGCAGGGGTCCCGAGGAGCGACGCACATGCGCGTGTTCAGCACGTTCGAGGAGATCGAAGCCGCAGCAGGCGAGGAGATCGGCACCACTGACTGGGTCGAGATCACCCAGGAGCGCGTCGACCAGTTCGCCGACGCCACCGGGGACCACCAGTGGATCCACGTCGACGTGGAGAGGGCCGAGAGAGGTCCGTTCGGCGGCACCATCGCGCACGGCTACCTGACCCTGTCGCTGGTGCCGTGGCTGGGCAGCCAGGTCTTCGAGCTCGACACCCCCGGGGCGAAGCTGAACTACGGCGTCAACAAGGTCCGCTTCCCCCATCCGCTGCGCGTCGGCTCCAAGGTCCGCGCCAAGGTGGCCGTCGGCGAGGTCACCGACATCCCCGCGGGCAAGCAGCTCACGCTCAAGTACGTCATCGAGATCGACGGACAGGACAAGCCGGCCTGCGTCGCCGAGACGGTCGTGCTGCTGCTCGCCGGCTGATGCTGAGGCTCGCCGCCGGCAGGTGAGCTCCGCTTGGTCAGGGGCTGGGCGGTCGCCCGGCGTGCCAGGGCGCGAGCCGTTCGTACGCCGCAGCCACCGCGAGGGTGGTCGCGTCACCGGCCCGCGGACCCATGATCTGCATGCCCAGCGGCAGCCCGTCCCCGTCGAAGCCGATGGGCACCGACGTGGCGGGGCAACCGGTCAGGTTCGCCGGCAGCGCCAGCGCGCACCAGTCGTCGAAGAACGGGTCGACGGGCACCCCGTCGATCTGAGCCGGTGACTGCACGTCGGTGCCGAACGCCGGCAGCGGCATCGACGGGCTGAGCAGCACGTCGACGTCGGTGAAGAACCTCGCCCAGTGGCTCTGGTACCGGCGACGCCGCTCGAGTGCGTCGAGGTAGTCCGCAGCCGTCGCGAAGCGCCCCGCCTCGATGATCTCCCGAGTCCCTGGCGTCATCTGGTCGCCCCACTCCTCGAGCAGCGGGCCCTCGGAGGCGAAGCCCTCGGGAAGGGCGATGTCGTTCCAGAGCTCGGTGGGGTACGCCGCGTCCGGATGCGCCTCGACGACGCGCATGCCGTCGTCGACCAACGTGTCGACGGCCCGACGGAAAGCGGTCCGCACCTCGGGCTCGACCGGGGCCCAGCCGAGGTCCTCGGAGACCGCCACGGTCAGGTCCTCCCAGTGCAGCGGCCGGGTCACGGCGTCCAGGAGGTCGCCCGTCACCAGCAGCCATGTGGTGTCGTCCTCCGGCGAGGGGCCGGCCATCACCCACAGGGCGAGCGCCGCGTCGCGAACCGTCCAGGTCAGCGGACCGTCGACCGAGAGGCTCGGCCAGCCGCGGAAGCCGGGCATCTTCGGCACCAGGCCGAACGTCGGCTTGTGCCCGACCACACCGCAGAACGCCGCCGGGATCCGGATGGATCCTCCCCCGTCGGTGCCCAGGGCGATCGGCGTCGCGCCGTAGGCCACCGACGCGCCGGCGCCCCCCGAGGAGCCGCCCGGGGTGCGGTCCAGCCGCCAGGGATTGCGGGTGAGCCCGAAGACGGTGTTGTCGGTGTAGCCGCGGTAGCAGAACTCCGGATTGTTGGTCTTCCCGACCACGACCGCTCCGGCCGCCTTCAACCGGGCCACACACGCGGCGTCGACGTCGGGGACGAAGTGCTCCAGTGCCTTCGAGCCGTTCGTCGCGGGTACGCCGGCCAGCCAGATGTGGTCCTTGACCGAGACCGGCACGCCGTTCAGCGGCAGGTCTGCGGCCCGGCGGGCGTCGGCGCGGCGCGCCTGCTCGCGGGCCTGCTCCTCCAAGACGTGGGTGAAGGCGTTGACCGCCCCGTCGTACTCCCTGATCCGGCGCAGCGACTCCTCGACCAGGTCGACCGCCGAGATCCCGCCCTCCCGGACCGCCTCGGCCATCGCCCACGCGTCCAGTGGAGCCCTCATGCCGGCTCGGGGCGCTCGTGCCGGTTGGCCTCCTGCTCCACGACGTCGGCCTCCTGGCGGGCGAGCTCCGCCTCGGCATCCACGTCGATGTTGCGCGCCAGAACCCAGTAGAGGATCCCGGACACCGGGAGACCGATGAACAGCGAGAAGTCAGCGCCCTTCGCGGCGTTGGCCACCCAGCCCGAGAACAGGCCGGTGCTGAAGAACGGGACCATCGCGGCGAAGCCGACCAGATAGGAAACGATGCCCCGCCAGCCCCAGCGACCGTAGATGCCGTCGGGGTTGAAGATCTCGCCGATCGCGTAGTGGCCGTGCCGCACGATGAAGTAGTCCACGAGGTTGACCGCGGTCCACGGGATGAAGAAGTAGAGCACCAGCAGCAGGAAGTTCTCGAAGTTCGACTGGAAGGCCTCGCTGCTCGCCAGCGCACCGACCAGGGAGAGTACGGCGGTCAGGGTGATCGTCACGACCCGCACTGTCAGGGTGGGCCGGACCCGCTTGAACGAGTCGAAGGCACTGAGCAGGGTCAGCGACCCGCCGTACATGTTCAGAGCCATCACCGAGGCGAGGCCCAGCGCGGAGAAGATCAGGATGATCGTTCCGAAGCCGTTGAAGACGTGGTTGCCCGAGCGCAGCAGCTCCGGGATCCCGGTCCCGGTGAACGCGCTGCCGGCCCACGAGGCCAGCGCCGCCCCGATGCACATGATCCAGATCGCACCGAGGGCAGAGCCGCAGTAGGTCCAGTAGAAGGTCTTGCGCACGGTCACGTCCGGGGGCAGGTAGCGCGAGTAGTCCGAGAC
>NZ_JAOPXP010000232.1 GCF_025965085.1 Marmoricola sp.
TGCGGCCGTACTTGCGGGCGATCGAGACCACGAGGCGCAGGTTGGCGTTGATGAAACGCTGCATGGCACGCTCGCCGTCCTCGACCATCCACCGGAGCTCGTCCTCGGTCGCGAACCTGGGAGCCCCCCCCTTGCGACGGCCGACCCGGCCCTCGTCGAGCAGCTTCGCCGCGAAGAGTCCGGCTTCTATCGTCTTGGAGAGCTCGACCTCCGTCGCGGCGTCGAGAAGCGGGGTGCGGGCGATCTCGTCGAGGTAGAGACCAACGCTGTCGCGCCCCTCGATCTCACGATCGTTGCGGGTGGTGGTGGTCATGGCGGCCTTCCCTTCCTACCGGTGGACCGATGTCGCTGGTCCTGCTTGTCCAACACTTGGCGAAGGTGCGGGATTCCCGCCTGCGCTCGGTGGGGCGCCACGTTGTGGCACCTCTTCCCTTAGGACGTGCCCGTACCCCGCGAAGTTGCCTCTCACGCGACTTCTCAGGCACTTCTCAGCGATGTCACATTTCGGGACAGCAACCGTGGGCAGGTCGGACGCCGGCGAGCCGCGCGGTCCGTCCACTCACTCCTCAGGGGGTGTGAAGGGGGCGAGCGCGGGATCGGTGGCCGAGAAGCTCAGCACGCGGCCCGGGCCGGTCTTCGCGGTCTCGAAGCGCACCGTGACCACGCCGCGACCCGATCCCCAGACCCAGCCGCGACCGTGTGCCTCGTGGACCACGTCCATGCCCGGTGCCCAGCCCCGGTGGCGTGAAGCCGCGGCGATCGCGGCCTCGGTCGCCTCGTCGGGGACCTCGACCGCCGTCGCCTCGTCGTCGGCGAACAGGTCCTCCTGGATCCAGTCGGCGAGCCCCGAGACCCCCACCCCGAGCAGGCGTACGCCGCCGGAGACGTCGAGCTCGGCGAACAGGCGCCGGGCGACCCGGGCGATCTGGCGCACGTCGTCGGAGGGCGCCGAGAGGGTGGCGGAGCGGCTGACGGTGGAGAAGTCGTGCAGCCGGACCTTGATCGACACGGTGCGCCCGGAGATGCGCGCCCTGCGGAGCCGCTCGGTGACCTTGGCCGCCTGTCGGTCGAGCAGCGCCTCGAGCAGCCGCTTGTCGACATGGTCGGTGTCGTAGGTGTCCTCGACGCTGACCGACTTCGTCTCGCGCTCTGGCTCCACCGACCGGTCGTCCCTGGCGCGTGCCAGCGCGTGGAGACCGGAGCCGTGGGCCTTGCCGAGCAGGCGGACCAGCTCCTCCTCGGTCAGCCCCTCCAGGTCCTCCACGGTGTGCACCCCGACGCGACGCAGGCGCTCGGCCGTCGCGGGCCCCACGCCGGGGATGACGGTCACCTGCATCGGGCGCAGCAGGTCCTGCTCCATCCCCGGTGCGACGACCACGAGGCCATCGGGCTTGTCGAGGTCGCTGGCGATCTTGGCGATCAGCTTGGAGGTGCCGATGCCCACCGAGCCGCTGAGCCCTCCGGTCACCTCGTGGACGCGCTGCTTGAGCTCCCGACCCAGGGCACTCACCGAGGTCACCGAGAGGTCGGGGAGGGCGGCGGCGGACAGGTCGACGAACGCCTCGTCGAGGGACAACGGCTCGACCAGCGGGCTGATCGAGCGCAGGAGGTCCATCACCGCGCGGCTCGCGTCGCGGTAGGCGTGGAACCGGCCGGACAGGAACGCCGCATTGGGGCACCGGCGACGGGCCTCGGCGGTGGACATGGCCGAGTGCACCCCGAAGGTGCGTGCCTCGTAGGAAGCCGTGGCCACGACGCCGCGACCACCGACGCCGCCGACGACCACGGGCTTGCCGCGCAGGGAGGGCTTGTCGCGCTGCTCCACGGAGGCGAAGAAGGCGTCGAGGTCGACGTGCAGGATCGTCGGCTCGGAACGCACGGGGCGATCGTGTCACGCCCCTGCGACGGTTCGCCCCCATGACCCACCGGCCCTCCCAGCGAAGCACCGCGGTCCACTTCGCGTCCACAGGCGACGCCGGGACACTGCCCGTGCACAGGAGCGCCCACGTGGGTGGCTGGGAGCGGCGGTGACTCCGAAGGTGGGCGGCATGACCACACCCGCCGTGCCAGAGCCCTCCACCTTCGTCGCCCGCACCCCCGCCGACCTGATCGCCGTGGTGCCCGCAGTGCTCGGGTTCCACCCGCAGGACTCCGTCGTCCTGCTCACGTTCGGACCACCCGGGGGCGGATTTCACGCGCGCGTCGACCTTCCTGTCGCTGCCTCGGAGCAGAAGGCCGTCGCCGACGTCCTTCTCGACGCCGTGACCGCCAATCGCGTACGCCGCGCCGCGGTGCTGCTCTACACCGACGACGTCGAGGCCGCTCTGGCCCAGGGGGAGCTGCTGGTCGGCCGGCTCCTCGAGGTGGACGTCGAGGTCATCGACGTGCTGCGCGTGGACGACGGTCACTGGCACCCGGTGCCCGACGACGGGTCACCGGGCACGGCGTACGAGCTCGAGACGCATCCGTTCACCGCGCAGCGTGTCTTCGACGGCCACGTGGTGCACCGCGACCGTGACGAGCTCGCCGACTCGCTGGTCGGCACCGACGAGGAGGACGCGGTCTCCGTGGCGCTGGCGGCCACCCGCTACGCCGATCTCATCGCCTCCTCGGGGGAGGCGCAGCAGTCCGCAAGCGGGTTCCTGCGCACCGAGGCCAGGTGGCTGCAACGGCGGATCCGCACGCGTCTCGAGGACTCCCACGGACTGGATCCCGGCGACGCCGGACGGCTGCTGGTGCTGGCCTCGCTCGTGCCCACCCGGGACGTCGCCTGGGCGGAGATCAACCGGGAGAACTCCGGTCTCCACGTCGACCTGTGGCGCGAGCTGGTGCGGCGGGGCCCGCGCCACCTGCTCCCGGGAGTCTCCTCGCTGCTGGCGTTCGCTGCGTGGCAGCACGGCGATGGTGCGCTGGCCTGGTGCGCGATCGACCGCTGCCTCGACGTCGACCCGGACTACTCGATGGCTCACTGCGTGGCGGAGGTGCTGGCCCGAGCGGTGCCGCCGGCGGTGTGGGGGCAGATCCGGGAGGACGAGCTGCCGGTCTTCGGTGGGCCGGTGCCGCTCCACCAGGGCAAGGGTCGGGCCTCGTGAGCGGGCAGGGGTCAGCACTAGTGTGCGGACATGGGAGAAGAAGTCGACCTGCAGGAGTTCACCAGGGCTGACCGCACCCGGCACCGCGAGAAGGTGCGCCGCTGCCTGGACGTCTTCGCCCGGATGCTGCGCGAGTCCCGGTTCGACGTCGAGGACCCAATGACCGGCATGGAGATCGAGTTCAACCTCGTGGACGACCTCGGCCGTCCCGCGCTGAAGAGCGCCGAGGCGCTGGAGGCGATCGCGAACCCCAACTTCCAGACCGAGCTCGCGCAGTTCAACCTGGAGATCAACGTGCTCCCGCGGCGCCTGGGGACGCGGGGCGTCTCCGGGTTCGAGGAAGACCTGCGCACCAGCCTCAACCAGGCGGAGAGCAAGTCCAACGAGGTGCACGCGCACATGGTGATGATCGGGATCCTCCCGACTCTGGAGGAGGGCCACCTCAGCCCGTCGAAGATCAGCCCCAACCCGCGCTACAAGCTCCTCAGCGACCAGATCCTCGCAGCGCGCGGCGAGGACTTCGTCATCGACATCCAGGGCGTCGAGCGGCTGCGCACCACCTCGGAGTCGATCATGCCGGAGGCTGCCTGCACGAGCACCCAGCTCCACACCCAGGTGAGCCCCGAGAACTTCGCGGCGTACTGGAACGCATCCCAGGCGATCGCCGGCATCCAGCTCGCGGTCGGTGCCAACTCGCCGTACCTCCTCGGTCGGCAGCTGTGGCAGGAGACGCGCATCCCGCTGTTCGAGCAGGCCACCGATACCCGCAGCGAGGAGCTCAAGGAGCAGGGCGTCCGTCCGCGCGTGTGGTTCGGCGAGCGGTGGATCACCTCGATCTTCGACCTCTTCGAGGAGAACGTGCGCTACTTCCCCGCCCTGCTGCCGATCACCGACGACGAGGACCCGCTGCAGGTGCTCGACGCCGGTGGGACCCCGTCGCTCTCGGAGCTCAAGCTGCACAACGGCACGATCTACCGCTGGAACCGGCCGGTCTACGACGTCGTCGCCGGCGTGCCGCACCTGCGCGTGGAGAACCGGGTGTTGGCCGCCGGGCCGTCGGTGATCGACACGATGGCCAACGCGGCCTTCTACTTCGGCCTGACGCGCGCGCTGGCAGAGGACGACCGCCCCCTGTGGTCACGCATGTCGTTCTCGGCAGCGGAGGAGAACTTCCATGTCGCGGCCCAGCACGGCATCGACGCCCGCGTCTACTGGCCCGGCGTCGGTGAGGTCGACGCCACGGAGCTGGTGCTGCGGAGACTGATGCCCCTCGCCCACGAGGGCCTGGCCCGCTGGGGCGTCGAACGCGATGAGGCCGAGAGGCTGTTGTCGATCATCGAGCAGCGCTGCGTGCTGCACCGCAACGGAGCCTCCTGGTACGTCGCGCGGGTGGGCGCGCACGAGGACGCCGGTGCCGACCGCCAGGAGGCGCTGCGGCTGGTCCTGCTGGAGTACCGCCAGCTCATGCACGCCAACGAGCCCGTGCACACCTGGCCGCTCTGAGCCTTCGCGCCTGCCGGAGCCGGCACCGGGACCCACGGGAAGTCACCCGGAGCCGGGGGAGCGCGCTGCGCTGCGCACCCGCGTCCAGGTCCGGCGCTCGCCGCTGACCAGGTCGACCCAGGCCGTGCGGTTGAGCACGAAGAAGGCCGGCAGGGTCAGGCCGTGACGTGCGAACCCGCTGCGCACCGCGGCGAACCACTCCGCGTCGGCGTCGGTGAGGTCCAGTGCACCTCCGCGGGTGAGCCACCCGCACGCACCGTCCGTCGAGGCCAGCCCGTCGATGGCACGCTCGACCAGGTCGGCCCGCATCGTCGGGTCGTCGGAGCGCCCTCCATGCACCCAGCGTGAGCGTTCCCCGCCCGGGTGACCGACATGACAGGTCGTGGGCAGCGATCTGCGGGTGCCGGCCGCGACCACGAAGGCGCGCAGCTCGGCCCGGACCGCAGCAGCGAGGGAGGGTTCCATGGGGCACACCCTGCCTGCGCGCGGGGACAACGCGGTCGGTTCGTCCACAGGGGCCGGTGCTGACGGCCTCCCCGCGGTGCTCCCTGCGGTTCTGCGGGGGCCGGGACCCCTTGGCATGATGGACCGATGGCCATCCACATCACCGGTGACGAGCGCGCTGACCAGGTGCTCACCGACTCCCCTTTCGCCCTGCTGTGCGGGATGCTCCTCGACCAGCAGATCTGACTCCCCGTCCCGTGCACTAGCGGGGGTGGGCTGTGCGGTCTTGCAGACGATGGCGCCCTTCGCCCGACGCCGCCCATGACGCTGCGACTCCCACACCTCGACGCCCACCGCCTCAGGTGGGCCTTCGACCGTCTTCGGTGCCATGTCACGCTCTGCCCGCGCGCGGCTGCGTCACTCCGACCACTCAGGGCGCCGCCACGGCATGCTGCGCGGTTCGGGGAGTGGTACGGGGGGTGCCTTGAAGTCCACGATCAGCGCGCGTCGGGGCCCGGTTGTCGTGTTCGGTCCCGTGTAGTGCAGGGTGCGGCAGAAGTGCACGGTGGCGCCGCCCGCAGGCAGTGGGCATGCGACGACGTCCTTGACCGCGTCCATGGCCGTCAAGCGCAGGCCATGGGAGTCGGGTGAGATCAGTTCATGCGGCTGTACGCCCAGGTGGTGGCTGCGGGGCACGAACTGCATGCAGCCATTTTCCAGCGTGGCTGGCTGCAGCGGCGCCCACACGGTGATGCCGAAATGCTCGAAGTGGGGGTCCCAGTAGGCCTGGTCCTGGTGCCATGGGGTCGCGGCACCGCTCCGTGCAGGGTTCCGGATCGCGTGCATGCCCTCGAAGGTGACCCGGTCCCCGAGCAGCTGGGCGGCCAGGCGCACCGCGTTCCGGTAGGCGGTGGTGAGTAGCAACTGGGGGGCGTAGTGGTGGGGGTTCATGATCTGGGGCAGCAGCGGAGCGTCTGAGGTCCCGGCCAGCCGGAAGCGGTCCTTCTCGGCGACGAGGCCACTCGGTTCGAACAGCAGTCGTAGATCGTCTGGAGGCCCACGACCTCCTCCGGCGTAGTGACGGACGGCAACCGCAGGAAGCCGAGCTCGTGGAACTCCGTCACCTGCGACTGGCTCAGCGTCAGCTCGAACTCGGAAACCTCCTGCTGATGGGGGATTGTGTGGCATGCGACCGGCCCCGGCAATGCTGCCGAACCAGGTTTGGACCGTAGGCTGACCCGCGTGAAGATCCACGTGCTCGAGAACGCGGATGTGGTGGGCGAGGCCGCGGCAACAATGATCCTCGAGGTCCTGTCCGAGCATGCGAGGGGAACGCCGTTCCTGCTCGGCTGTCCTGGAGGACGGAGCCCACAGACGACGTACGCCGCCCTTGCCCGACAAGCGGTTGCCGGCGGCGTCGATCTGAGCGATCTGGTCATCGTGATGATGGACGACTATCTGCGCGCGGTTGCGGAGTCGCCGGTCAGGGAGGACCCGGCCGAGTTCCACTCCTGTGAACGCTTCGGCCGTCACGAGATCGTCGACCGTCTCAACCGGGACCTCGCTCCCGAGCACCGGATCGCGGACGACGCTCTCTGGCTGCCCGATCCGGCCGACCCGGCGGCCTACGACGACCGGATCAGGGAGGCGGGTGGCATCGCGGTGTTCGTACTGGCGTCAGGCGCTGGCGACGGGCACATCGCGTTCAACCCGCCGCACTCCGCCAGGGACAGTCGCACGCGCATCGTCGACCTCGCCGAGCAGACACGTCGGGACAACCTCGCCACCTTCCCGACCTTCGAGGGTGACTTGGACCGTGTGCCCACACGGGGCATCACCGTAGGGCTCGGCACGATCCGCGACCTGAGCCGTCAGGTCGTGATGGTGGTGCACGGGGCGGACAAGAGGCTCGCCGCCGAGCGACTCAGCCGTGCCGGCGGGCTCGAGCCGGATTGGCCCGCCACGATCGTCGCTGACTGCGCCAACGCGGTGCTGCTGCTCGACCGGGCGGCGGCGGGAGACTGAGGGTCAGCCGGAAGTGGCAGCAAGCGCGGCGCCGACGACTCCGGCGTGCGACCCCAGCCGGGCCGGGATCACGGGAATGCCCCTCGCGGTATCGGTCGCGACCAGCGAGCGCAGCCGATCTGTCACGACGCCGTAGTAGCGCCGCTCCACCCCCAGGCCGCCGCCGATCACGATCGCTTGGGGGTCCAGCGCATTCACCAGGAAGGCCAGGGCGGCTCCTGTCTTGGAGGCGGCAGCGTCGACGATCCCCGCGTGCCTCGGGTCGGCCAGCGCCTGGGAGGTCGAGACCCCAGCAGCCGCCGCGATCGCCGGGCCCGCGGCCTCGCGCTCGATCTCGGGCGCTCCCACCATGATCGCGGCGCCGTGGGCGCCGGCGTACGGCACGCCGTCCGCCACCAGGCAGTAGCTGACTCCCGTGCCGACGGTGACGTACAGGAAGTGGTCGAAGTCCTGGCCGGCGCCGAATGTCGCCTCGGCAGCGGCCCCCGCCCGTACGTCAGAGGCCACCGTCACTGGCCCGAGTGCGGTGAAGGCACCCGCGACATCAAGGGCGCGCCAGTCGACGGTGACGGCACTGGTCGGACGTCCACGGGGGTCGACCAGCTCGCAGATCCCGACGCCCACCGGCAGGTCGGTGCGGCCGGCCTCCGCTGCCACGAGGGAGGCAAGCCCCGCGCAGGCGTACAGCACGGCCTGTCCGCCGTCGGCGACCGGTGTGGCGATGACTCGGTAGACGGTAACGGAGCCGTCATCCCGGTCGACCAGACCCGCGGCGATCTTGGTGCCGCCGAGATCGACGCCGATCGCCAGCCCGGACGCGTGGGTCATGGAAGCCAAGAGGGAGCGACACCCAGCAGTGCGGTGGCCTGATCCGTCCCGTAGCTGCGGTACTCGTGCTCGCATCCGGCCGGAATGAGACAGGCATCCTCCGGTCCGAGCTCGAAGACGTACTGCTGGTCGTCCTGCCAGGCCCGCACGTGGAGTGTCCCGCTGGTCACGAACACCAGCTCGTCCCCACCATGCGTGTGCGTGACCGACACCTGGCCCGGGTCCACCTCCAGGTGGACGGCCGTGAGCTCGGCCGTGCTGCGGATGACGCCCGCGAGCACGCCGAGCGATCGCTGCCAGACGAGGTCATGGTCCCGCACGACTCGAAGCGTCGCCGTCGAACGGCTCGAGGCGTCCTCACCAGCGATGTCGCCGGGGATGGCGTAGCGCGACACCTCCAGATAGGGGCGCGAGCGTGCATACGGCCCCGTGCTGCCCGACGCGGGCGGCGGTGCCAGGAACTCGAGGATTCGCAGCGCCTCGGTGCCGTGCGCGAAGACGTGGTGCCACGTGCCGGCTCCGAACGCCACCCGCTCGCCGGCCAGCACTTTGTGCACCTCGCCGGTCTCGGGGTTGGCGAAGATCGCCGTGCCTGACAGCACCTGCAGGACCTCGTCGGCCCCGAACACCGTCCGGAACTCCGGTGAGTGGGTAAATCGACCGCCCGGCGCGAGCCCGAACTGCAGGCAGTGCATCTTCGCCGTGGACGCGTAGATCCAGTCGGCGACCTCGCCCGCAGCCTGGTCGCCCCAGATGTGGCGGGTGACGTCGCGCCGATAGATCGCGCTCGGCTTGTCGAAGTCGGGACGCGGCGAGGGGGAATACGCGCGGGTGCCAGTCATCGTGGCCACCTTTCAGTCGGGGAGTGAGAAGCTGGTCGTGAGGTCCTGGGTGACACCCGTCTCGGCGGCGCGGTACCCCGACTCGATGATGTCGATGACGTGCCGGGCGTGCTCGGCGTTCGCCGCGGAGGGGATGCCCTCTCGGGCCCAGCGCACCAGCTGCATGATGTCTTCGAAGACGTGCGACTCGGGAATGTCGCGGTGCGGACCGGTCACGTGGGGCAGCACCCGCATCTGGGCCTCCCAGTCGGTGATGGGCGCTCCGAGCGTCTCCTCACGCAGCTCGAAGTCGAACTCCTCGCCGTTCAGCAGTACGCCGTCAATCACGCCCTTCGTGCCGTAGTACGTCGCTGCTCCGAACTGTTCGATCGGGCAGCCCGCCGCGGTGCCGTAGGCAATCGCGAACATGCCTCGACCGAAGTCGATCAGCAGGATCGTGTTGTCGTCCGCCTCGGTGGGCACCACGCGACCCATGAACGTGCGCTCGGGGACACGGATCCCGGACATCGCCGTCACCCGCTCGGCGGGTCCAAGCACGCTCGTCATCTGGTGCAGGGCATAGGCCGTCATGTCGTAGACGGGGCCGCCTCCCGGCTTGCGGAAGTACCACGTGGGGTCGATGACCGTGCCGCCGGTCTCCCGCTCGGGCTCCCCCTCGTGGTAGTCGTCGAAGGCGACGCCGCAGATGGCCCAGGCAAGATCGCCGATGGCACCCTCGCGAATCAGCTCTCGGGTGCGCTTCAGCTGAGGTCGGAGCACCTCCCCGGGGGAGGCGACGATGTGGACACCCTTCTCGGCGGCCAGGGCGATCAGCTCGTCCGCCTCTGCGACCGTGGTGGTCATCGTCTTGTTGACGTGCACGTGCTTGCCAGCGGTGAGCGCTTCCTTGACGAGTGCGTGGTGCAGGCCGATCGGACTCACGATCGTGACGGCGTCGACCACGTCGTCCGCGAGCATCTCGGTGAGGGACGGGTAGACCTTGGGGACTCCGTACTGCTCAGCGACGGTCGTCGCCCGTTCCACGACGGGGTCGCACAGGGCCGAGACCACCACCTGGCCGGCGATGTCGGTCTGGGTCAGGTGGGGGAGGACGGCGCGGACGGCGAGTGCGCCGATACCGACGATGCCGATGCGCAGGGGGTCGGGGTGCTCCATGGTTCAGCCTTCCGTGCGGTGGGGTGGGTGCCAGTCGAAGGTGGTGGTGGGGACGATGACGCGCCCGGTGCGGGAGGACTCCTCGGCTGCCGCAAGGACGTCGAGGACATGGATGGCGTGGTCGGCGGAGAGCACGGGCGCAGTGCCGGAAGCGACACAGTCGACGAACTCCTCCACGCCGAGCAGGTGGTCGGGACCTTCCGCCCGCTCGTTCGCGACGGGCTCCTCGACCCACTCGCCCGAGTCCGACGCGAGCACGCGAAGAGGCTGGGAGACGTCGAGGAGCGACAGGGCAGCAGTGCCGTACTCACCCTGGACCTCGAGCTCCGGACCTGCCGCCTCCCGCGCGCAGAAGTTCACCTGAACGGGCCCGGAGGCTCCGCTGGCGGTCCGCACGAGCAGGGTCCAGTCGTCGTCGGAGTCGACGGGGACGGCCTGTCCGGCGAAGGGACCGTCCGCAGGCACGAAGGAGTCGCGAGTTCGGCGGCTGAAGGCCGCGACGGCCGTGACGGGGCCTAAGAGCGCGGTGATCGCGTGGAGCGGGTAGACAGCCATGTCCCGCAGCGGACCGCCGTAGTCGGCGAAGAAGGGGTGCGGGTCACCGTCGTACCCCTCCCAAGGAGGAGTTCCGGCGTAGGCGTGGGCGCGGAAGCAGTGCACGGCGCCCAGTCGACCCGCCGCCAGGACGGCAGCCACCGCCCGCACCTGCGGGAAGAGCGCTATGGACGGCGCTGCGACCACGGTGAGTCCAGCCGCCGCCGCTTGATCAGCCAGTTCGCGTCCGGTCGCCACGTCCGGTGCCAGCGGCTTCTCCGAGTACACGTGTTTGCCGGCTGCCAAGGCGGCACGGGTGACCTCAGCGTGGACGGCGATGGGTGTGAGGTTGAGGACGGCGTCTACGTCGTCGGCCAGCACCTCGCGCCAGTCGGTCGTCCACCGCTCGGCCCCGAACGTCCCCGCAACCGTCTTGGCGCGGTGTTCGTTGCGGGAGGACACGGCGACGAGTCGTGCTCGGTCACCCAAGCGGGGGAACTCGGGCAGGTAGTCGCGCTGGGCGACGTCGCCCACTCCGATCACACCAAGTCTCACTGCGCTCCGCGTCATGGAGCAGACAAGACCAGAACAAGACCAGTTAGGTCAAGAGCCAAAGAAACTGGTCTGCTCTGGTATTGACACTCCGGCGACCGTCCCCTTTTATGTTGACGCATCGGCGCGCTGCGCCCCGGAGGAGGACCCATGGACCAGCCACTGATCAACCCAGTAATTGCCGGCTACAACCGGAGGCAGTTGCTCAAGCGCATGGCTCTCGTCGTGGCGGCAGCAGGGCTCGGCCCGACAATTGCGGCGTGCGGCGCGGACACGACGGCCGGCGGCTCGTCGGCCGGAAAGGAGGGGAAGGTCGGCGGAGCGGTCGACTTCCTCGGCTGGGAAGGCTACGACCTCCCTGCGGAGATGAAGGCGTTCAACACCAGCAACAAGATCAAGTTCAACGGCACCTACATCAGCACCAGCGACGACGTGCAGGCCAAGCTCAAGTCCGGAGCATCGGTCGCCTACGACCTGACGAACTACTACCACGGCTATTTCTCGCTGTACCACGACCTCGGGATCATCTCCGAGATGGACGAGTCGAAGCTGCCTAACCTCAGCTACGTCGACGACTTCTTCAAGACGTCCGAGGCGGCGAAGCAGTTCTGGGTCTCCGATGGGAAGCGGTACGCCGTGCCCTTCACATGGGGGACCACGACGTGTGATTACCTGCCCGACAAGATCGATCCGCCCGAGGCATGGGAGGACCTGCTCAAGGATGAGTTCAAGGGCAAGGTCGGCTGGAACCCAGACCCCACGGGCGCAATCACGCTGACCGGAGTGATCCTCGGGATGACGCCGCCGAACTACACCCGGTCCGAGTTCGCGGAGATTCTCAAGTTCCTGCGCAAGATGCGCGCCCAGACCCCTGGCTTCGCCGCCTCCTTCGGTGACCTCACCAATCAGTTCGTGGCCGGCGACGTGGTCGTCGACTTCGCCGGTTGGGCGGCGATCACCTCCTTCGCGAAGCCCAAGGGCACGAAGATCGCCACCACCATCCCGAGCGAAGGCTCCTACAGCTTCTGCGACTCGTGGGCGATCGCCAACAGCTCCGACAACACGGAAACAGTGCTGGCCTGGATCAACGCGGCCCTCGACCCGAAGGTCCAGGCCAAGGCGGCCCAGGCGCTCGTCGGCGGGGTCGTGGAGATGGACGCCGCCGAGCAGCTGAACGCCGAGACCCGTGACATCTATGCCACGGCGTACGACGAGGGCTTCGCTGCCCAGTTCGAGACGGCCGGCCTCTACGGCCTGCCGGACGACGACAACGAGGTCAACCGGGAGATGTGGCTGAAAGAGTTCGCCAAGATCCAGTCGGGCGACTGAGGCGAGGCCGATGACGTCAAGCCACGAGAACTCCCACCAGGAAGCTGCCGGACACGCTCGTCTCGGGGTGCTGCTGTCGACGCCCGCCGGGCTCGGTCTGCTCGTGCTGTTCGTGGCGCCGGTCGTGATCTTCCTGGTGTTCTCGTTCCTCCAGGGCGGTACCTACGAGGTGACCGCGGTGCCCACGTTGGAGAACTACCGCGAGGCACTCGGCGACTCGTCGACGTGGCGTCTGACGTTCAACGCACTGTTCACGGGAGCCGTGACCGGTGTCCTGTGCCTGGTCATGGGCGTCCCGCTGGCCTACGTGATCCGGTTCAAGGCCGGGCGCTTGGAGTACGTGCTCCTGTTCATGGTCGTTGTCGAGCTCTTCGTCAGCTACCTGGTGCGCATCTACGCCTGGCGCGCCATCCTCGCCAAGCAGGGGGCCCTCGCGCCGGTGCTCGAGATCTTCGGGATCGCCCCCGGGTCATTGCTTTACACCCGCGCGGCGGTGGTCATCGCACTGGTGCACATCTTCGTGCCGTACGTCGCGCTGGTGACCTACGCTGCGCTGCGCAACGTCCCGGCCACCCTGCTGGAGCTCAGCGCTGACCTGGGTGCCAACTCCTACCGGCGGTGGGCGCGCGTGGTGATCCCGCTTATGGCACCGGCCATGGTGACAGGCTTTCTCTACACGTTCGTCCTCGCAGCCAGCGACTATGTGACGCCTCAGTTCCTCGGGGGGATCCGGGGCAGCATGGTGGGCTTGAAGATCCAGCAGTCGTTCACGCAGTTCGGTGACTACCCGCTCGGCGCCGCGATGTCGATCCTCGTGCTGGCCATGTTCTTCTTGGCCTACCTCGCCCTCAACTCGCTGCTCCGAATGACCGGCCTGGACAAGGTGGAGATCCGACAGTGAGGCGGCACACGAGCAGCATCTTGGCGTGGAGCGGCGTCTTCGCGGTGATGTTGTTCCTCTTCGTCCCGATCGCCATCCTGGTGCTGTTCTCGTTCAACTCCGGCGCCTCCCTGTCGTTCCCCATCGAGGGTCTCTCCCTTCGCTGGTACCGAAGCGTGCTGACCAGCCAGGTGTACCTGGGGTCGTTGCAGAACAGCTTCTTCGTCGCCGCGGTCGTCGCAGTCACCACCACCGTCCTGGGAACTCTGGCGTCGTTCGCCCTCACCCTCGCTCCTGCGCGGTGGCGGGCGTTCACAGCGGTGCTGTTCTTCGCCCCCATCACCCTGCCGGGTCTCTTTCTCGGCCTGTCGCTGCTCTCCCTGTTCGCCCAGGTCGACGTGCCGCTCTCCCTCTACACGGTGATGGCCGCCCACTTCGTCTTCACCTTCCCCTACTTCGTCCTGATTGGCCGCGCGGCGCTGGACCGGATCGACCCCGGCTACGAGGAGACCGCGGCAGATCTCGGGGCCAGTCGTCTACAGCGGTTCAGTCGAGTGACGTTCCCGATGGTGTGGCCGGTCCTCCTGGCGGGCTCCGTGCTCGCGTTCGCCCTGAGCTTCGACGAGTTCGTGGTCACGTTCTTCGTGATCGGGTCCCAGAGCACGACGCCGTTGGTGATCTGGTCGAGCATGCGTCGCTCGGTGGACCCGTCCATCAACGCGATCGCCTCGATGCTAGTGCTCATCACGCTTCTAGCGACGCTTCTCGTAGCCGGGCTGGTGGCGCTCCGCCGTACCACTAGGAAGGGTGTCCTGAAGTGACCGATCTACTCAAGGTGCGCGATGTTGTCAAGCGCTTCGGCAAGAACGACATCCTCTCCGGAGTCTCCCTGGACGTCCGGGAAGGCGAGTTCATCACGCTCCTCGGTCCCAGTGGGTGTGGCAAGACGACGTTGCTGCGCATCATCGCCGGCTTCGAGTCACCCACATCAGGTTCCGTGACGTTGCGCGGTGAGGAGCTCACGAGGCTTCCGCCGCACAAGCGAAGGGTGAACACGGTGTTCCAGCGCTACCTGCTCTTCCCGCACCTCAACGTGTTCGACAATGTCGGCTTCGGGCTGAGGATCGCCGGGATCAAGAAGAGCGAGGCGAAGCAGCGCGTAACCGAGGCGCTCGACCTGGTCAGGCTCGGTCACCTCGCCGAGCGCGGCGCTGCGCACCTGAGCGGTGGCCAGGCCCAGCGAGTGAGCCTGGCTCGTGCACTGGTGAACCGGCCCAGCCTGCTTCTGCTCGATGAACCGCTGTCTGCGCTGGATCTGAAGGTGCGACTCGACATGCAGGCCGAGTTGCGGCGGATCCATCGAGAGAGTGGCGCGACCTTCCTCTACGTGACGCACGATCAGCAGGAGGCCATGTCCATGTCCGACCGAGTGGTGGTCATGCGCGACGGCACCTTCGAGCAGATCGACGCCCCCGAGAACCTCTACCACCGGCCAGCGACTGCCCATGTCGCGCGCTTCGTAGGGGACGCCAACCTGATCCCGGTGTCCCGCACGAGCGACGGGGTGGTGTTCTCGGGCACTGCCGCCCAGGTCCCCGGTCACCACCCCAGGGTCGGGGAATCGGAACTTTTCGTAGCCCGCCCCGAGGGCGTCCGCATCGTGCCGGTCTCCGAGGGACCTCGGGCTACCGTGGTGGACGCAGCCTTCTTCGGCTCCGTGATGGAGTATCGCGTCCGGCTCGGAGAGCACCTCGTGCGGGCGCACGACCACGGGATCGACAGCCACACCGCACATGCCATCGGTGACGAGGTCGGGTTGCGATTCGACGAGGAGCGAACCTTCCTGTTGCCTGACGACGCGCGCATGTCTGAAGGTCCTTGAGCGCATGAGAGGAGGAAGCCATGAAACGGTCGAGGGCGATGTACTCGGGCGACGCGAGTGACCCCCTGCACCAGCAGGTGCGGGACACGATCGCCGAAGCGGTCGCGAGCGGCGCCTATGCGCCGGGGGAGAAGTTGCCATCCGAACGGCGTCTGTGCGAGGACCTGGGAGTGAGTCGCATGACCCTGAGGCGAGCACTGATGTCCTTGGTGGACGACGAGCTGCTGCAGTCGGCGGCCGGACGGGGATGGTTCGTCGCCGGGGGACCCGTGGGCGAGCCCGGTAACGTGCTGCTGAGCTTCACGGACCTGGGTCGTGAGCGAGGCTTCTTCGCGGGCGCCAAGGTCTTGCACCGAGAGGTCAGGAGAGCAGATCTTGACGAGGCCGAAGCCTTAGGTGTCGCACCGGGGTCAGAGATGTTGGACCTTCGGCGCCTGCGACTCTTGGACGACGTCGCCATCGCCATCGACCACAGCCGTGTCCCCCTCATCCTCGCGCCCCAACTCGCGCACGTCGACTTCACGGACAGCTCGCTCTACGCCGTCTTGCGTGAGGCCGATGCCGAGCCGGTTCGGTGCACCGCCAGCGTTCAGGCGGTTGCGGCGGACGACGAACAGGCTGCGCTCCTCTGCGTCGAACCGGGTTGGCCGTTGCTCCAGTTCTCTCAAGTCGCGCTCGATCGTGGGGGACGCCCAGTGGATCTGAGCGTCGTGCACTACCGGGGAGATCGCTACCGCTTTCGAACGAGCCTCGTAGCTCGGCGGACATCAAGATCGATGAAGGGCTCGAACGGCGGCACAGCCCTTTCATGAGTGCAGCCGGCTCGGTGTCGTGCCGGTCCACGGCCCAGAGCGAATGAGACGTCCGGGACGCGGTTTTCGGCCGCGTGCGGGAGCTGTCGAGCGTCGCCGTGGGGATGACGTCCCGCCGGTCGCCGGAACCAGACCCGAGACCCGATTGACGGCTCTGGACGAAGCGCCGTCGTGGTAGCCATCTTGGTCGCCGTTCTGTCCTCGGTGCTGGGCGGCGGCGCCGACTTCCTCGGCGGTTACGTCACCAAGCGCGTGCCCGTGGTCGTTGTTGCGGCAGCCTCCCAGGCCGGCGCTGCTGCCGTCGTGCTCGTGCTCATGCTGATCCTGCGCCCGCCGTCGCCCTCCCTGGACTACGTGCCGTGGGCGATCGCGTCCGGACTGACCTTGGCGGGCGGGCTCATCGTGTTCTACTCAGCGCTGGCGACGGGGACGATGGGAATCGTCGCGCCCATCACGGCGCTCGGCGTGGTCGTGCCGCTGACCTGGGGGCTAATGACAGGTGACTCCCCGTCGTCGCTGCAAGGGGTCGGCATCGCGGTGGCCGTGACGGGGGTGGTCCTCGCCAGTGGCCCTGAGTTGCGTGCCGTGTCGGGCCCTCGTCCGCTTCTCCTGGCCTGTGGCGCGGCAATCTGCTTCGGCGCGTCGCTGACCTTCCTGGCCGAGGCCGCTGCGTCCAACTTGTTGCCGACGCTCTTCGCGATGAAGGCTGCCACAGCCCTCCCGCTGGCGACTGGAGTGATGTGCTTGAGGTCCGGCGCCGGTGCCATCGACCTCAGGGGTGGGGCCCCAAAGCTCGTCCTCATCGCCCTCGCAGACGTGACGGCCTACCTCTGCCTCACCTATGCGCTCGGTGAGGCAGAGGTCACCGTGGTCTCTGTCCTCGGTTCGCTGTATCCAGCCGTCACGGTGGTGCTCGCGCGCATTGTGCTCGGCGAACGCCTTGGCGACCTACAGGCCGGGGGCGTCGTCATCGTCTTCGCCGGGGTCGTCATGATGAGCATGGGCCGATAGGACCGTACTGCGCCGGGGCGACCCGCGGCTCGGCGTCAGCTCCTCGAAATCGCAGAGCTCAGACCCTTCGCTGGCGGGCCCTTCCCCAACGCCACGAAGCGGCCCAGGACGATGACGGTGGGGTCCTCTGGCACGACCTGCCTTCTTGCTCGCAGCCCGGGTCCCGGATGTCCACTGTGACCATCTACGGTCTGCGGCCGAACGCGGCTCGCGCGGCCCGACCTCGTCTGCGCTCGTAGACGTCGCCGGCCGAACTCGCCCGGCGTCGCACCGGTTCCAGCGTCACGACCTCCAGGGGCACGCCTGCGCTTGGCCGGCAGGTGCGGCGACCGCAGTAGCCGAGTGCCCGAGGGCATAATGGGCTGATGGGGTTAAACCTGACTGGTGACGCGAGGGCAAACCAAGTACTCGACGACTCAGCGTTTGCTGTTCTTATTGGAATGTTGCTCGACCAGCAGTTCCCCATGGAGCGGGCCTTCGCCGGGCCGGCGAAGGTGCTGGAACGATTCGGGAGCCTCGAGCCTTCCGAGATCGCGGCCGCCGACCCCGAGCAGTTCGCCTCCCTGTGCTCCGAGCCCCCGGCCGTGCATCGTTTCCCCGGCTCGATGGCCGGGCGGCTCCAGGCCGTGGCGCAGGTCGTGGTGGACGAGTACGACGGCCGGGCCGAGCGCATCTGGACCGAGGCAGCGAACGGAGAGAGCCTGCTCAGGCGGATGACCGCGCTGCCGGGGTTCGGGAAGCAGAAGGCCCAGATCTTCGTCGCGTTGCTGGCCAAGCAGCTCGACGTACGCCCCGAGGGATGGGAGTCGGTCGTCGGCGACTACAGCCTCGAGGGCTACCGCTCGGTCGCCGACGTGGTCGACGAGGCCTCCCTGGAGAAGGTGCGGGCCTACAAGAAGGAGAAGAAG
>NZ_JAOPXP010000007.1 GCF_025965085.1 Marmoricola sp.
TTGGAGCTCGCGTTGCGCGAGGCGATCGACGGCCACGTGCTGGTGCGGACCGGTGCCGACCAGTACGCCTTCCGGCACGCACTGCTCGGTGAGGCGGTGTACGACGACCTGCTGCCTGGCGAACGCATGCGCCTCCACACCTCGTACGCCGCTGCGGTGCGTGAGCTCCACGGCAGGGAGGGCGCGGCAAGCCTGGCCCGGCACGCCCTGGCCTCCCACGACCTGCCCACCGCCCTGCAGGCGAGCGTCGAGGCAGGTGAGCAGGCGCTGGGGTCCGGTGGACCGGACGAGGCCGCGAGGCATTTCGCCAAGGCACTGGAGATCTACGAACGCGCAGCCCCCCAGCTCGACGAGCCGCCCGACGAGGCCGAGCTGGTGGCCCGGACCGTGGACGCGCTGTGCAGTGCCGGCCGGCCGGAGACGGCGCTCGCCCTCGTCGACTCCCACCTGGAGCGCCTGCCTCCCGAGGTCCCGGCGACCGCGCGGGCTCGCCTTCTCCTCGCACGCGTCGAGGCACTGCGTTCGACCGAGACCGACGTCCGCGCCAGCCTGGTGACGATGGAGGCGCTCGGCCTCGTCGGTCCGGGCGAGACCGAGCTGCGTGCCCGGATCCTCGCGATGCACGCCCTGGCGCTGGTCTGGGACGACGACTTCGAGGGTGCCCGCACCTACGCCGACCAGGCTCTCGAGCTGGCCGACCGGCTCGGCATCGCCAGGGTCGCGGCAGAGGTGGGGCTCACGCTCACGTGGCTGGGCCAGCACCTCGACTTCGGTGAGGGCAGCCGCGCCGAGCTCAAGCGGATCATCGAGGAGGCCCGTGCGCGTGAGGACGTGGTCAGCGAGATGCGCGGCTGGCTGCGCGCCGGCGGCCTCGAGTACGACTACGGCGCCCTGGCCGACGCCCAGGAGAACTTCCTGGACGCAGCACGGCTCGCGCGCGAGATCGGCCGACCCTGGACGATCCAGGGCATCAGTGGCCGCACCCACGCGGGCGTGATGGCCCACATGCGCGGGGAGTGGGACGAGGCGCTGCGCATCGTCGACCACGGCGCCGAGGACCCGCCACCGACGCCGCGCGCCATGCTGGAGGCCGTCGCCCTCTCGGTGGCCGCAGGACGCGGTGACGTCTCGGCGCTGAACCGGCTCCCTGCCATCCGTGAGCGCTGGCACCGGGAGGGGATGATCGCGGTGGTCGGCGGTGCGGCCGCCATCGAGCTGCTCTCGCTCCGCGACGGCGCGGCCGCCGCCGTGGCGATGTACGACGATGTCTGCGGTGTCCTCGTCCCGCTGTGGACCGAGGCCTTCGGCGCCCGCCTGCGACTGGCAGCCCTGGCGCTCGCGGCACTGGCCGACGAGGCTCCGCGAACGCCGACCGCCGGACGGGACGACGTGCGCGCCACGGCGTCGCGACTCGTCGCGGATGCCGAGCGGGTGCTGGCCGACCGGGTCGGGCTCGAGCGGCCGTTCGGGCCCGAGGGTCGTGCCTGGGAGGCGCGGCTCCGCGCCGAGGAGCTCCGTCTCGCCTGGCTGCTGGGTGATCGGGTCGACCTGCGCGCGCTGGTCGGCCGGTGGCGTGAGGTGGCGGAGCGCTTCGCCGAGCTGGGCCATCCCCACGAGGAGGCCCGCGCGCGTACCCGGCTGTCGGCCGTGCTGCGGGCCGCCGGTGACGCCCGGCGCGGCCAGGAGGAGGCGGCCGTTGCCCGGCACCTGGCGGCACGCCTGGGTGCCACGCCGCTCCTCGACGAGCTGGGGGTGGCCCGCTCCGGCGCCGTGGCCGGCACCCTCACGCCCCGCGAGCGGGAGATCCTCGTCCTGGTGGCGACCGGGAGGAGCAACGGGGAGATCGGGAGACAGCTGTTCATCTCGGCGAAGACGGTGAGCGTCCATGTCTCCAACCTGATGGCCAAGCTCGGGGCGGCCAGCCGCACCGAGGCAGCCGCTCTCGCGCGCGCCGCTGGCCTGATCGACTGACCACCGCGGGCCCTAGGTGGTGGTGCAGGTTTCCACGACGTGTGAGGCGGGTACGTGAGCCAGACCACACCCCGCCCTCCGGAGGCAGCATGCTGGCGTTCTTGGACAAGAGCCGCTCGGTCGCGAGGCCCGGATACAGCAAGTGGCTGATCCCGCCTGCCGCCCTGGCCGTCCACCTCTCCATCGGCCAGGTCTACGCGTTCTCGGTGTTCAAGACGTCGCTGGTGGCCCACTTCGACTCCTCGCAGACTGCGATCGCGTGGATCTTCTCGATCGCCATCGTGATGCTGGGCCTCTCCGCCGCCGTGCTCGGCACCTGGGTCGAGCGAGTCGGCCCCCGCAAGGCGATGGTCGCCGCGGCGCTGTGCTGGGGCTCCGGCTTCCTCGTCGGCTCCCTGGGCATCGCGCTGGGCAGCCTCCCCATCCTCTACCTGGGGTACGGCGTGATCGGCGGCATCGGTCTGGGCATCGGCTACATCTCCCCGGTCTCGACACTGATCAAGTGGTTCCCCGACCGGCCGGGCCTGGCCACGGGCATGGCGATCATGGGCTTCGGCGGCGGCGCGCTGATCGCGTCTCCGGCCACCAACAAGCTGCTCGGCGTCTTCGACCCAGGATTCAGCCCCGACGACAAGAACGCGGTGGCCAACGGCACGGCACTGGCGAGCACCTTCCTCACGCTCGGCCTCGTCTACGTCGTCTTCATGCTGATCGGGGCCGCGCTGGTGCGCATCCCTCCCGGCTATGCCGAGGGTGAGGCCTCGGTGCAGCAGCCGGGCCGCAACGGTGCCCTGGTGCGCGCGTCGCAGGCGATCAGGACGCCGCAGTTCGCGCTGCTGTGGATCGTGCTGTTCTGCAACGTGACGGCGGGCATCGGGATCCTGGAGCAGGCAGCGCCGATGATCCAGGACTTCTTCCGCTCGGACGGCGGCACCTCCTCGGTCTCGGCCGCCGAGGCGGCCGGGTTCGTCGGCATGCTCAGCCTGGCGAACATGGCCGGGCGGTTCGTGTGGTCGAGCCTGTCCGACCTCATCGGCCGCAAGCCCACCTACATGATCTACCTCGGCGTCGGGCTGGTGCTCTACGTGCTGCTGGCGACGGTGGGCCAGCAGTCGACCGCGATCTTCGTGATCCTCGCGCTGGTGATCATCTCCTACTACGGCGGTGGGTTCGCGACCGTCCCCGCGTACCTCAAGGACCTGTTCGGCACGCTCGAGGTGGGCGCCATCCACGGTCGCCTCCTCACCGCCTGGGCAGCTGCCGGCGTGGTCGGACCGCTCATCGTCAACGGGTTCCTCGACGCCGCCGGCGAGCCCGGGAGGCTCGTCGCCGACGACTACCACCTGGGTCTGTTCACGATGGTCGGGGTGCTGGCCGTGGGGTTCGTGGCGAACCTGCTGATCAGGCCGGTGGGGGAGAAGCACTTCGACAAGGAGGCCGTGCGGGCCGGGTCCCGCGACGCGCCTGATCAACAGGCCGCGATGGCGAGAGGCGGGAACTGACATGACCACCGGACCCACCGAGGGAGCCGACAGGCCCACCCCCACGCTGCTGATCGTGCTGGCCTGGTTGATCGTAGCGGTGCCGCTGGCCTACGGACTGTGGCAGACCCTGGTCAAGGCGTTCCAGCTGCTCGGCGGCTGACCAACCGGGCGGCCTGCTCGACGCGTTGCCCGGGCGAGGTGGCGCTGGACAGCCCCTCGCCCGGCCCACGGAACGACGGCATACTCTGCGTATGCGAACCGAGACCGTGACCGAGCAACGCTTCGCCAAGATGCGCCCCGTGCGCACGGCAGGGGGTCGCGGCGCGCGGCCGAGCCCGAAGGCGCTGCCGCCCGGCCCGCGGATGCACACCCTGCTGCAGAGCATCGGGCTGCTCCGCTTCCGGCACCAGTTCATCCCCGCCCTGCACCGGCGCTACGGCGACGTCTTCTCGATCAAGATCCTGCCCGAGGGTCGCAACATGGTGGTCTTCAGCCGGCCCGAGCACGTCAAGGAGATCTTCGCGGGCGACCCCGAGGTGTTCCACGCGGGCAAGGGGAACGCCATCCTCGGTCCGGTCATGGGGGAGCACTCCCTGCTCCTCGTGGACTCCGCCCAGCACAAGCGCGCCCGCAAGCTGCTGATGCCGGCCTTCAACGGTCAGGCGTTGCGCGGCTACGAGGACCTCGTCAGCGGCCTGGCCAAGGCCGAGGTGAGCGGCTGGCGCGAGGGGAAGGCGTTCGAGTCCCTGGGGCGGATGAACGCCCTCACGCTCGAGGTGATCCTGCAGGTCGTCTTCGGGGTCACCGACGAGGCCCGGCTGGCCGAGCTCCGGCCACTCGTCAACAACACGGTAGACATCCCGCCGCTCGTCTTCCTGGGCTGGGGGTACCCCCGCCTGCAGAAGTTCGGCCCCTGGCGTCGCACCGTGGAGAACCAGATCGAGCTCGACCGGGTGATCTTCTCCGAGATCGACGAGCGTCGCCGGGCCACCGACCTGGCCGACCGGTCCGACGTGCTCTCACGGCTGCTGCAGGTCGAGGACGAGTCGGGAGCCGGTCTCACAGACGAGGAGCTCCGCGACCAGCTGGTCACGCTGCTGCTCGCGGGCCACGAGACCACCGCCACCGCGCTCGCCTGGGCGCTGTACGAGCTCGGCAAGGACCCGGCGCAGGAGGCGAAGGCACGTGACGCCGCAGCTGCCGGGGACGCCGACCATCTCGAGGCCGTGCTCAAGGAGTCGATGCGGCTGCACCCGGTGATCCCCATGGTGGTGCGGCACCTCATGGCGCCAGCGACGATCGGCGGGATCGACCTGCCCCGCGGCACCAACGTGGCCGCCTCGATCATCCTGGCCCACGAGTCCGAGACCAGCCATCCCGACCACGGGCGGTTCCGACCGGAGCGCTTCCTGGAGGGCGAGGTCGCCACGAACACCTGGATCCCCTTCGGTGGCGGCGTACGACGCTGCATCGGCGCCGGCTTCTCCCTGATGGAGGGCGTCGCCGTGCTGCGCGAGGTGCTGACGGCGTACGACGTGGCCATCCCTCCCGGGGCGACGGACTCGCCCAAGGTCCGCAACATCACCAGCGTTCCGCGCAACGGTGCGCGGATCGTGGTGACCCGTCGCTGAAGAGCTCGGAGACCGGCTGACCCCTGGGCGCACGGCGAACCGCACGCGCCTAGGCTGAACGGGTGAAGCTCGAACGCAAGCACGCCCTCGTCCTCCTGGCCGTCGCGGCGTGGAACGTCGTGACCTACGCCCAGTTCACCAAGGCGCTCGTCCAGACCGAGGAGGACCGTCCGACCGGGTACTTCGTCGCGCACGGTGTGCTGATCGTGGTCAATGTGGTCATCGCGGTCGTCCTGGGGTCGTGGGGCCTGCGTGCGTTGCGCGCCGCACGCCGCTGACTCACTGGGGACCTTCGGCTCGGTCATACCCGCGAGCTAACCAGGACAGAGCGTGACATCGTGGTCCTTGTTCCGATTCAGGGCGACCTTCAGATTCCGGTGTGCGGTCACGATTCGGCAACGGGGTGAGTGGCCTCTTGACCCGCTGTGGTCGCAGGACGAGGTTTGAGCCCGGTCCCCGCACCCGGCGACCTGATTGAGCCGCAGCGATCCTGGGGAGGCCGTCCTGAGCGCGTTGGAGGACCCGAGCCTGTCCCACGCCGATCCCGAGGCCGTCCTGGTCGGGGAGAAGCAGATCGAGGGGCGTTCCCTCAGCCAGATCGCGTGGGGAAAGCTGCGTCGAGACAAGGTCGCCCTCGCCGGTGGCGCCTTCATCGTGTTCCTGATCCTGGTCGCGATCCTCGCGCCGCTCATCGTCAAGATCACCGGCGGCCCGCCGAACGCCTACCACGAGGACCTGCTCAGTCCCTACATCCCGAACATCCCGGCCGGTGACTTCGGCGGGATGAGTTGGCGGCACCCGATGGGCCTGGAGACCGTGAGCGGTCGCGACATCTTCAGCAGGGTTCTCTACGGAGCCCGCATCTCGCTGCTCATCGCGATCCTGGCCACGATGCTCTCGGTGGCGATCGGCACCACGGTCGGCATCATCGCCGGGTTCTTCGGGGGATGGGTCGACGCGATCCTGAGCCGGATCATGGACATGTTCCTGGCCTTCCCGCTGCTCGTCTTCGCGATCGCCCTGTCCGGCGTCTTCCCCGACAAGGCGTTCGGGTTCTCCGGCCTGCCGCTGCGACTGGGACTGCTCATCTTCGTGATCGGGTTCTTCAACTGGCCCTACATCGGCAGGATCGTGCGTGGCCAGACCATCTCGCTGCGTGAACGCGAGTACGTCGAGGCCGCCCGCAGCCTGGGAGCCAGGCGCCCCTACATCTTGTTCACCGAGCTGCTGCCCAACCTGCTGGCGCCGATCCTCGTCTACTCGACGCTGATCATCCCCACCAACATCCTCTTCGAGGCAGCCCTGTCGTTCCTCGGCGTGGGCATCCCGCCGCCCACCGCGAGCTGGGGCGGCATGCTCGCCGACGCCGTCACCTTCTACACGGTTCCACACTTCATGTTCTGGCCCGGCCTGGCGATCTTCGCCACGGTGCTGGCCTTCAATCTCTTCGGGGACGGACTGCGCGACGCGTTCGATCCCAGGGGCCGGTGACCACCGGGCGACCAGCCGCGACCCTGTGAGTTCAGGGCCGGACCAGAAGGAAGGTATGGATGATGCGCATCACGCGTAAGAGAGCAGCCGTGGCCCTGGCCGCAGTTGCGGCCCTGGGCCTCAGCGCCTGCGGTTCCAGCAGCGACGGCGGTGGAGGCGGTGGCGCACCCAAGCTCGACAACAGCGCCATCGGAAGCGTCGCCAGCCCGTCGGACGCCAAGGGCGGCACGCTCAAGTTCGGCCTCGCCGGTGAGTGGGGCGACACCGTCGACCCCGGTGAGACCTACTACGGCTACTCCTGGGACATGCTGCGCAACTACGCGCGCACCCTCGTCGTCTTCAAGTCCGAGCCGGGCAAGGCGGGTCTCGAGCTCACCCCCGACCTCGCCGAGGACCTCGGCAAGTCCAGCGACGGCGGCAAGACGTGGACCTACACCCTCAAGCCGGGTCTGAAGTTCGAGGACGGTTCGCCGATCACCTCGAAGGACGTCAAGTACGCCGTTCTCCGGTCCACGGACAAGAAGACCTTCCCCAACGGCCCGGCGTACTTCGAGGGCATGCTCAACCTGCCGAAGGGCTACGACGGCCCCTACCGCAGCAAGGGGATGAACACCGACTCCGCCATCGAGACGCCCGACGACTCGACGATCGTCTTCCACCTCAAGACGCCGTTCGCGGGCTTCGACTACCTGGCCCAGCTGCCGCAGACGGCCCCGGTGCCGCAGGCCAAGGACACCGGCGCGAAGTACAAGAACCACGTCATCTCCTCGGGGCCCTACATGTTCCAGGGCAACTACAACCCGACCACGGGCTTCACCCTCGTGCGCAACCCCAACTGGGACGCGTCGACCGACCCCAACCGCAAGGCGCTGCCGGACCAGATGACCGTCAAGGTCAACATGGCGCCGGACGACGTGGACAACCAGATCATCGCGGGCACCCTCGACGTCGACATAGCCGGAACCGGCGTCCAGCCGGCCGCCCTGACGAAGGTGCTCAAGGACCAGACCCTGATGAACCGCGCGGACAACCCGACGATCGCGCGCCTCTGGTACACCTCGATCAACCCGACGGTGAAGCCCTTCGACAACATCGAGTGCCGCAAGGCAGTCGAGTACGGCATGAGCCCGCGGCTCTACCAGAACGCCTACGGCGGCAAGTTCGCCGGCGGCGAGATCGCCAGCACCGTGATGCCCCCGATGATCCCGGGCTACCAGGACTTCGACCTCTACGGGGTCAAGGACAACCCCGGTGGCCAGGAGGCCAAGGCGAAGGAGGCCCTCAAGGCCTGTGGCCAGGAGGGCGGCTTCGAGACGACGATGGGCTACCGCGACGACCGCCCCAAGGAGAAGGCCACCGCCGAGGCGTTCCAGCAGTCGCTGGGCAAGATCGGCATCAAGGTGACCCCGAAGGCGCTGCCCTCCGGTGACTACTTCTCCGCCACCTGTGGACTCCCGTCCTACGTGGTGAAGAACAACCTCGGCCTCTGCGCCAACGGTTGGGGTGCCGACTGGAACGACGGCTACGGCTTCCTGTCGCAGATCGTCGACAGCCGGGTCATCCGGGAGACCGGCGGCTCCTCGAACACCTCCGTCCGGATCCCCGAGGTCGACAAGATGATCGACCAGGCCACCGTGGAGCAGGACCAGGCCAAGCGCGACGAGCTCTGGGGCCAGATCGACAAGCGCGTCATGGAAGAGGCGGTCATCTACCCCGGTGTCTACGCCAAGTCGGTGCTGCTCCGCTCGAAGAACACCACCAACGTGTTCGTCAACGAGGCGTGGGGCTACTACGACTACACCGCGATGGGTGTCAAGCAGTAGCTCGCTCATGCATCGACCACACCGAAGGTAGGTGAAGGCCATGGTGGCCGGTCCCGCTCCGGGAGCTGATCCCGGGGCGGGGCCGGTCGCCCAGCCGAGAACTTGATCAGCTACATCATCCGGCGCCTGATCGCCGCGGTCGGACTCGTCATCGTGATCACCATGATCACGTTCGCGATCTTCTACCTGATGCCGCGACTGGCAGGCGCCACCCCCGAGACCTTGGCCACGCGCTACGTCGGTCGCACCGCCACCGGAGCCACGGTGGAGCAGACGGCCCAACGGCTCGGGTTCTACGACCCGGTGCCCGTGCAGTACTGGCACTGGCTGACCGGCGTGGTCAACGGCACGGAGTTCGACATCGGGTCAGGGGTCGAGAAGTGCCCGCGCCCCTGCCTGGGCTACAGCTTCCGCAACAAGGACCCGGTCACGCCCGAGATCATGCGGCGTCTCCCGGTCTCCTTCTCCCTCGCGGTCGGCGCTGCCGTGCTCTGGCTGACGTTCGGCGTCGCCACCGGCGTGCTGTCGGCACTGCGGCGCGGTTCCTTCTTCGACCGTGCGGCGATGACCGTCGCGCTGGCCGGTGTCTCCATGCCGATCTTCTGGACCGGCGTCATGTCGCTGTCGCTGTTCAGCTACAAGCTGGGCTGGACGCCACCGGGCGGCCAGTACACCAAGCTGAGCGACAACCCCCTGGAGTGGGCCCACGGCCTGCTGCTGCCGTGGATCACGCTGGCGCTGCTGTTCTCCGCGCAGTACGCCCGGCTCACCCGCGCTGGCATGCTCGAGACCATGGGCGAGGACTACATCCGTACGGCGCGCGCCAAGGGCCTTCGAGAACGCAGGGTCGTGGTCAAGCACGGGCTGCGTGCCGCCCTGACCCCGATCGTCACCATCTTCGGCCTCGACTTCGGGTTGCTCATCGGCAGCGCCGTACTCACCGAGACCGTCTTCGGCCTGCCCGGTCTCGGACAGCTGGCGATCGACGGGACGAAGAACAACGACCTGCCCCAGGTGCTGGGCGTGGTGCTGCTCATCGCCGTGTTCGTGGCGATCGCGAACCTCGTCGTCGACCTGCTCTATGCCGTGATCGACCCGAGAGTGAGGACCAAGTGACGACGCTGACTCCCGAGTCCTCGCGAGGACCGGCTCCCTCCCCGGGCAGTCACTACCTCGAGGTGGCCGACCTCCAGGTGCACTTCACGACCGACGACGGGGTGGTGAAGTCCGTCGACGGGCTGTCCTTCCACCTCGACCGGGGCCAGACCCTCGGCATCGTGGGGGAGTCCGGCTCCGGCAAGTCGGTGACGAGCATGGCGGTCATGGGCCTGCACACCGCGAAGAACGCGCACATCTCCGGCTCGATCAAGCTCGGCGGTCAGGAGCTCGTGGGTGCGGACAAGGAGACGGTCCGCAAGCTGCGCGGCAAGAACATGGCGATGATCTTCCAGGACCCACTGTCCTCGATGCATCCCTTCTACACGGTCGGCAACCAGATCGTCGAGGCCTACCGCATCCACAACGACGTCTCCAGGAAGGCAGCCCGCGCGCACGCCATCGAGATGCTGGACCGGGTCGGCATCCCGGAGCCGGGCAAGCGCGTGGACGCCTTCCCGCACCAGTTCTCGGGCGGTATGCGCCAGCGCGCGATGATCGCGATGTCGCTGTCCTGCGACCCCGACCTGCTGATCGCCGACGAGCCGACGACGGCCCTCGACGTCACCGTGCAGGCGCAGATCCTCGACCTGATCCGCGACCTGCAGAAGGAGTTCGACTCCGCGGTCGTGATCATCACCCACGACCTCGGGGTCGTCGCCGAGCTGGCCGACGACATCCTGGTGATGTACGCCGGCCGGGCCGCCGAGTACGGCAGTGCGGAGCAGCTGTTCAACTCGCCCGAGCACCCCTACACATGGGGACTGCTGGGGTCGATGCCACGCTTCGACAAGGCGCCCACCGACCGGCTGCTGCCGATCAAGGGCACGCCGCCGAGCCTGATCCAGGTGCCTGAGGGGTGTGCGTTCAACCCGCGCTGCGACTTCCAGCCGCGCGTCGGTTCGGCCTGCCTGGTGGAGCGGCCCGACCTCCACGACAACGGTGGCGACCACTTCGTCGCCTGCCACATCCCGCCCGCCGAGCGCCAGAAGATCTGGGCGCAGGAGATCTCCCCGAGGCTCTCGTGACCACTTCAGAGACGGAACCCACCCCCGCGGTGGACACGACCACCACCCCCCGGCACGCCAGCCGGACACCGGACCGGGAGCGCGAGAACCTGCTCGAGGTGGAGGACCTGGTCAAGCACTTCCCGATCAAGGGCGGCTTCCTGAGCGGCAGCAAGAGTGCCGTTCAGGCGGTCGACGGCGTGAGCTTCACCGTCCGCCGCGGAGAGACCTTCTCGATCGTGGGCGAGTCGGGGTGCGGGAAGAGCACCACTGCACGCCTGATCACGCGGCTGCTTGAGCCGACGGCGGGCAAGGTCACCTTCGAGGGCAAGGACATCACCCATCTCTCCGACGGGAGGATGCGGCCGCTGCGACGCGACATCCAGATGATCTTCCAGGACCCCTACTCGTCGTTGAACCCCCGGCACACGGTCGGCAAGATCGTCGGTGCGCCGTACAAGCTGCAGGGCGTGGAGCCGGAGGGTGGCCGCAAGAAGGCCGTGCAGGCGCTGCTGCAGACGGTCGGCCTGAGCCCCGAGCACTACAACCGCTACCCGCACGAGTTCTCCGGGGGGCAGCGCCAGCGCATCGGCATCGCCCGCACGCTGGCTCTCAAGCCCAGGCTGATCGTGGCCGACGAGCCGGTCTCGGCGCTCGACGTGTCGATCCAGGCGCAGGTCGTCAACCTCCTCGAGGACCTCCAGCAAGAGCTCGACCTGACCTACGTGATGATCGCGCACGACCTGTCCGTCGTACGCCACGTCTCGGACCGGGTGGCGGTGATGTACCTCGGCAAGATCGTCGAGATCGGTGACCGCGACGACCTCTACGACCGCCCGCGCCACCCCTACACCGTGGCGATGCTCTCCGCGGTCCCGGTGCCCGACACCAAGCGCCGCCACCAGCGCGAGCGGATCCGTCTCCAGGGCGACGTCCCGAGCCCGATCAACCCGCCCACGGCCTGCCGCTTCCACACCCGTTGCTGGAAGGCGCAGGAGATCTGCCGGACCGAGGAACCCCTCCTGCTCCAGATCGGCACCGGGGCGGAGAGCGGGCACCAGGTGGCCTGCCACTTCCCGGAGGAGCCGTCGGGGCCTGCAGGAATCCCTGGTTGACCCAGGCGGCGGAATCGGCGCCGGCAGCGGGGCCGGAGCCCGGGCACCGCCCACCTGAGTAGATTTGTCCCCGACCCAGCACACCGAAGCGCACTGCCGAGGGGAGCCACCCATGGACGACGACTTCGACGACCGGGGCCCCGACGACGGGGGCGACCGCACGTCGCAGGTGCGAGGTGCCCTGCTCAAGGCGCTGGCCGTGGTGGTCGTCATCGGGGTCGTCATCGCACTGGGCACCACGATCATGGTGCGCGCCCTAGGGCTGGACCAGACCGACTCTCCCGGCCCGGTGGGCGCTGCGCCCTCGGGACCGGTGACGTCGTCGCCCACCACGGCGCTGCCTGTTCCCGGTGGCGAGCAGACCCCACAGCAGCCCAGCAGGTCGGCCACTCCCCATGCCCGGTCCGGTGCCATCCGGCTCGACGTATCGCCGACCAGGGTCGGGCCCATGGAGCGGGTCAACCTCACCGGCACCTACAAGGGTGCCGACAACCTGGTGCTGAAGGTCCAGCGGTTCGAGTCGGGCAGGTGGAGCGACTTCGGGGTCGACGCCACCGTGCGCGTGGGCACCTTCGCGACCTACGTGCAGACCGGCCGACCGGGCGAGCAGCGCTTCCGGGTCTACGACCCTGTGGCCAAGCAGGGCAGCAACGTGGTGATGGTCTCCGTCGCCTGACGCCCCGGTCAGTCGGGGATGTAGTCGAACTCGTCCGGGTTGGGGCCGGTACGGCCTTCCTCGCCCTTGTCCAGCTCGGAGATCGCCTGCATGTGGTCGTGGTCGAGCTCGAAGTCGAAGAGCGCGAAGTTCTCGGCCATCCGCTCGGGGGTCGAGGACTTCGGGAAGACGATGTCACCGCGCTGCACGTGCCAGCGCAGGGTCACCTGGGCCGGCGTACGCCCCACCTCGGCGGCGACCTTCGTGATCGCCGGGTCGTCGAGCACACCACCCTGCGCGATGGGCGACCACGCCTCGGTGAGGATGCCTGCGGCCTCGTCGGCGAAACGCGCCGCCTCGTTGGTGAAGTACGGGTGCACCTCGATCTGGTTCACGGCCGGGACCACGTCGGTCTCCTCTGCCAGCCTCGCCAGGTGGGCGGGCTGGAAGTTCGAGACACCGATGGAACGGGCGCGGCCGTCCTTCTGGAACTCGATGAGCGTCTTCCAGGTGGAGACGAAGTCGCCGTCGTACCGAGTGGGCAGCGGCCAGTGGATCAGGAACAGATCGACCTGGTCGAGCCCGAGGTCCTCGAGCGTCCGGTCGAAGGCAGCGCGTGCCTGGTCGGGCTCGTGGAAGCCGTTGTTGAGCTTGCTGGTGATGAACAGCTCGTCACGCGAGATGCCGGAGGCACGGATCGCCTCGCCGACACCCACCTCGTTGCCGTACATCTCCGCGGTGTCGATGTGGCGGTAGCCCGCGTCGAGGGCCTGCCCGGTGATCCGGGCTGTGTCCTCCGGCGGGACCTGGAACACACCGAAGCCGAGCTGCGGGATGGGGTTGCCGTCGTTGAGGGTCAGGTTCGGGACGTTAGCCATACCTCTTCCTACACCTACCCGCTCCTGACCGTTCCATCAGCGGCAGGTCTCGAGCTGAACGAAGGGCCTCAGAAGCCGACGGTGTTGGGATCGCGCCAGCCGCGCTCGAAGGGCAGCCGCCACGCGCGCGGAGCGATCAACTGGTGCACCCGGTTGGGTCCCCACGAGCCCGGCGGGTAGGGGCGTACGACGGGTGGGTTGTCCAGCAGCGGTGTGGACAGCTCCCACAGCCGCTCGATGCCCTCGGCGGTCGTGAACAGGGTGCGATCACCGTGGGCGGCGTCGTAGATGAGCCGCTCGTAGGCCTCGAGCACGGCCCCCGCCCAACCGGTCTCGTGCATGGCGAACTGCATCGACAGCTTCTGCAGCCGCATGCCCGGTCCCGGTCTCTTGCCGTAGAAGGACAACGACATCTTTGACTGGTCGGCGAGGTCGAAGGTGAGGTGGTCCGGGCCGTTGTCCCCGACGCCGGAGCCGGGCGGGAACATCGACCGGGGCGGCTCGCGGAAGGCGATGGAGATGATCCGCGCACCCTCGGCCATCCGCTTGCCCGTGCGCAGGTAGAAGGGCACCCCCGCCCAGCGCCAGTTGTCGACGAAGCACTTCAGCGCGATGAAGGTCTCGGTCTCGGAGTCGGGAGCGACGCCGGGGATGTCGCGGTAGCCGATGTACTGGCCACGGACGACGTCGGAGGGCTCGATGGGCAGCATCGAGCGGAACACCTTGTTCTTCTCCTCGCCGATCGCGTAGGGCTCCAGGGCCGTCGGCGGCTCCATCGCGGTGAACGCCAGCACCTGGAACAGGTGGGTGACGACCATGTCGCGGTAGGCGCCGGTCGCCTCGTAGAAGTCGGCGCGCTGGGCCAGCCCGAGCTCCTCCGGCACGTCGATCTGGATGTGGTCGATGTGGTTGCGGTGCCAGATCGGCTCGAAGAGGCCGTTGGCGAACCGGAAGGCCAGGATGTTCTGGGCGGCCTCCTTGCCCAGGAAGTGGTCGATCCGGAAGATCTGCTCCTCGTCGAAGACCTCGTGCAGCTCGCTGTTCAGCTTCCTGGCGGAAGCCAGGTCGGTGCCGAACGGCTTCTCCATGATGATCCGGCTGCGCTCGACGAGCCCGGCGTCCTTGAGCAGGTGCACCACGGGCAGGGCGGCCTTGGGTGGGACGCTGAGGTAGTGCAGCCGGCGCACCTGGTCGGTCTCGAACTGCGCCTCCGCCTCGGCCACCGTGTTCCGCAGCGCCTCCGCGCCGCCGGCTCCGGGCGCCCAGTGCAGTCGCTTGGAGAACTCCGGCCAGCCTTCGGGATCGGGTCCCTCGCCGCCGTACTCCGCGACCGCCTTCTGGGTGAGCTCGATGAACGACTCACGGTCGTGCTCGTCGAGGGAGGTGCCCACGACCTGCACCTCGCGCAGGAGGCCGGACTGGAACAGGTGCAGCAGGCCCGGGAGCAGCTTGCGCTGTGCCAGGTCGCCGGTGGCTCCGAACAGGACGACGGTGGTGGGGGTCGGCATGGCTTCAGACTGCCCCCGTGGACGCGGTTTGAGAACCGTCTCCGCCAATTATCGACCCGCCGGGAACAGGGGCCGGTGGCGAGCAGTTGGAAGCATCGTGCAGACTTGAGTACAAGCGGCTCAACTTGTTTGACACAGCAGAGGCAGAAGACCACGATGCGTCACGGTCCCGAACGGACCGGCAGACGCAGCCCACACGGAGGTACACACACATGGCACGAGCGGTCGGTATCGACCTCGGCACGACGAACTCCGTCGTCGCCGTCCTCGAAGGTGGAGAACCCACCGTCATTGCAAACGCCGAAGGCGCCCGGACGACCCCGTCGGTGGTGGCCTTCGCCAAGTCCGGCGAGGTCCTCGTCGGTGAGGTCGCCAAGCGGCAGGCCGTCACCAACGTCGACCGCACGATCCGGTCCGTCAAGCGCCACATGGGCACCGACTGGCACGTGAAGATCGACGACAAGGACTTCACCCCCCAGCAGATCAGCGCGTTCGTGCTGCAGAAGCTCAAGCGCGACGCCGAGGCCTACCTCGGTGAGACCGTGACCGACGCGGTGATCACCGTGCCGGCGTACTTCTCCGACGCCCAGCGCCAGGCCACCAAGGAGGCCGGCGAGATCGCGGGTCTGACCGTGAGCCGCATCGTCAACGAGCCCACCGCCGCGGCGCTGGCGTACGGCCTCGACAAGGGCGACGCCGAGCAGACGATCCTCGTCTTCGACCTCGGTGGCGGCACGTTCGACGTGTCGCTCCTGGAGATCGGCGAGGGTGTGGTCGAGGTCAAGGCCACCAGCGGTGACAACCACCTCGGTGGTGACGACTGGGACCTGAAGGTCGTCGACTGGATGGTCAAGAAGTTCCAGAACAACAACGGCGTCGACCTGAGCAAGGACAAGATCGCCCTCCAGCGCCTCAACGAGGCTGCCGAGAAGGCGAAGATCGAGCTGTCCTCCTCCAGCGAGACCACCGTGCACCTTCCCTACATCACGCACGGCGAGTCCGGCCCCCTGCACTTCGAGGAGAAGCTGACCCGCAGCGAGTTCCAGAAGCTCACCTCGGACCTGCTCGAGCGCACCAAGTCGCCCTTCCGGCAGGTGATCAAGGACGCCGGCCTCGACGTGAGCAAGATCGACCACGTCGTGCTCGTCGGCGGCTCCACCCGGATGCCCGCCGTGGCGGACGT
>NZ_JAOPXP010000013.1 GCF_025965085.1 Marmoricola sp.
CGGCGCTTCGTGGTCTCCACGCGCTTGGAGCCGAGGCGGGTGATGCCCTTGCCGTCGACGACCATCACGTTGGAGATGTGGATCGGGGCCTCCGCGGTCACGATGCCGCCGGTGTTGCCGGCACGCCCACCCTGGTTGACGACCTTGGTGTGCTTCTTGACCCGGTTGATGCCCTCGACGATCACCCGCTGCTCCTCGCGGAGCACCTGGATGACCTTGCCCTCGGCACCCTTGTCCTTGCCGGCGATCACCTTGACGGTGTCGCCCTTCTTGATCTTCACGCTCATCTCAAATCACCTCCGGTGCCAGCGAAATGATCTTCATGAACTTCTTCTCGCGCAGCTCGCGGCCCACCGGGCCGAAGATGCGCGTGCCACGGGGTTCCCCGTCGGCCCTGAGGATCACGGCTGCGTTCTCGTCGAAGCGGATGTAGGAACCGTCCGGACGGCGGCGCTCCTTGACGGTGCGCACGATGACGGCCTTGACGACGTCGCCCTTCTTGACGCTGCCGCCGGGGATCGCGTCCTTGACGGTGGCGACGATGACGTCGCCGATGCCGGCGTAGCGCCGACCGGAGCCACCGAGCACACGGATGCACAGGATCTGCTTCGCACCCGTGTTGTCGGCGACCTTGAGTCGCGACTCCTGCTGGATCATGTCTTAGTTCTCCTACTTCGCCTTCTCGAGGATCTCCACGACGCGCCAGCGCTTGGTAGCACTGAGCGGGCGGGTCTCCATGATCCGGACGCGGTCTCCGACGCCACAGTCGTTCTGCTCGTCGTGGGCCTTCAGCTTGCTCGTACGGCGAAGCACCTTGCCGTACAGAGCGTGCTTGACACGGTCCTCGACGGAGACGACCACGGTCTTGTCCATCTTGTCGCTGACGACCAGGCCCTCACGGACCTTGCGCGCCGAGCGCTCGTCGACTGCACCCTCGACTGCGGGGTTCTCGCTCATGCGTTCTCCTTAGCGCCCGGGGCGCTCCGGATGCCGAGCTCGCGCTCACGCACCACGGTGTAGATCCGGGCAATGTCCTTCTTGACCGCGCTCAGGCGGCCGTGGCTCTCGAGTTGACCGGTGGCGGCCTGGAATCGGAGGTTGAACAGCTCCTCCTTGGCCTCGCGCAGCCTGCTCTCGATGTCGACGTCGTTCAGGTCGTCGAGCTCATGTGCAGTCGCCATCAGAAATCACCTGCTTCACGGCTGATGAACCGGCACTTCATGGGGAGCTTGTGGATCGCGCGACGCATGGCCTCGCGAGCGACTTCCTCCGTGACACCGGACAGTTCGAACATGACACGACCGGGCTTGACGTTGGCCACCCACCACTCGGGCGAGCCCTTGCCCGAACCCATGCGGGTCTCGGCCGGCTTCTTGGTCAGCGGCCGGTCGGGGTAGATGTTGATCCAGACCTTTCCGCCTCGCCTCATGTGACGAGTCATCGCGATACGCGCGGACTCGATCTGGCGGTTGGTGACGTAAGCCGGCTCGGTCGCCTGGATGCCGAAGTCGCCGAAGGCGAGCTTCGTCCCACCCTTGGCAGCACCCGTTCGCTTGGGGTGGTGCTGCTTGCGGTGCTTGACCCTGCGGGGCATCAACATGGTGCTCAGGCCTCCGTTCCCGGTGTCGTCGCGGCGGCGGTCGCCTCGGCAACCGGAGCCGCAGCGGTGGTCGCCTCCGGGGCAGGTGCCTCGGCGCGGTCGGCGCGGGTCGGACGCTCGCCCGAACCAGCGCCACGAGTGCCGCGCGTGGGACGGTCGCCAGCGCGATCGCCGCGGGCGCCACCGGCGCCGCCACGACCGCGACCGGGAGCACCGGCGCGGGCAGCCGCCTGGGCCTCACGCTCGGCACGGGTGCCGGCGACCTCGCCCTTGTAGATCCACACCTTCACACCGATCCGGCCGAAGGTGGTGCGGGCCTCGTAGAAGCCGTAGTCGATGTCGGCACGCAGGGTGTGCAGGGGCACGCGGCCCTCGCGGTAGAACTCCGAGCGCGACATCTCCGCACCGTTGAGACGGCCCGAGCACTGGATGCGGATGCCCTTGGCACCCGAGCGCATCGAGGTCTGCATGGCCTTCTTCATGGCGCGACGGAACTGCACGCGGCCGGAGAGCTGCTCGGCGACACCCTGGGCGACCAGCTGTGCGTCGATCTCGGGCTGCTTGACCTCGAGGATGTTCAGCTGCACCTGCTTGCCGGTGAGCTTCTCCAGCTCACCACGCAGGCGATCGGCCTCGGCGCCGCGGCGACCGATGACGATGCCGGGACGGGCGGTGTGGATGTCCACCCGCACACGGTCACGGGTGCGCTCGATCTCGACCTTGGAGATGCCGGCCCGCTCCATGCCCTTGGAGAGCAGCTTGCGGATCGCCACGTCCTCGCCCACGTAGGACTTGTAGAGCTTGTCGGCGTACCACCGGCTCTTGTGGTCGGTGGAGATGCCGAGGCGGAACCCGTTCGGGTTGATCTTCTGACCCATCAGGCCTTCCGTCCCTTCGTCTTGGTGGCGGCGGCCGCCTCGTCGGCAGGCTGCACCACCAGGGTGATGTGGCTCGTGCGCTTGTTGATCCGGGTGGCCCGACCCTGCGCACGGGGGCGCCAACGCTTCATCGTCGGCCCCTCGTCCACCATCGCCCGGCTGACCACGAGGGTCCCGCGGGCGAGGTCCTCGGTCGTCGTGGCGTTGGCCACGGCGCTCTCGAGCACCTTGTAGACGGTCTCGCTGGCGGCCTGCGGCGCGAACTGCAGCAGGGCCAGGGCATCGTCGACCGGCAGGCCGCGGACCATGTCCACGACGCGACGCGCCTTCATCGGGGTGATCCGGACGAAGCGCGCGCTGGCAAACGCGCCCGGCTGGTCGCCGAGCAGCGAGTCACGGCGGGCGCTGCTGCGCCTACGCTCTGTAACGCTCATTGCTGTCTCTCTCCTTGCGACGCCGCGGTCAGCGGCGGCGGCTCTTCCGGTCGTCCTTCACGTGCCCGCGGTAGGTGCGGGTCGGGGCGAACTCGCCCAGCTTGTGGCCGACCATCGAGTCGGTCACGAACACCGGGACGTGCTTGTGTCCGTCATGCACGGCGAGCGTGTGGCCGATCATGGCCGGCACGATCATCGAGCGGCGTGACCAGGTCTTGATCACGTTGTGGGTCCCTGCGTCGTTCTGCGCGTCCACCTTCTTGATCAGGTGGTCGTCGACGAACGGGCCCTTCTTCAGGCTGCGAGGCATCTCGTTACTTCCCTACTCAGCGCTTCTTGCCGGACTTGCGGCGACGGACGATCAGGGCATCGCTGGCCTTGCGCTTGCGCGTACGGCCCTCGGGCTTGCCCCAGGGGGACACGGGGTGACGACCACCGGACGTCTTGCCCTCGCCACCACAGTGCGGGTGGTCGACAGGGTTCATGACGACACCGCGGACGGTCGGGCGGCGACCCTTCCAGCGCATGCGGCCGGCCTTGCCCCAGTTGATGTTGGACTGCTCGGCGTTGCCGACCGCGCCGATGGTGGCGCGGCAGCGGACATCGACGTACCGCATCTCGCCGGAGGGCATCCGCAGCTGGGCGCGGGAGCCTTCCTTGGCGACGAGCTGTGCGCTGTTGCCGGCCGAACGGGCGATCTTGGCACCGCCACCGGGCCGGAGCTCGATGCAGTGGATCGTCGTACCGACGGGGATGTTGCGCAGCGGCAGGTTGTTGCCCGGCTTGATGTCGGCGGTCGGGCCGGCCTCGATCGCGGTGCCCTGGCTCACGCCGAGCGGCGCGATGATGTAGCGCTTCTCACCGTCTGCGTAGTGCAGCAGCGCGATGCGGGCGGTGCGGTTCGGGTCGTACTCGATGTGCGCGACCTTGGCCGGCACCCCGTCCTTGTCGTAGCGGCGGAAGTCGACGATGCGGTAGGCACGCTTGTGCCCGCCACCTTGGTGACGCGTGGTGATGCGGCCCTGGTTGTTGCGGCCACCCTTCTTGGGCAGCGGCTTGACCAGGGACTTCTCCGGCGTCGTCCGGGTGATCTCGACGAAGTCAGCGACCGACGAGCCACGACGGCCCGGGGTGGTCGGCTTGTACTTGCGGATTGCCATGTCAGTTCCTTAGTCGTCGGCCGGTCAGGAGACCGGGCCCCCGAAGATGTCGATGCGGTGCCCCTCGGCCAGGCTGACGATCGCGCGCTTGGTGTCCTTGCGCTTGCCGGTGCCCGTGCGGGTCCGGCGCGTCTTGCCCGGACGGTTCAGGGTGTTCACGGAGGTGACCTTGACGTCGAAGATCTTCTCGACCGCGACCTTGATCTCGGTCTTGTTCGCGTCCGGACGGACGATGAAGGTGTACTTGTTGGCGTCGAGCAGGCCGTAGCTCTTCTCGCTGACGACCGGCGCGATCAGCACGTCGCGGTGGTCCTTGTGCAGGGTGCTCACTTCTCGTCCTCCGCAGTGTCGGGCGCAGCGGTCTCGGTCACGGACTCGGCGTCCGCCTCGTTGGCTGCGTCGTGTGCCGGGGCCTCGACGATCGTGGCCTTGCGCGAGCTGGAGGCCGCGGTGCCGTTGACGAACGCGTCGTAGGCGCCCTGGGTGAAGATCACGTCGTCGGACAGCAGCACGTCGTAGGTGTTGAGCTGGTCGACGGCAAGCAAGTGCACCGAGGCGACGTTGCGCAGCGAGAGCCAGGTCATCGCGTCGTCACGCAGGAGCACGACCAGCTGGCGACGCTCCCCGGCGAGGCCGGTGAGAGCGGCGACGGCGTCCTTGGTCGACGGCGCGCTGCCGGAGACGAGGGACTCCACGACGTGGACACGGCCGGCGCGGGCCCGGTCGGAGAGGGCTCCGCGCAGGGCGGCGGCCTTCATCTTCTTGGGGGTGCGCTGGTCGTAGTCACGCGGCTGCGGGCCGTGGACGACGCCACCACCGGTGAACTGGGGTGCACGGGTCGAGCCCTGACGGGCGCGGCCGGTCCCCTTCTGCTTGTGCGGCTTGCGTCCACCACCGCGAACCTCGCCGCGGGTCTTGGTCGCGTGCGTGCCCTGGCGGGCGGCGGCCTGCTGGGCCACGACGACCTGGTGGATCAGGGGGATGTTGGTCTCGACGTCGAAGATCTCCGCGGGGAGATCAACCTTGACGGTCTTCGCGGTCATGCGCCGGCCTCCTGGGTCTTCTTGGCAGCCGAGCGGATGACGACGAGTCCACCCTTGGGGCCGGGAACGGCGCCCTTGAGCAGGATCAGACCCTTCTCGACGTCCACGGCGTGCACGGTGACGTTCTGCGTGGTCACGTTGTCGCTACCCATGCGACCCGCCATGCGCGTGCCCTTGAAGACACGGCCCGGGGTCGCGCAGGCGCCGATGGAGCCCGGCTTGCGGTGGTTCTTGTGGGCACCGTGGGAGGCGCCGACGCCGTGGAAGCCGTGCAGCTTCATGACGCCGGCGTAGCCCTTGCCCTTGCTGGTGCCGGTGACGTCGACCTCCTGGCCGGCGGCGAACAGCTCGGGGCTGAGCTCCTGGCCGATCTCGTAGGAGGGAGCGTCGTTCGTCCGGATCTCGACCACGTGACGACGGGGGGTCACGCCGGCCTTGCCGAAGTGACCGGCAGTCGGCTTGTTCACCTTGGAGCCGTCGATCTCGCCGTAGCCGACCTGGATGGCGTTGTAGCCGTCCTTCTCGGGGGTGCGGACCTGGGTCACCACGTTGGTGCCCGCGGCAATCACGGTCACGGGGACGATGCGGTTGTTCTCGTCCCAGGTCTGGGTCATGCCGAGCTTGGTGCCCAGCAGTCCCTTGACGTTGCGTTCGAAAGTGCTCATGTCGAACCTCAGAGCTTGATCTCGATGTCGACACCGGCAGGCAGGTCGAGTCGCATGAGCGAGTCGACCGTCTTCGGCGTGGGGTCAATGATGTCGATGAGGCGCTTGTGGGTGCGCATCTCGAAGTGCTCGCGGGAGTCCTTGTACTTGTGGGGCGAGCGAATGACGCAGTAGACGTTCTTCTCGGTCGGCAACGGCACCGGGCCGGCGACCTTCGCACCCGTACGGGTCACGGTGTCCACGATCTTCCGCGCCGAGGTGTCGATCACCTCGTGGTCATAGGCCTTGAGCCTGATGCGGATCTTCTGTCCCGCCATCAAACAACGTCCTTACTTCGTAGTACTCACGACTGGTCTCGGACCTCCTCGGTGAGGAGGTCCGCCCTGCTCCCACTCCATCCTCAACCCCGACCCCCGCGGTCGGGCGTGTCGCGGCGGTGGTGATGCGCGCGACACGCACGATCTTCGTGCGGGTCGTTGTCTGGAGTGGCGCCCGGGGGGCCGGGCAGAACGGGATCTCCTGGTGCGGCGCGAACGCACGACCACTTCGACCGCCTGACGGCAGCTCAGGAGAACCTGTTCAGTAGTCAATGTCCGCGCCCCGGCAATCCCGCCGGAGCAACCGCACTATCTTGACAGAGACCCCACCGAAGCGCCAAATCGGTGGCGGATGGCCGCCCCGGGGGCGCCCGTCTGCGCTCGCAGCCGGATGTCCAGATGGACGTCGACCGCCCTGTGGCGGCGGCTCGCACGGCGTCAGATCTGGGGTGCCTCCTCGCCGACCCGTCCATGCGGGTCCCCGGCCGCAGCAGCGACCCTCGGGATCGAGAGGCACATGAGCGCCGCCACCAGGCACAGCCCACCCGCGGTCATCCAGGCCAGGAAGTAGTCCCCGGTGCCCTGCCGGACCCAGCCGGCGTACGACGCAGCGACCCCGGCCCCGACCATGTGCGAGGCGAACACCCAGCCGAAGACCACGCCCGACTTCTCCAGGCCGAAGTGGACACGGCACAGCGCCACCGTCGGCGGCACCGTCGCCACCCAGTCCAGGCCGTAGAAGACGAGGAACAGGAACAGGCTCGGCTGCACCGCCGGGCCCAGTAGCGCCGGGACGACCAGCAGCGAGAGCCCGCGCAGGAAGTAGTAGCCGAACAGCAGGTAGCGCGAGTCGACCTTGTCCGTCAACCACCCGGACGCGATCGTGCCCACGATGTCGAAGATGCCGATCAGCGCCAGCAGCCCTGCCGACGTCGTCTCCGGCATTCCGTGGTCGTGGGCGGCCGGGATGAAGTGGGTGCCGATCAACCCGTTGGTCGACCAGCCGCAGATCCAGAACGTGAGGAACAGCGCCCAGAACGTCCAGCGGCGGCTCGCCTCGCGCAGCACGTCGAGCGCGACGCGCCCGGCTCCGGGACCGGCGTGGTCGACCGGCGGCTCGACGTAGGACGCGGGCGCCCCGTAGGGCACCTCACCCACGTCCGAGGGACGGTCGCGCAGCACCCCCAGGACGACCGGGACCAGCAGCAGCGAGAACAGCGCGACGACTCCGGCCGCCCACCGCCAGCCGGGACCGTGGGCCAGGTGGGCGATGAGCGGCAGGAAGATCAGCTGACCGGTGGAGCTCGCTGCCGAGAACAGGCCCGTGACGACGCCCCGGTGGCGGTGGAACCAGCGGTTGGCCACGATCGCCCCGAAGACCAGGGCCATCGCGCCGGTGCCCATCCCCACCGGGACGCCCCAGAGGAACCACAGCTGCCAGGCCTGGGTCATCACCAGCGTCAGGCCCGCGCCGAGGGAGACGAGCGCCAGCGCGATCGCGACCACCCGTCGTACGCCGAACCGCTCCATCAGCGCGGCCGCGAAGGGGGCCGTGAGGCCGTAGAGGACCAGGTTCAGGCTCACCGCCCCCGAGGTGGTGCCGCGCGACCAGCCGAACTCGTTCTCGAGCGGCTCCAGCAGCGCCCCCGTGGAGGACCGGAAGCCGGCGGCGGCGACGAGCGCCGCCATCGTCGCGGGGGCCACCCACCAGGCGCGCACGCTGGTGCGTACTGACTGCTCCACCGTCCCGGTCACCCGCTGATTCTAGGAACCCGCAGGTCCTGCCACCGCCGTCTCGCTGCCGCGTTGCGTCGGCATCCCGCCACGGCAGACCTTGTCCAGGTCGCGATCCCGACCTACTTTCGAGCAATGGGCTCCGTCGCCATCGGTGTGCTCACCTTCATCGGGATCTGCCTTGCCCCCGTTGCCTTCGTCAGCGCGCTGCTGCACGGTCACCAGATCGCTGCCCTCGTCGTCTCGCTGGGCCGTCGCATGGGGCTGGTGGCGCCCCCGCCCACTCCCCCGTCCGGTCCCCCGCTGGAGAAGCTGGCCGCCGACCTGCGCCGCCTGCGCCCACAGGTGAGGTGCCCGCGCCAGGGGCTGGGCGCGGCGCGGATCCGCGGCACCCGGGCGGCGTACGACGGGGTGCTGATCCTCACCGCCCGGGCCCTCGAGGTCGAGACGATCCT
>NZ_JAOPXP010000032.1 GCF_025965085.1 Marmoricola sp.
CCCGTTCGGCTGTGCTGCACCTGGACACCGCGGCGGTCGGACGGTCATCGACGGCCACCCTGACGGCGGTTGCGCAGCATGCGCAGCTGGAGGCTGAGGTCGGTGGCTACGTGGCGGAGGAGCGGGCCGCCACGACTCTGGACGCAGTGCGTCGCGACGTCGCCACCCTCCTGGGTACCGACGCGGAGGGGCTCGCGTTCGTGGAGAGCGCCACCTCCGCCCTCGCAGCGCTGGTGGGCGCGTGGCCGATGCCTCCCGGGGGGCGCGTCGGCGTCCCGGCAGCGTCCTGGGGCCCCAACATCGAGATCCTCGAGCACCACGGACTCAGGGCGGAGGGGCTGGCCGTGGACGACGACGGGGTCCTCGACCTCGACCAGCTCGAGCGGAGGCTCCAGGTTGATCCTCCCGACGCCCTGCTCATCGACCAGGTCGTCGCCCACCGGGGGCTGATCCAGCCGGCGCAGTCCGTGGCTGCCCTGGGGCGTGCGCACGGGGTGCCGGTCTGGGTGGACGCCGCGCAGGCACTGGGGCAGGTGCCCGTGGCAGCCGCTGACGCGGTCTTCGCCACCAGCCGGAAGTGGCTGACCGGACCGCGTGGGGTGGGCATGCTCGCCGTCGCGCCGGCCTACCGTGACAAGCTCCGGGTCCGCCCGCACGCGAAGCTCCCGGACCTGCCGCCCGTCCTGCACCTCCAGTCGGGCGAGGCCCATGTCGCGGGTCGGGTGGGGCTGGGGGTGGCGGTCCGGGAGCACCTCGACCTGGGGCCGGAGCGGGTCGCCGTGCGGCTGGCCGAGGTCGGACGTCTCACCCGTGAGGCAGTGGCGACCGTGCGGGGCTGGGAGGTCGCGCGTCCCGGTGCCCCGGCCGGCGCCATCACCTCGATCGTGCCGACGGCCGGGCAGTCCGTCGTACGGACCTCGGCAAGGCTGCTCGACGAGCACGCGATCCTGACGACCGCCTGCCTTCCCTGGCGGGCCCCTAGGGAGCTGAGCCGGAGCCGGGGCCAGGTGATGGTTCGACTGAGCCCTCACGTCGACCTCACCGACGCCGACCTCGAGAGGCTCTGTCGGGCCCTGACGACGGGGTGAACGACAGACGACGCTTTTCGATACGTGCTTGGCCTTGGTGGTGCCGTTTGTAAGACTGGTGGGGCAGTAGCCGAGGACGGCCCGAACACGCGGTCGCCCCGCACCGACCCGCGGTCAGTGATCTGACCGGTCCGGACCTGGAGGGGTGGATGGCCGCACCACACATCATCGCCGGCAGCATCGGGAGCGACGGTTCCGACGACCCGCTCCTCAACGGTGCAGACCCTGTCGAGGCGGCTCGCCAGCACGTCGTCGAGGCCGCGCTTGCCGCCGACGAGGGCGGACGGGTCGGCCTCGAGCTGGAGTTCCATCTCGTGGACCTCGCCCAGCCGGATCGACGGCCGCGGTGGACGCAGGTCCGGGAGATGGCGCTCGCCACCGGACCACTGCCCTCCGGCAGCCTGGTCACCCTCGAGCCGGGAGGGCAGATCGAGCTGTCCACTCCTCCGGCGCCCGACGTGGTGGGCGCGGTGGCCGACCTCAGGGCCGACCGTGAGGTGCTCCGCAACCAGCTGGCCGGGTGGGGGTTCGGTGCGGCCCCGCTCGGCGCCGATCTTGCGCGCCCCGTCGAACGGGTGAACCCCGGTGCTCGTTATCTTGCGATGGAGCAGCACTTCGAGGCGCTGGGCTGCGCCGGGTCCGGAAGGGCCATGATGTCCGCCACCGCCGCGCTGCAGGTCAACCTCGACGCAGGCCCCGCCACCGGCTGGAACGACCGGCTGGCCTTGATCCGCACGATGGTGCCGGTGCTGGTGGCGATCTCGTCGACCTCGCCCTACCTCGGGGGCGTCACGTCGGGCTGGCACTCCATGCGGCAGGGCACGTGGCACGGCATCGACCACGGGCGGAGCGACCCGGTGGCGGCGGGAGAACCGACCGGCGCCTGGGCGGACTACGCGCTGAAGGCCCCGGTCATGCTGGTCCGGGACGGCGACGACCTCCGCGCCGTGACCAGCCGCGTGCCCTTCGATGCCTGGCTGCGCGCGGAGGCGCCCTTCGTTCGGCGCCCGACCCTCGCGGACCTCGACTACCACCTGACGACGCTCTTCCCACCGGTCAGACCACGCGGGTACATCGAGATTCGCTGCCTCGACGCGCTCCCGGACCGGTGGTGGCCTGCCCTTGCCACCGTGACCGCGACGCTGGCCGATGACCTCGTCGCGGCCGACATCGCGATGGACGCATGCGCGCCGGTCGCGCGCTCGTGGGAGACCGCCGCGCGGACGGGCCTCGAGGATCCCGCGATCCGACGCGCCGCGAGTGGCTGCCTCGACGCGGCCGTGCAGCGGTGCCCCGACCCGCTGCGCTCCGAGGTGGAGGAGTTCGCCGAGCTGATCTCCTCAGGACGGACACCGAGCGGGGAGGTGCGACGCCGTGCCGAGACGACCGGCCCGCTCGTCGCACTCGAGGAGGAAGCGCATGCGTGAGCAGATCGCCCGTGGCCTCGAGGAGGCCCGCGGTCGCACCCTGGGGCTGACCGACGTCGACGAGGTCGAGCTGAGCGCCCAGCACAGCCCGCTGATGAGCCCCCTGGTGTGGGATCTCGCGCACATCGGCCAGCAGGAGGACCTGTGGCTGCTGCGGCGCGGCAACGCCGGCGCGCAGGGAGTGCTCGCCCACAAGATCGAGCAGCTGTACGACGCCTTCGAGCACCCGCGTGCCAGCCGGATCGACCTGCCGCTCCTGCCGCCGGGGGAGGCACGCCGCTTCATCTCGGAGGTCCGGGGCCGGGTCTTCGACGGTCTTGACCGGGTGGGCGAGGCGACGCCCGAGCAGCTCTTCCCCTACGTGATGGTCGAGCAGCACGAGCAGCAGCACGTGGAGACGATGCTGGCGACCCACCAGCTCCGCACAGGTGCCCCGCTGCTCGGCCGGGGCGCGCCGCTGCCCAGCGGCCGCGTGGTCCCGGCCGGGTCCGTCTTGGTGCCTGCCGGGCCGTTCACCCTCGGCGTCGATCTCGATGACGAACCGTGGGCGCTGGACAACGAGCGCCCCGCCCACCGCGTCGACCTTCCGGCGTTCCGGATCGCGCAGGTCCCCGTCAGCAACGGTGAGTGGCAGGCCTTCGTCGCGGCCGGTGGCTACGACCACCCGCAGTGGTGGTCCGAGCGCGGCTGGCAGCACCGCCTCCAGGCCGGACTGCAGCGGCCGCTGTTCTGGTCGGCGGCCGGGTCCCGCCGCCGGTTCGGCCACGTCGAGGAGATCCCGGCGGACGAACCCGTGCAGCATGTGTGCTTCTTCGAGGCCGAGGCCTTCGCGGCGTGGGCGGGCGCACGGCTCCCGACCGAGCAGGAGTGGGAGAAGGCCTGTGTGTGGGACCCGGTCGCGCACCGCCGCCGTCGCTGGCCGTGGGGAGACTCCGGGTGGCGCCCCGAGATGGCCAACCTCGGCGGTGACGCCTTGCGCCCTGCCCCCGTCGGTGCCTACGAGCACGGTGCCTCGGCGTACGGCGTCGAGCAGATGATCGGTGACGTCTGGGAGTGGACCTCGTCGCGCTTCGAGCCCTGGCCCGGCTTCGAGACCATGCTGTACGCCGACTACAGCGCGCCGTTCTTCGCTGGCGACTACCGGGTGCTGCGCGGGGGGTCCTGGGCCGTCGGCGGCGCCTCTATCCGTCCCTCCTTCCGCAACTGGGACCTGCCCGTGCGGCGTCAGATCTTCAGCGGCGTGCGGCTGGCCTGGGATGTGTAGGCACCTGGCCTGGTTGGGTGCGCCGCGGACGGTCTCCTCGCTGGTGCTCGACCAGCCGTTCGGCCTGCGGCACCAGTCCTACGCGCCACGTCGCCAGCAGCGGGGGCTGATGAACGCCGACGGCTGGGGGGTCGGCTTCTACGTCGACGCGCAGAGCGCGCCGGTCCGGTGGCGCTCGGCCAGGCCGCTGTGGGGCGACGCGTCGTTCGCGTCGGTGGCACCCGTCCTGAGCTCGGGGGCGGTGCTCGCGGCGGTCCGTTCAGCGACTCCCGGCATGCCGATGGACGAGAGCGCCGCGGCGCCGTTCTCGGACGGGCGCTGGCTGCTCTCGCACAACGGCAGGGTCGACCGCAGGGTGCTGCCGGCCCGGCACGACGCCGAGTCGGTCTGCGACTCCGCCCTTCTGGCGGCGCACATCTTTGCCGAGGGGCCCGAGCAGGTGGCGGACACGATCCGCGAGGTGGCGTCCGCCGATCCGGGGGCCTACCTCAACGTGCTGCTCACCGACGGCAGCCGGGTCCTCGCCGTCACGTGGGGGGACGCCTTGAGCTACCGCGTCGACACCGACGGCGTGGTCGTCGCCAGCGAGCCCGATGACGACGACGTGCGGTGGGTCGACGTACCCGACCGGCACCTGGTCGAGGTGACCTCGTCGGGGGTCACCGTGACCTCACTGGAGCGATGATGCCGACGGCTGACGCGGAAGTCCACCTCGACCCCACCGCCCTTGCTGCCCAGATGGCCGAGGACGTGCGGGACGGTCTCACTCACCGGCCGCGGACCTTGCCGCCGAAGTACTTCTACGACGCACGCGGCAGCGAGCTCTTCGAGCAGATCACCCGGCTGGCGGACTACTACCCGACCCGCACCGAACGCGCCATCCTTGACGCCCACGCTCAGGAGATCGCCGAGGAGAGCGGGGCCGAGACGCTCGTGGAGCTCGGCAGCGGCACCTCGGAGAAGACGCGGCTGCTCCTTCGTGCGCTGACCGGGGCTGGGACCCTGAGACGGTTCGTGCCCTTCGACGTGGATCCGGCCGTCCTCGAGGAGGCTGGCGCAGCGGTGGCGCAGGAGTTCCCCGACCTCGCGGTGCAGCCCGTCGTCGGTGACTTCGAGCGGCACCTCCGTGAGCTGCCGCGGCACCCGCGACGGTTGCTGGCCTTCCTTGGCTCCACGATCGGCAACCTCGACCCGGCGCAGCGGGCGGCGTTCCTCGATGACGTCCGCGCCAGCCTGGTCCCGGGCAGCGCATTCCTGCTCGGGACCGACCTGGTGAAGTCCCCGGATCGTCTGGTGGCGGCGTACGACGACACGGAGGGTGTGACGGCGGCCTTCAACAAGAACGTCCTCCGGGTCTTGAACCGCGAGCTGGGGGCCGACTTCGACCTCGAGGCGTTCGCCCATCGTGCGGTCTGGGACCCCGAGAACGAGTGGATCGAGATGCGGCTGGAGTCCCTCACTGCGCAACGGGTGCGGGTGGACGCGCTGGCCCTCGAGGTGGAGCTGGCAGAGGGGGAGCAGGTCCGCACCGAGATCTCCTCCAAGTTCAGGCGGCAGGGAATCGCCGACGACCTCGCCGCCGCGGGCTTGCGGATGACCCGCTGGTGGACGGACCCAGACGAGGACTTCGCTCTCTCGCTGTCCGTCCCGGTTTGATCGTGGCCGTTCCCCTAGCCGAGGGCGACACAGACCACGCTGGTGGCACACAACAACAGTCCGATCGACTGGCTGCGGTGCATCTTCTCGTGCAGGAAGAGCGTAGCCAGCAGCACTGTCGCCGCGGGATACAGGGAGGTCAGTACGGCGGCGACGCTGAGCAGCCCCTGCTGGCGAGCGAGCATGAACCCGACGACGGCGAGCGTCGCGAGCAGGCCCGCGCCCAGGCCCCACCAGTCGGCCCCGAGCCGGGGCGTCGGGTCGCCGCCCAAGAGCCTGGCTGCGCCGACCACCGAGAGCATCGAGACGACCTGGGTCGCGAGCACCGGCCCGAAGCCGGCCTCCTCGCGCACCTGGCCGAGGGCGGAGAACAGCAGGCCGAAGCCGACCCCCGCCAGCACCCCGTCGACCAGGCCGGCCGCGCTGCTCGCTCGGGCATTCGCCGGCGCGGGCTCCCGCGAGACCAACCAGATGCCGGGCAGGGCCGCCACCATGCCGGCCCACACGAGGGCCGCGGGACGCTCGCCGGTGGTGACAGCGAGTGCTGCCGGGAGGAGCGCGGCGCCGACGGCCGAGACCGGAGCCACGACGCCCATGCGCCCGCGCGCGAAGCCGCGGTAGAGGAACACCGTCCCCATGCCGCTGCCGAGGCCACCGAGCAGGCCCCAGGACATGTCGGCGCGCGAGGCGTCGCCGTCGACGACCATCGCCAGGACCACGGTCCCGAGGGAGGCGCCGAGGCAGGCGGTCAGGGCCACCGGCCAGACGGAGGCCCGACGTGCGGCGACCCCGCCTATGAAGTCCGAGAGGCCGTAGGCGATCGCGGCGCCGAGCGCCAGGAGCACAGCCATCAGGTGAGGACGACGCCGACGGCCCACGTCGCAGCCGCGAGCAGGGAGGCGACCAGCTCGATCAGGAGGGAGAGCCCGACCGCCTTGAGGGCGTGCGCGGTGGCCGGCCAGGCGGCGCCGCTGCCGACCCGCCGCAGCTCGGCGAGGTAGACGCCGAGCCCGAAGCCGATCGGGAGCCCGATCACCGGGATGACGAAGAAGCCGACGATGCCCAGCAGGCCCCCGAGCAGCAAGGTCGAGCCGGGGATGCCGTCGTCCTTGAGCCGGCGGCCCGGGACGACGTACTTGACGATGCTTCCCACCGCGATGAACGTGGTCGCGATCGCGAAGACGACCCATGCCGTGGACGTGCCCAGTTCCCAGGACCAGACCAGGATGGCGCCGAGGACGAGCAGCGAGCCGGGGAGGACGGGGACGATCACCCCGACCAGGCCGACGGCGATGGCCAGGGCGACGAGGATCTCGACTCCGCTCATGGCCGAACTCTCTCACCCGGCACGTGTCTGGGACGACCGAGCCCCGGGAAGGCTCGAGGCCCCGGTCCACACGGGACCGGGGCCTCGGATCAGTTCCGGGTGGAGATGCCTCAGGCGTCGCTGGAGGACGGCGCAGACGAGTTGCTGGCGAGCTTGCCGGTCTCGTCCTGCACGTGCTCGGCGACCTCGCGGAGCTTGTCGCTGTGCTCGCGTGCGTGGTGGGCGCAGAAGAGCAGCTCACCGCCACTCTTCAGCTGTACGCGAAGGTAGGCCTGGGCACCGCATCGGTCGCACCGGTCCACTGCAGTGAGCGGGGCGGCGCTGGGGGCTGTCGCAGTAGTCACGTCTGGCCTCACTCTCGTTTGGGTGACTTCTCAGCGAACAACGAGTGGGAGGTCTCCCACCCTTCGTTCGCGTCATCAGTCAGAACAGTCAACCACGCTGGATCCTTCCCCTGCGGATGAGCGTCCTGTCGGCGAGACCAGGTGGTGCTGCTCACACGCTGAGCCGAGTCTGCCGCGCTACGGATCGGAACATGGCGAAACGGAGCAACTCATGAGGGATGTACCCGTTCTCACCAGTTCAGCACACCGCACAACCCGGACAGTGCTGATTCGTCGCCCCGGCGTGCCGCGGATTGGTGGCGCGTCGCTGGCTGACGGCGCCGTGCGGGTCGGTAGATTCGGACATACCAGTTCCGGAGTGCTCCACCACCGTGCAGAGGTAGAACCATCGACAACACCTACAACGCCCAGCACCTCCTCGTCCTCGAAGGACTGGAGGCCGTGCGCAAGCGGCCGGGCATGTACATCGGCTCCACCGACACCCGCGGGCTCATGCACTGCCTGTGGGAGATCATCGACAACGCCGTCGACGAGGCGCTGGCCGGCCACTGCACCAGGGTCGACGTCCAGCTGCACCCCGACGGCTCGGCCGAGGTCCACGACGACGGCCGCGGCATCCCGGTCGACAAGGAGCCCAAGACCGGCCTCTCCGGAGTCGAGGTGGTCTTCACCAAGCTGCACGCGGGCGGGAAGTTCGGCGGTGGCTCGTACGCCGCGACCGGCGGCCTGCACGGAGTCGGCTCCTCGGTCGTCAACGCCCTGTCCGCCCGTCTCGACGTGGAGGTGGACCGCTCACCGGCGACCCAGACCATGTCCTTCCAGCGGGGGGCCCCGGGGGTGTTCTCCGGTGAGGGACCCGCCGCGTCCTTCGAGCCCCAGTCGGGCCTCCACAAGGGCAGCCGCGTCAAGAAGGGCGTCACCGGCACCCGGGTCCGGTTCTGGCCGGACCGCCAGATCTTCACCCGCGACGCCACCTTCACCTGGGACGAGCTGGTCACCCGCGCACGCCAGACCTCGTTCATCGTGCCGGGCCTCGAGCTCACCCTGACCGACCGGCGGGGCGACGAGCCGCTCACCGAGTCCTTCCGGCACGACGGTGGCATCGCAGAGTTCTGCGACTTCCTCAGCCACGACGAGCGGGTGACCGAGGTGCTGCGCCTGCAGGGCTCGGACGTCTTCACCGAGACCGTGCCGCTGCTCGACGACAAGGGGCACATGACCCCGCAGGACGTCGAGCGCGAGCTGGGCGTCGACGTGGCGCTGCGTTGGGGCACCGGCTACGAGAGCGAGCTGCGCTCCTTCGTCAACGTGATCGCCACCCCCAAGGGCGGCACCCATGTCGCCGGCTTCGAGGCGGCGCTGACCAAGACGTTCAACGACGTGATGCGGGCCTCCCGGGTGCTCAAGGCCAACGACGCCGACGTCATCAAGGACGACGTCCTCGAGGGTCTGACCGCAGTCGTGGCGGTCCGGCTGGCGGAACCACAGTTCGAGGGCCAGACCAAGGAGGTGCTCGGTACGCCGGCCGCCCGGTCCGTCGTACGCAAGGTGGTGGCGGCTGAGCTCAAGGAGTTCCTGACCTCGACCAAGCGCACCGAGAAGGCGCAGGCGAAGCTGGTCATGGACAAGGTGCTCGGCGCCTCCAAGACCCGCATCGCCGCGCGGCAGCACCGCGACACCCAGCGTCGCAAGAACGCGTTGGAGTCCTCGGCGCTGCCGGCGAAGCTCGCCGACTGCCGGTCCAGCGACGTGGAACGGTCCGAGCTGTTCATCGTCGAGGGTGACTCCGCGCTGGGCACCGCCAAGTTCGCGCGCGACTCGGAGTACCAGGCGTTGCTGCCCATCCGCGGCAAGATCCTCAACGTCCAGAAGGCGACCGTCGCCGACATGCTGAAGAACGCGGAGTGCGCCTCGATCATCCAGGTCGTCGGTGCCGGCTCCGGTCGCACCTTCGACATCGAGCAGGCTCGCTACGGCCGCATCATCTTCATGGCTGACGCCGACTCCGACGGTGCCCACATCCGCTGCCTGCTGGCCACGCTGTTCTTCAAGTACATGCCCGAGCTGGTGACCTCGGGGCGGCTGTTCACCGCCGTGCCGCCGCTGCACCGGATCGAGCTGACCAACCCCAAGAAGGGGATGGGCAAGTACGTCTACACCTACTCCGACCCGGAGCTGCAGCGCAAGCTCGCCGAGCTGACCAAGAAGGGCGTGCGCTGGAAGGACCCGGTCCAGCGCTACAAGGGTCTCGGCGAGATGGACGCCGACCAGCTGGCCGAGACGACGATGGACCCGCGCCAGCGCACGCTCCGCCGGATCACCGCCGACGACGCGGCGCAGGCCGCTGAGGTCTTCGAGCTGCTCATGGGGTCCGAGGTCGCGCCGCGCAAGGACTTCATCGTCGCGGGCGCCTACGAGGTCGACGCCGACGCCATCGACGCCTGACCCATGGACCGGGTCGCGCTGGGCTCCGCGTGGGACCAAGTGTGGCACCTGGTCACCGAGCTGCTCGGCCGTCCGTCCGTGCAGCTCGGCTACGCCGTTTCGGCCGTGGTGCTCGTCGGCCTCACCCTCCTCGCCGTCCAGCGGGCTCGCTGGGGCGGTGGCCGGAGCGCCGTCGCCGTCGCCGGCGCACTGTCCCTGGCGCTGTTCCCGGCGCTGACCCTGGCCCGGCGCGGGGTCGACCTGCGTCGCACCCCCAGCTGCGACTGGGACTGGGCGCTGGCGCCGACCAACGCCGAGCAGCTCTTGAACCTGGTGCTGCTGTTCCCTGCGGGGCTCCTCGGGGCGTGGGCCCTGCGCCGGATCTGGCCGGTCCTGCTCGTGGCGCTGGTGCTGAGCCTGGGAGCCGAGGCCGTCCAGGCGACGCTGGACATCGGGGCCTGCGAGGCGGCCGACATGGCGCGCAACGTCGCCGGCGCGCTGGCCGGAGCGTTCTGCGGCCTCCTGCTGGGCTGGGCGCTGCTGTGGGGACGGGCGCGAAGCTTCGCGCACTGAGGCGAGCGGGTCGTTGGACCACAGCGGCCGGGGTTCCTGGCCAACGGCTTGCCAGCCGGGGTCAGCCCTGCCGGTCGGGGCCGGCCCGCGTGGGGGTGATGCGGATGATGACGCGGCGCTCGCGCTCCATGCCACCGCGGTACTCCGCCCAGTCGTCGGCCTCTCCACGGATGCCGCGGTAGTACTCCACCAGCGGCTCCATCGCCTCCGGCAACGAGACCACCTCGGCATCGCCCTCGACGTAGACCCAGTCGCCGAAGAAGCCGTCGGGGATCACGCAGAGCTGCGCCCAGGGATCGGCGCGCAGGTGCCTGGTCTTGTACGCCGTCTCCCGGCTGCTCACCGTCAGCCGCCCCTCCTCGTCGACTCCCACGAGCACCGGGCTCTGGTGGAGGCGTCCGGGGCTGCGGGTGGCGATCACGGCGTGGTGGTGGGAGCGGACGAAGTCACGCGCCTGGTCGAGGTCCATGCGGTCCAGTGTTCCCCGCCCGGCGGTCCGAGGACCAGTCATGGCGACGTGCAGAAGGCGTTGGAGACCCGCACGTCGGCCGGTCAGGGGACTTCTGCACGTCCGTGTGGGGCGGCACCGCTGCGACCGGCCGGGGACGTGACGAGGAGAGCTGACCCGACTCGCTCAGGCGAGCTGCTCGAGCAGACCCGTGTCCACGTCGTACAGGAAACCGCCGACGGCGACCCGCTCGGGGATGAGCGGGTGCGAGCGGACCTTGCGGACGTCGTCGCGCAGCGTCCCTTCCTGGTC
>NZ_JAOPXP010000067.1 GCF_025965085.1 Marmoricola sp.
CGCCGTACTCGCCCTTCGGGATCACGCCCTCGAAGTCGGCGTACTCCAGCGGATGGTCCTCGACGTGTACCGCCATCCGTCGTACGGACGGGTCGAGCGTGGGGCCCTTCGGCACCGCCCAGGACACGAGCACCCCGTCGATCTCGAACCGTAGGTCGTAGTGCAGGTTGCGTGCGCGGTGTCGCTGTACGACGAAGTGCCGCTGCCCGCTCGTCTTCGTCGCGTCACCTCTCTCACCGGAGGGCTCCGGCGTCGACTCGAAGTCACGCTTCTTGCGATAGGTGCTCAGCGGTTCGCGGTTCGAGGGCTCGGTCACGTGAACGTCGTACCCAGACGAGCGCCGCGTGCCCCGCCCAGAGTTCCGTGATCTCCGAGGCGCCACAGCTCGGCACGCTGGGCCCGGGGGCGACTGCTGTTACCTGGCTCAGCTACTCGGTCACCGTCGATGCGAGGTCGGGGAGGTGGTCCACGACGCAGGCGTAGTAGCGCATGGCCAACAGGCCACGAGTCGGGTCGATGCTGCCCTCGCCGACGGCGATGACCCCGTTGAGCCAGCCGAGTGCGCTGTGGTCGGTCTGGAACATCATCACGTGGACACCACTCCCGTTGGTCAGCGACGACATGCCCGAGAGACTGAACAGCACCGTCCCGCCATCGCCGACCTCGATGACCCCGTGCGCGTTCGGAAAGGCGTAACCGCCCCGCAATCGGGGGAAGTTGGACCACTGCGCCTCGCCCGACAGACGCCCGGTGAACGTCCCGTCACCCTGCCCGTACACCTGGCCGTCCCCCGCTGCGGAAGGCTCGATGGTCTGCATCAGGTGGTAGCGCCATACGACGTCACACAGCGGATCGAGGTGCATGCCGGGACTCCTTGACGTCCGCCGGGCAGGAACGGGATGCGGCTCCCCGGGGGCGCCGACCCATTCCAGAGGCAGTATTCGACGTTAGGCACTGATCGGGCCCTTGGGAAGGCGTGTGGGATCGCCGGCCCCCACGCCGGAGCAGTCCGCGGCAGCGGGGTGCGCGAGCACTCGGTGTCAGTGGGCGCCACCACCCGGATCGATGCCTCTGCGGGAAAACGGGCGCCGGATGGTGTCCCCCGATTCGGCCGAGGGTCCGCTAGGAGGGGACGCCGGTGCCGATGTGCACGGTCGCCACCGTCGTGAGCTGTGGTCGCTCGTGCTGCCCGTCGGTCACGTCGCCCCGGGCCCACCAGAGCTCGAGGCCGTGATCGGTCACCTCGACCGTGGCGAGGTTGTTGTCGAACCACGGACCCCTGATCCCCGTCCATCGGAAGGGTGGGGGCGGCACGTGCGTCGAGCGTGCCGCGAGAGCGCCGACCACTCCGGCGACGCCGTAGGACAGGGCTCCGGTCGCGAAGCGGATCCAGTGCGGGAGGGGGTTGCGGATCGGCGAGCACACCACCTGCAGCACCCGGCTGTGCAGCATCCGTCGGTCCCCCCTGCGCAGCCCGGTCACCTCGGAGACGTAGCTGTGGTGCACGTCGCCCGAGAGGAAGGTGATCGACCTCGGTGGTCTGCCCCGCTCTCCCGCCGCCACCTGGACGACCATCTCGGCCACTGTGTGGAACGACTCCTGGAAGGCGCCCCAGTGCTCGAGGTCGACACCTTGTCGCAGCGCCTCGCCGACGCGCTGGCCGCGGGGTCCCCACGCACCGCCCGCCAGCGCCTCGCTCCACGCCTCGAGGTGCTGGAGGCCGGCCGGCAGGAGGAAGGGCAGTGAGGTCGCGATGAACAGGTGGTCGACGTCGCCGCGGAGGTGTCCGTCGAGCCAGCGCATCTCGCCGTCATCGAGCATCTGGCGTCGGTCGTGCTCGAGGACGCGGGCCGCGCGCGAGTCGACCACGACCAGCCTGCTGCCGTTGAGCTCGCGGCTGTAGCTCCACCGATAGGTCCCGGGCCGCTGGTCCACGCGGTCGGCGAACCGGTCCAGCAGGTCGCTGAGGTCCAGCTCGTCGTCGCCTCGGTGGCCGGTCACGACCTGCCAGATCTCGTCAATGGCCCGTTGCCCGGGAGACAGGTTGCCGAGGTGCTGGTAGACCCAGTACGACGCGAGGCCGGCCACGATGCGGCCGTGCCACCAGTCGGTCTGCTCCATCTGCTCGCGCCAGGCCGCGGAGGTGTTCCAGTCGTCGCGGATGTCGTGGTCGTCGAAGATCATCATGCTCGGCAAGGTGGACAGCAGCCACCGGTTCGCGGGGTCACTCCAGGCCAGCAGGTAGAGGTGGGCGTACTCCTCGTAGTCCTTGACCTCCTGGCCCGGCGGCTCGTCGATGTCCCGGCGCGACGCGATGAACTCCTGCATCACCTCGGAGGTCTCGTCGGCGTACACCTGGTCGCCGAGGAAGGCGATCATGTCGGGCCACGGCATCTGCTGGTCGGTGTCGGTGAGTCCTGCCATGGCGAGGGCGTAGGCCCGCATCGAGTCCACGCCGTGGCTGCGATTGCCGCTGCGGTCGTGGCTCACGCTGGTGCGGCAGGAGCCGAACGCCAGCCGCAGCGGCTTGTCGGGCTTAAGCGTGCTGATCACCGACGGCGGCAGGTCGAGGTCGCCCGAGGCCGGCGGCCACACCACCTCCCGGTCGTCCTCGCCCAGGGCGACTGTGTACGGCGAGACGGTGCCCGGCCCGAGCCCGTCGAGCTCGACCAGCGCGTAGTGGTGGCCGTGCACCGCGAAAGTGCGCGCCGACCAGGTGCGGTCCCCCACCGAGACCGTGACCACGTCGGTCCCGGACGTCTCCGCCCACACCGAGGCCGATGTGTGGTCGACGTAGCGGACCATGGGCCCGAGCACCAGCTCGGTCATGGCTCGCACGTCGCGGCGGATCCACCGGAACAACCGGCTCGCAGACTTGTCACCTGACAGATACTGCCGTGGAACGACGCGCCCGAGGTGGAAAGGGCATGCCCGTCCCGGACACCAGACCGGACACCGGTGTGTGACAGTGACGGCAAGCCCTGCCGGCCGGCAGCTGGCACGAAGACGAGGGGACGCACGATGCGGCGGTCGCTGATCATGTCGCGCAGGGACCTGGACTTCCTGCTCTACGAGTGGCTGGACACCGAGACGCTGCCCTCGCGCGCCCGGTACGCCGACCACGACCGCGAGACATTCGACGCGTTGCTCGACCTCTCCGAGCGGCTCGCCACCGACGTCTTCGCGCCGCTCAACCGGCTCGTCGACACCGACGAGCCGCGTGTCGGAGACGACGGCAAGGTCGTGCTGCCCGCCGAGGTGGACAAGGCACTGTCGGCGTACACCGAGTCAGGGCTGCCGACCAGCGTGTTCGACGCCGACCTGGGCGGCATGCAGCTGCCGTTCGTCGTCCACTCGGCGTGCTCGACGTGGTTCCAGGCCGCGTGCGTCGGCGTCTTCGCCTACCCCTTCCTCGCTGAGGGCAACGCCAGCCTGCTCGTCGCGCACGGCACCCCCGAGCAGGTCCAGACGTACGCCGCGCCGGTGATCGCGGGCCGCTGGTACGGCACCATGGCGCTCTCCGAGCCCCAGGCCGGCTCCTCCCTCGGCGACATCACCACACGCGCCGTACGCCAGGACGACGGCAGCTACCGGCTGACCGGCACCAAGATGTGGATCAGCGGCGGCGACCACGAGCTCGGCGAGAACATCGTGCACCTGGTGCTCGCGCGCATCCCCGGGGCGCCCGCCGGGACCAGGGGGATCTCGCTGTTCATCGTGCCCAAACACCTCGTCGCGCCCGACGGCACCCTGGGTGAGCGCAACGATGTGGCGCTGGTCGGCCTCAACCACAAGATGGGCTACCGGGGCACGACGAACACGTTGCTCAACCTCGGCGAGGGCACCTTCACCCCCGGCGGGGAGCCGGGCGCCGTCGGACATCTCGTGGGCGAGGAGGGCAAGGGCCTGAACGCGATGTTCCACATGATGAACCAGGCCCGGGTCAGCGTCGGCGCCGGAGCGATGGCGCTCGGCTACACCGGCTACCTGCACGCGCTGCAGTACGCCGAGGAGCGCACGCAGGGCCGGCCCCTCGCGGACAGGGACCCCGCCTCCCCTCCGGTGCGGCTCGTCGAGCATGCCGACGTACGCCGCATGCTGCTGGCCCAGAAGTCCTACGTCGAGGGCGCCCTGGCGTTGGTGCTCTACTGTGCCCGGCTCGTGGACGAGGCGGCGACCGCGGACTCCCCCGACGACCGGGCCACCGCCGACACCCTGCTCGGGATGCTCACCCCGATCGCGAAGTCGTGGCCCTCGCAGTGGTGCCTGGCGGCCAACGACCTCGCGATCCAGGTGCACGGTGGCTACGGCTACACCCGCGACCACCCCGTCGAGCAGTTCTACCGCGACAACCGGCTCAACCCCATCCATGAGGGCACCCACGGCATCCAGGCGCTCGACCTGCTGGGCCGCAAGGTGCTGATGGACGGCGGCCAGGGTCTCGCGCTGCTGACGGACCGCATGCGCGCGACGACCAGGCGTGCCCTGGAGATAGGTGGCGAGGCGGCGGCGTACGCCGGGGAGCTGGACGGTCGCATCGACGACCTGCTCATGGTGACCGCCGCCCTGTGGCAGGAGGGCGATCCCGAGCAGGCGCTGTCCAACGCCACCGTCTACCTCGAGGCCGCCGGGCACCTGGTCGTCGCCTGGCTCTGGCTGGAGCAGGTCCTCGCCGCGGGCGACTCCACGGGAGAGTTCTACGAGGGGAAGCGCGCGGCCGCGCGGTACTTCTTCCGCTTCGAGCTGCCGACGATCGGGCCGAAGCTCGACCTGCTGGCCTCGCTCGACCGCACGACGCTGGACCTGGACCCCGGCTGGTTGTGAGCGCGAGGTCCGCGGCCGTCAGGGGCTACCGGCTGCGTCCGCCGCCACCGGGGGTGCGGACGTGGAGCAGTGGAAGTGCGCAGGGCGCGTGGTGAGGTCGTGGGGCTCCTTGCCTGGTACGCCGACCCAGGCGAGCACCGCCCCCGCGACGAGGAGGACCACGCACGACCACATGAGCGTCGAGAAGCCGGTGATGACCTGGTTCGGGTCGGTGAGCCCCTTCCCGCCGAGGCCGCCGACCATCGGCACTGCTGCCACCGCCAGGAGCCCTGCCGTCCGGGCCACCGCGTTGTTGACCCCGCTCGCCAGGCCCACGACGTCGTCCGGCACAGCCGCCAGCACGGTCGCGGTGAGCGGGGTGACCAGCAGCGTCAGGCCGGCGCCGAAGACGGTCGTGGGCACGAGCACGTCGGTCAGGTAGTTCACGTCGGCGTCGATGCGAGTGAGCAGGACGACACCGACGCCGGCGACCAGTGGCCCCAGACTCATCGGCAGGCGCGCGCCCACGCGGTCCATCAGGGCGCCGGCCCGGCTCGAGAAGAGCAGCATCAGCACGGTCACGGGCAGGAGCGCCATCCCGGCCTGGACGGGCGACCGGCCGGCACCGACCTGAAGCACGATGCCCAGGGAGAAGAACACGACGCCCAGTGCGGCGTACACCAGGAACGTCACGAGGTTCGTCACGACGAACACCCGGGAGGCGAACAGCGTCACGGGGACCAGCGGTGTCGGCGACCGGTGCTCCCAGACGGCGAACACGGCGCCCACCACGAGACTGACGAGCAGCGCGCCGCCGACGCGGGCAGCGAGGAAGGGGGTGCTCGACCAGGACGTGAGCGCGTAGGTCAGGGCGGCGAGGCTGACCGCCAGCAATCCGGCTCCCGTCAGGTCCAGCCGGTCACCGGTCGGTGGGGGCCGGGACTCCGGCACGTGCCGCCGGGTGAGCAGCACGACGGCCGCGGCTACCGGGAGGTTGACCAGGAACGCCCAACGCCAGTCGGCCACCTGGATGATCCAGCCGCCGACGAACGGACCGATCGCGCCCGCGACACCGGTCAGCCCCGACCACGCACCGATGGCGCGGGGCCGATCCTTGGGCGTGAAGGTCGCCTGCAGCAGGGCGAGGCTGCCCGGTGTGAGCAGCGCCGCCGCGACCCCCTGGACGGCGCGGGCTGCGATCAGCGTGCCCACGTTGGGCGCCAGACCACACGCAGCGGACGCGATCGCGAACCCGACGACGCCGATCACGTAGACGCGGCGCCGGCCGAACCTGTCGCCGAGCGCGCCCCCGAGGAGGACCAGCGCCGCGAGCGTCAGGGTGTAGCCGTTGACGACCCACGTCAGCGCCTCCGACCCCGCCCCGAGGTCCGCGGCCAGGTGGGGCAACGCGATGTTCACGACCGTCCCGTCGATGAACGTGAGCGCGGCGCCGAGGACGGTGGCCGCCAGCACCCAGCGCGCCCGCGCCTCCCCCCATTGCAGCGGCGCGGCGGTCGGCGCGCCGGGACCTGCCGTCACCGGGTGCGCCTGTTCACCGTTTCATCATCCCCCTCGGCCCCGGAGCGGTGGAAGTCGCTCCCGGCGGGGCTGCCTGCCAGAGTGGACGCATGAGTGAGATCTCCTCCGTTCCGACGTACACGCTCAACGACGGCAACACCCTCCCCGCGGTGGGCTTCGGCACCTACCCGCTGAAGGGCGACGAGGGTGTCGAGGCCATCCACAGTGCGCTTGAGGTCGGCTACCGCCTCCTCGACACGGCCGTGAACTACGAGAACGAGACCGAGGTCGGCGAGGCGCTGCGCCGGTCCGGGCTCCTCCGCGAGGAGGTCCAGGTGACCAGCAAGCTGCCCGGCCGCCACCACGCGTACGACGACGCCATCGCCTCGGTGCACGGGTCGCTCGAACGCCTGGGGCTCGACTACCTCGACCTGCACCTCATCCACTGGCCGAACCCGAGCGTCGGCAAGTACACCGAGGCCTGGCAGGCGCTCGTGGACCTGCAGAAGCAGGGCCTGGTGCGTTCGATCGGCGTCTCCAACTTCACCGAGAACCACCTGTCGAGGATCATCGACGCGACCGGCGTCACGCCTGCGGTGAACCAGATCGAGCTGCACCCGCGCTTCCCGCAGCCGCAGATGCGCCAGGTGCACGAGCGGCTCGGCATCCGCACCGAGGCGTGGAGCCCGATGGGCAAGCGGCAGGCCCCGCTCGAGGAACCGGCCGTCACCCGGGCCGCGGAGCGGCTCGGCGTCAGCCCCGGCCAGGTCATCCTGCGGTGGCACGTGCAGCTGGGTTCGCTGCCGATCCCGAAGTCCAGCAGTCCCGATCGCCAGCGCCAGAACCTCGACCTGTTCGGCTTCGAGCTCACCGACGACGAGGTCGCCGACATCTCCGCGCTGGGGGACCCCGACGGCCGGCTCTTCGGCGGCGACCCGAACACCCACGAGGAGATGTGAACCGTCCGATGGCGCGCCACGTACGGTGGAGCCATGGCCACCATCGAGCTGACTGGTGAGAACTTCGAGTCGAGCGTCGCGGAGAACGACACGCTCTTCGTCGACTTCTGGGCGAGCTGGTGCGGTCCGTGCCGCCAGTTCGCGCCGACCTACGAGACGGCGTCGGAGGCGAACCCAGACCTGACGTTCGGGTCGGTCAACACCGAGGAGCAGCACGCGCTCGCGAGCGCCGCGCAGATCAGCTCGATCCCCACCCTGATGGTCTTCCGCAAGGGCATCCTGGTCTTCTCCCAGGCGGGTGCGCTCCCTCCGCCGGCCCTCGACGAGCTGATCACCGCGGTCCGCGGCCTCGACATGGACGACGTACGACGCCAGATCGCCGCGCAGGCCTGATCCGTCAACGTGGTGCCCCGGCGCCCCTCGGACCGACGTCCAGAGCGGCTCCGGGCCGCCATGGGTAGTGCCGGGTCAGGAGGCGTGCCGGTGCGGCTCGTCGGTCGTCCCGAAGACACCGCGGTCCGCGTTCCTCCTGGCCTTGCGCAGGTGGCGGTTCATGCTCCAGCCGAGCAGCGCGACCGCCACCGCCATCAGGATGAAGACCGCGAACGCGCCCCAACCGGCCTTCACGTCCTCGGGCGAGGGCACCTTGTCGGCACCGGACACGAGGTACGGGAGGAGCAGGGTGAGCGGGTTCATGCGTCCAGTCTCTCAGACGGGCAAGGCCCGGGGCTCTCCCGTCTAGGTGTCCAGGTCGTCGCGGCCACGGATGCCGGCGAACAGGTCGTCCTCGGGCAGCTCGGTCTCCACCAGGGACGAGACGAGCTCGAACTCCTCGGTCGGCCAGACACGCTTCTGCAGCTCCAGCGGGGCCTTGAAGAAGAAGCCGTCGGGATCGATCTGCGTGGCGTGGGCGATCAGGGCGCGGTCCCGCACCTCGAAGTAGTCACCGCACGGCACTCGGGTGGTGATCCGTGCGTCGTGGACAGGGTCGGCCTTCCACTGCTCCAGCCGCTCGGCGAACGGTGACTCGATGCCGGCCGCCTCTATCGCCTCGTGAAGCGCCAGCATCCGCGGACGGTTGAAGCCGTGCTGGTAGTAGACCTTGAGCACCTCCCACGGCTCGCCGGCGTCGGGAAAGCGCTCCGGATCGGCTGCCGCCTCGAGCGCGACCATCGAGATGTTGTGGCACATGATGTGGTCGGGGTGCGGGTAGCCGCCGTTCTCGTCGTACGTCGTGAGCACGTGGGGGCGGAAGCTGCGGATCAGCCGCACGAGCGGCTCGGCGGCGAGTTTCGGGTCCACCAGTCCGAAGGACCCCTCCGGCAGCGGGGGCTTGGGGTCACCCTCGGGCCAGCCGGAGTCGACGAAGCCGAGCCAGTCCTGCCGGACGCCCAGGATCTCGCGGGCCGCCTCCATCTCCTGGCGACGGATCTCGGTCATGTTCTCGAGTACGTCGGGCCGGTCCATGTTCGGATTGAGAATCGAACCGCGCTCGCCGCCCGTGCAGGTGACGACGTGCACGTCGACCCCCTCGGCGACGTACTTGGCGGTCGAGGCAGCACCCTTGCTGGACTCGTCGTCCGGGTGGGCGTGCACGTGCATGAGGCGCAGCATGCGCTCCATCCTAGGGATGAGAGAATTGGACCCGTGAGCGACGTGAGGACCGAGGCACTGGCGACCCGCTACGGGACCGCGAGCCCGGGACGTCGCCGCGCGACCATCGTCGTCTCCGGGGTGGTCGGCGTCGTGGCACTCGTCTGGCTGGCGTGGGCCGCCTGGTTCCAGAGCACGCCCGAGGTGCAGTCCTCGCTGCGGTCCTTCGACGTGGTCGACAGCCACACCGTCAAGGCCGAGGCGGTGGTCAGGCCGCGCTCCACCGACGTCCGGGCGAGCTGTCTGGTGCGGGCCTTCGCGGTGGACCACTCGGTCGTGGGTGAGCTGAACTTCCAGGTGTCCGGTGTCGACTCCAACACGCTGCGGGCGGTCACGCTCCGTACAGAGCGCGCGGCGACCTCGGTGGAGCTGGTCGGCTGCACGGCCGCCGGCCAGTCCAGGCCACGCTGACGAGATACGCCCTGACCGGCCGATGTGGCCTGTGACCAGCGATTCTGCCCCGCACCCGCTCGTTGGTAGCATCGGTTACTTGCCCTGATGGACAACGATGTACAGGAGACACCCATGACCGAGCCGACCGAAGGCGATGTCGTCTGGCTGACCCAGGCGAAGTTCGACGAGCTGCAGGCCGAGCTCGAGCGGCTGCGAGGCCCCGGGCGCGCCGAGATCGTCAAGAAGGTCAGCGAGGCCCGCGACGAGGGGGACCTCAAGGAGAACAGCGGCTACCACGCGGCCCGCGAGGAGCTCGGCAAGGTCGACGGTCGCGTGCAGCAGCTCGTCGACATGCTCCGCCGCGCCAAGGTCGGCGAGACCCCGGCCGACGACGGTGTCGTCGAGCCCGGCATGAAGGTCACCGTGAAGCTGCTCGGCGCCGACCTCACCCAGGAGTTCCTCTTCGGCGCGCGCGAGATGGCGGGCGACGACATCACGGTCTACTCGCCGCAGTCACCACTGGGCCAGGCGATCCAGGGCGCCCGTCGCGGCGACACCGTCACCTACACCCTGCCCAACGGCAAGGACCAGAAGGCCGAGATCCTCGAGGCCGTGCCCTACAGCGGGTGACCGCACCCGACCGTCGAGCAGCGAGCGTCTGATCCGCAGGAGCGAGCGCAGCGAACGTCTCGAGGGGCTCGGAACCAACGCCCCGGCCCGGGACCGCTACTCGATGACGTGGTAGCCGTGCTCGCGCAACCGGTGGAGCACGCCCTCGGCGTGGTCCACCCCGCGTGTCTCGAGCTGCAACCGCACCTCCACCTCACCGATGTGCAGCGAGGTGGTGGTGCGGTCGTGCTCCACCTCGAGCACGTTGGCGCCGGCGTCGGCGAGCTCGGTGAGCAGCCGCGCCAGCCCGCCCGGGCGGTCGGGGATGTGAACCTGGAGGCTCATGTAGCGCCCGCCTGAGGCCAGACCGTGACGGATCAGCTTTCCCAGGAGCAGCGGGTCGACGTTGCCCCCCGACAGCACCGCCACCACCGGCGTACCGAAGGCGGTGGGCTGGTCCATGAGCGCGGCCACCGCGGCGGCGCCGGACGGCTCGACGACCATCTTCGCGCGCTCTAGCAGCATCACCAGCGCCCGGGAGAGCGAGTCCTCCGAGACGGTGACGACGTCGTCGACGTACTTCTGGATCGCCGCGAACGGCACGTCTCCGGGGCAGGCGACCGCGATGCCGTCGGCCATGGTCGTCATCTGCTCCAGCGCGACCGGCATCCCCCGGCGCAGGGACTCAGGAAACGAGGCGGCCTCCTCCGCCTGCACGCCCACCACCCGCACGTCGGGCCGCAGGCCCTTGATGGCGATCGCTATCCCCGCGATCAAGCCGCCCCCGCCGGTCGGGACCAGCACCGTCGAGGCCTCCGGGGCCTGCTGGAGGATCTCGAGGCCGGTCGTGCCCTGCCCCGAGACGATGTCGACGTGGTCGAAGGGGTGGATGAACACGGCTCCGGTCTCGTCGGAGAACGCCTTCGCCGCGACCAGCGCCTGGGTGAGGTACTCGCCGTGGAAGCGCACCTCGGCGCCGTACCCCCGCGTGGCGTTGACCTTGGGGATCGGCGCTCCGTCGGGCATGAAGACCGTCGCCTTGATGCCGAGCATCTTCGCGGCGAGCGCAACCCCCTGCGCGTGGTTGCCGGCCGAGGCCGCCACCACTCCACGGGCACGCTCCGCCGGCGAGAGCCGGGAGAGGCGCACGTAGGCGCCCCTGATCTTGAACGACCCGGTGCGCTGCAGGTTCTCGCACTTGAGCAGCACCGGCCCGCCCACGATGGCCTGCAGCCAGCGCGACTCCTCCATCGGAGTGGTGATCGCGACTTCGCCGACGAGCTCTGCAACGGCCTCGATGTCAGCCAGTGACACAGTCATGGGACACACCCTAGGGGTCCCAGAACTCCCCCCAGGTGCGAGCCGGTCACGGGCCCGCGGGTCCCGGCGGGGGGTCGTCGTGCATGTCGGCGACCTCCTCGCCGAGCTCCTCCGCCGAGGCACCGACCGGGAGCGTGGTCGGATCGTGCTCGACTGCCTCCTCGGGGTCCTCGCCCACCTCCGTGTAGCTCGCCAGGTGCTGCACCACGGCGTTCAGCGAGGCGGCCAGCGGTACGGCGATCAGGGCCCCCGGGATGCCGGCGACGATCACCCCCAGGGCGATGGCGATGATCACGCCCAGCGGGTGCACCGAGACGAAGCGCCCCATCAGGAACGGCTGCAGGATGTGCGCCTCGAGCTGCTGGACCAGGACGATCACGCCGAACATCAGCAGCGCGGTGAACGGCCCCTGGGCGACGAGGGCGACCAGCACCGCAACGCCCCCGGAGACGAAGGCGCCGACCAGCGGGATGAAGGCGCCGATGAACACCAGCACCCCGATCGCACTGACGAAGGGCACTCCCAGGACGAAGGCCCCCACCATCACGCCGATCGCGTCGGTCGCTGCCACCAGGACCGTGGCCCGCACGAACTGGGTCAGCGACCTCCAGGCCACCTTGCCGGAGGAGTCCGCGCGCAGGCGGCCCACGCGCGGGAACATCCGCACCATCCACGCCCAGATCAACGGACCGTCGGCCAGGAAGAAGTACGTCGCGAACAGCACGATGAAGATGCCGGCCACGACGTGCCCGAGGGTGGCCCCGACCTCCGTGAGCTGCGCCGGCAGCTCCTTGCCTCGTGCGGCGAGCTGGTTCTGTGCGTCTTCGAGCACGGTGTTCAGCTGCTTGTCGGTCATGTGCAGCGGACCGGTGCGCAGCCAGTCGCGGATCTGCTGCAGGCCGTCGGCCACCTGCCCGGAGAGGTCCCCGACGCCCTGGGAGACCTGGCTGCCGACGAACGTGCCGAGCAGCGCGATGAAGCCGAGTCCGACCAGGACCACCAGCAGCGCGGACAGCTTGCGGGACAGGCCCAGGCTCTGCAGTGCGTGCACGACCGGGGCCACGAGCGCAGCGATCAGCAACGCGATGACCACGGGCAGCACCACGACGAGGAACAGGTTCAGCAGCCACAGGATGATGCCGCCCGCCACGCAGATGATCACGAACCGCCAGGCCCACGCTGCCGCGAGGTCCACCCCGTAGGGCACCTGCCCCGGCTTGAAGTTGGTGGGACCGCCGGCGATCACCGGCTGTGCCTCCACGGCCCGGCGGGCGGCTCGCACCTCGGCCCACTGCGCGGCGATGCGCTCACGCAGCTCGAGGCTCTCGCTCTCTGCCTGCTGCGCCCTCACGTTCTCCGACGAGCGTGCTCGGGTCCGGAAGGTGCTGATCAGGTCGCGGGGGTTTCGTCGCACGTCGACAGGCTACGGGCCAGGGCCGCCGCCGCCGAAGGACGGCGCTCCGTGAGCAGCCCGACTGCGGCGAGGACGCACTCGCGGTCGACCACGACCCGGGGGTGCTCGGGCTGCTGCCAGCCCTCGGTGGAGGGCCCCACCAGTCCGGCCAGCACGCGCTCCACGCCCCCTGGCGCGGCGTGCCGCAGGACCCCGCCCGACCCGACCAGCAGGTCGACCTGGCGAAGGTCCTTGCCGGTTCGCTCCACGACTCGTCCGTCCGGTCCCACCACCACCCGGGAGCGACCGGCGTGGCGGCGCAGGGCGAGCGTGGCCGCCGCCGCGGCGAGCTGCTGGTCCTCGTGGCGCTCGGCGTCCGTTGCCGGGAGCAGCGAGGGCTCCCGGGACCGACGCACGGCGGCGGGACGGAGGTCCTCCTCCACCAGACCTGACGCCAGCCCCGCCTCCCAGGTGCTCAGCGCGCTCCACCGCATCCCGAGATCACCCTCGACGGTGCGCGTGACCGGCGTGCTGGCGACGACCTCGCGCGAGAGCACGGCGTCCTCGGGATCGAGCCTGACCACCGAGTGCACGTCAGTGGTGGCGCCACCGATGTCGACGACCACGACCCCGTTGGCGCCGGTCTCGGCCGCGAGCACCTCGACTCCGGTGAGCACCAGGTCGGGGGTGGCACCACGGACCATGGCGGTGAAGTCGGCGCGCCTGCTGAGGTGCTTGCCGCCGATGACGTGGGTCAGGAACATCCCTCGGATCGCCCGTCGCGCGGACTCCGGCTCCAGCACCCCGATCCGCGGGACCACGTTGTCGGCGAGCACGACCGGGAAGCCGCCCAGCAGGGAAGCGGCCCGCGCGCCGGCGGTGGAGTTGCCCGCCACCACCACCGGACCGCGCCAGCCGCTGGCGGCGACCCTCCGCGCCCCGAGCAGGATGCCGTCCTCGTCGCCACCGTCGGTGCCACCGGTCAGCAGTACGACGTCGGGACAGGAGGTGTGCTGCAGGCCACGGTAGGACGCGTCCTCGGAGGCCCGGCTGAGCACGGCGACCACCTTCCCGCCGCTGGAGAGCGCCACCCGGCGAGCCGCCTCAGTGGTGACCAGCTCCTCGCTTCCGACCACGGCGATCCTCAGGCCGCCGCCGGCCGAGGAGCAGGCGAGCACCTCCGCGTCACGCACCCCGGGGTGCGTGCGCGCCAACTCGGTCCGACAGGCCTCGAGCCCGTCGAGGACGTCGCCCCTGCCCCTGTGATCCGGGATCGTGGTGCCGTGGCTCGTGGCGGCGAGCAGCTCACCGCTGTGCTCGTCGACCAGTGCCACCTTGGTGAAGGTGGAGCCGAAGTCGACGCAGAGGATCACCCCAGGGCCCGATCGAGGTCCGCGAGGAGATCGTCAGCGGTCTCGATGCCGACGCTGAGCCGGATCAGGTCGGAGGGCACCTCGAGGTCGGTGCCCGCGACGCTGGCGTGGGTCATCCGGCCAGGGTGCTCGAACAGCGACTCCACGCCGCCCAGCGACTCCCCCAGCGTGAAGACCTCGGTCCGGGCGCACACGTCGAGGGCATGCTGCTCCCCGCCGGTGACACGGAAGGAGACGATGCCGCCATACCTCTTCATCTGGCGGCTGGCGACCTCGTGACCGGGGTGGTCCTCCAGGCCGGGGTAGATGACCTGGGTGACGGCCCCGTGGCCGGAGAGGAACTCCACGACCTGCTCCGCGTTGTCGCAGTGGCGGTCCATCCGCACGCCCAGCGTCTTGAGGCCACGAAGCACCAGCCACGAGTCGAACGGGCCGGCCACGGCCCCCGTCGCGTTGTGGTGGAAGCCGATCCGCTCGGCGAGCTCGAGGTCACGGACGACGAGCGCGCCGCCGACGACGTCGGAGTGGCCGCCGCAGTACTTCGTGGTCGAGTGCACCACCACGTCAGCTCCGAGCACCAACGGCTGCTGGAGGTACGGCGAGGCGAAGGTGTTGTCCACCACCAGCAGCGCCCCGGCATCGTGCGTGACGGTCGCCAGCGCCTCGATGTCGCCGATGTTCAGCAGCGGGTTGGTGGGCGTCTCGACCCAGACGACCTTCGTGCGGCCGGGGATGATCGCCGCCTGAACGGCCTCGTGGTCGCTCACCGGGGCGGGGCTGTGCTCCAGCCCCCACCGTGTCGCCACCTTGTCGAAGAGGCGGAAGGTGCCGCCGTACGCGTCGTCGGGGATGACGACGTGGTCGCCGGGGCTGCAGATCGCCCGCAGCAGCGTGTCCTCGGCGGCCAGCCCGGAGGCGAAGGCGAACCCGCGCTCCCCCTCCTCCAGCGCCGCGATGTTGCCCTCGAGGGCGGTGCGCGTCGGGTTGCCCGAACGGCTGTACTCATAGCCGCCGCGCAGGCCACCGACACCGTCCTGCTTGTACGTCGAGGTGGCGTAGATGGGTGGGATCACCGCGCCCGTCATCGGGTCGGGTTCGTAGCCGGCATGGATGGCGCGGGTCTCGAAGCCAGACTTCTGGCGATGCTCCTGGGTCACCCGTCCGAGGCTACTCGTCGGCTCCGGACCGAGCCGCTGGCGTGCCCCTCACGGCTGGGCCACACTTGAGCCAACACTGGAGCGAGCCCGGGAAGGACGCGGGCACCTCCGTTGTTGGCACAGGTGCATCCCACGAAAGGCGACCGATGTTCCAGCGCACCAAGTCCACGATCCCGACGGCCAGCGAGGCCCTGGCCGGCCGCCCCGAGCGCCCGTTCCAGCTCTCCGAGCGCCACCGCGCGCTCGACGCACCGCTGGTCACCGACGAGGTCCCCGAGGGCTACCAGGTGGCCCTCTTCGGGCTCGGCTGCTTCTGGGGCGCCGAGGAGATCTTCTGGCAGGTGCCCGGTGTCTGGTCGACCTCGGTCGGTTATGCAGGCGGGAGCACGCCCCACCCGTCGTACGAGGAGGTCTGCAGCGGCCGCACGGGCCACACCGAGGCCGTGCGCGTGGTCTACGACCCCGCGAGGGTGTCGTACGCCGACCTGGTCGCCACCTTCTACGAGGTGCACGACCCGACGCAGGGCATGCGCCAGGGCAACGACATGGGCACGCAGTACCGCTCTGCGATCTACTTCACGACGCCCGAGCAGGAGCAGGTCGCGAACTCGGTGACCCAGCGCTACCAGGGTGAGCTGACCAGGCGCGGCTTCGGCCAGATCACGACCGAGATCGCGCCCGAGCAGCCGTACTACTACGCCGAGGACCACCACCAGCAGTACCTAGTAAAAAACGTATTCGGGTATCGCTGCCATTCGGCGACCGGGGTTCCTGTTCCTCGGGACTGATGGAAGTCCGTCGGCGCCCGCCGTAAGAGTGATCCGACTACGTATCCGATCCTCACTCCTCCGGCAGGGGCAAAGAGCACGCCGTCCAACGGGCTACCGCACTTGTGCTCCGCCGTCATTCAATCTCCTCGGCGGCACGGCAACCCGAATTGGCTGTGCGGGGACGCGACGACCCGGCGCGATCATGGATCAGTTCCCGAGGGCGGACTTCCCGTATCTCTTCGAGCTGATAATCGAGCACGTCTCGCAGCGGGCTACGACTACGGCAACGAGTTCGACGTCGTTCTCGAGGTCGTACTCGATGGGGTCGATGCCCGTCTCGGCCGGGCCTCCCCGAGCAGAATAGGCCGGTGACCAGCGACCTCCCTCTGTTCCCGCCCGACTTCGACCAGGTGCTCTCCGGCGCCGATGGCAGTTCCGCCTGCTTCGGCCGCGATGTTCTGAGCGGCCAGGTCGACGGCCTCCGGCGAGAG
>NZ_JAOPXP010000090.1 GCF_025965085.1 Marmoricola sp.
AGACACTTCAGGGGTTTCATCCGTGGCTGATCAACTGGTCATCCGGGGGGCGCGTGAGCACAACCTCAAGGACGTCTCGCTCGACCTCCCGCGCGACTCGCTGATCGTCTTCACCGGTCTCTCCGGCTCGGGGAAGTCCAGCCTGGCCTTCGACACCATCTTCGCAGAGGGGCAGCGGCGCTACGTCGAGTCGCTGTCGGCCTACGCCCGCCAGTTCCTGGGCCAGATGGACAAGCCCGACGTCGACTTCATCGAGGGCCTGAGCCCGGCGGTCTCCATCGACCAGAAGTCCACCTCGAAGAACCCGCGCTCGACCGTCGGCACCATCACCGAGGTCTACGACTACCTGCGCCTGCTCTACGCCCGCGCCGGCCGCCCGCACTGCCCGGTGTGCGGGGCGCCGATCGAGCGGCAGACGCCGCAGCAGATCGTCGACCGCATCCTGCAGCTCGAGGAGGGCACCCGCTTCCAGGTGCTCGCCCCGGTCGTCCGTGGCCGCAAGGGCGAGTACATCGAGCTCTTCCGCAGCCTGCAGTCGCAGGGGTTCAGCCGCGCCCGGGTCAACGGCGAGACGATCCAGCTCTCCGAGCCGCCGAAGCTGGACAAGCAGAAGAAGCACACCATCGAGGTGGTCGTCGACCGGCTCGCCGTCAAGCCGAGCTCCAAGCGCCGGCTGACCGACTCCATCGAGACCGCACTGAACCTCGCCTCCGGGCTGGTCGTCCTGGACCTGGTCGACGTCGACCCCAAGGACCCCCACAAGGAGATGCGCTTCTCCGAGAAGATGGCCTGTCCCAACGAGCACGACATCGAGACCGACGAGCTCGAGCCGCGGTCGTTCTCGTTCAACTCGCCGTTCGGTGCCTGCCCCGAGTGCCACGGACTGGGCACGCGGATGGAGGTCGACCCGGAGCTCGTGATCTCCGACCCGGGAGCCACCCTCGGCGAGGGCGTCATCGGGCCATGGTCAGGGGCCCACGTCAGCGACTACTTCACCCGCCTGCTCGGGGCCCTCGGCAACGAGCTGGGCTTCGACCTGAACACCCCGTGGGAGGACCTGCCGACCAAGGGCCGCAAGGCGATCCTCGAGGGTCACTCGACCAAGGTCCACGTGCGGCACACCAACCGCTACGGCCGCGAACGGTCCTACTACACGAACTTCGAGGGGGTCCGCCCCTACATCGAGCGTCGCCACCGCGAGGCCGAGACCGACACCAGCCGGGACCGCTACGAGGGCTTCATGCGTGAGGTCCCCTGCCCGGTCTGCAAGGGAACACGGCTCAAGCCGGTGTCGATGGCCGTGACCCTGGGCGACAAGGACGCCGGCGGCCTCAACATCGCCGAGCTCTGCCACCTGCCGATCGACGAGACGGCCGCCTACCTCGACGAGGTCGAGCTCTCCTACCGTGAGCGTCAGATCGCCGAGCGGGTGCTCAAGGAGATCCAGGAGCGACTCCGCTTCCTGCTGGACGTCGGCCTGGACTACCTGTCGCTGGACCGCCCGTCCGGCACGCTCTCCGGTGGCGAGGCCCAGCGGATCCGGCTGGCCACGCAGATCGGGGCCGGCCTCGTCGGCGTGCTCTACGTGCTCGACGAGCCCAGCATCGGCCTGCACCAGCGCGACAACAAGCGGTTGATCGAGACCCTGGTGCGCCTCAAGGAGCTCGGCAACACCCTGATCGTGGTCGAGCACGACGAGGACACGATCATGACCGCCGACTGGGTCGTCGACATCGGTCCCGGCGCCGGTGAGCACGGTGGCCAGGTGGTGCACTCCGGCACCGTCAAGCAGCTGCTCAAGCACCGTGATTCCGAGACGGGCATGTACCTCTCCGGGCGCAAGTCGATCCCCGTTCCCGCCGTACGCCGCCCGCCGACCCCGGACCGGGAGCTCGTCGTCCACGGGGCACGCGAGAACAACCTCAAGGACGTCGACGTCAGCTTCCCGCTCGGCTGCTTCGTCTCGGTCACGGGCGTCTCCGGCTCGGGCAAGTCCACGCTGGTCAACGACATCCTCTACACCTCGCTCGCCAAGCAGATCTACAACGCCCGCACCGTCCCGGGGCGGCACCGCAAGATCACCGGTGTCGAGCACGTCGACAAGGTGATCCACGTCGACCAGTCGCCCATCGGTCGCACGCCGCGGTCCAACCCGGCGACCTACACGGGTGTCTTCGACCACGTCCGCAAGCTCTTCGCCTCCACCCCGGAGGCCAAGATGCGCGGCTACCTGCAGGGGCGCTTCTCCTTCAACGTCAAGGGCGGCCGCTGCGAGGCGTGCTCCGGCGACGGCACCATCAAGATCGAGATGAACTTCCTGCCCGACGTCTACGTGCCCTGCGAGGTCTGCCATGGCGCGCGCTACAACCGCGAGACGCTCGAGGTGCACTACAAGGGCAAGACGATCGCCGATGTGCTGAACATGCCGATCGAGGAGGCCGTGGAGTTCTTCGCGGCGATCCCGGCGATCTCACGTCACCTGACGACGCTGGTCGAGGTCGGGCTCGGCTACGTTCGCCTGGGCCAGCCGGCCACGACGCTGTCCGGCGGCGAGGCGCAGCGCGTGAAGCTGGCCAGCGAGCTGCAGAAGCGGTCCACCGGCCGCACCGTCTACGTCCTCGACGAGCCGACGACGGGCCTGCACTTCGAGGACATCCGCAAGCTGCTCGGCGTGCTCTCCAGCCTGGTGGACAAGGGAAACACGGTGCTCGTGATCGAGCACAACCTCGACGTCATCAAGACCTCGGACTGGATCATCGACATGGGCCCTGCGGGTGGCAACAAGGGCGGCATGGTCGTGGCCACCGGCACTCCCGAGGAGATCGCGGACCACGCGACGAGCTTCACCGGGGAGTTCCTCCGCCCGCTGCTCGAGGGCACCGTGCGCACCCTCGAGCCCAAGCCGGCGACGCGTGGTCGTAGGACGATCGGACAACAGAAGCGATCAGGCTCTCGCACGTAGATTGAACTGACCACAACGGCAAGCCAGCGGGAGCATCACATGGCGGACAGCACAGTTTCGGGCAAGGGCGCGGATGCCTCACGGCGCGCGGTGGTCGGAGGACTCCTCGGGCTCGGCGTCGGTGTGCCGCTGCTCACGGCCTGCGGCTCCGACAACGCGGCGGCGGACAGCGGCAGTGGCGGGACCACCTCGTCGGGCCCCATCGCGAAGAAGGCCGACGTGCCGGTGGGCGGCGGGAAGATCTTCAAGGACGAGAAGGTCGTGATCACCCAGCCGACCGCGGGTGACTTCAAGGCCTTCAGCGCGGTCTGCACCCACCAGGGCTGCGTGGTCGCTAAGATCGTGGGCCAGGACATCGACTGCGCCTGCCACGGCAGCAAGTTCTCCCTCGCCGACGGCTCGGTGGTCAACGGGCCCGCGACCAAGCCGCTCCCGGCGCTCAAGGTCACGGCCTCCGGGGAAGACCTCAGCGTCAGCTGACGCCGCGACCCGGCTCACCGGGCCGACACCCACGCGGCCGGGGGGTGAGCGTCAGCCAGGCGCCTTGACGCTCAGCACGGGGCACGACGCGTCCAGCAGGACCTGCTGCGCCGTGCTGCCGGTGATGAGCTTGCCCACCGGCGTACGCCGCCGCAGGCCGATCACGATGAGGTCGGCCTCGTGCTTCAACGCCGCCCCGAGGATCGCCTCCGCGGCCGGCTTGCCGTCGGTCGGCTGCTCCACCTCGTGTCGCAGGCCGGTCGCTGCGAGCTCGGCCTCGACGGCGTCGAGGTCCTGGGCCGAGGCGAAGTTGGGGTGGGAGTAGTCGCCGTTGCGTCCGGTGTTGACCACCACCACCCGCGCCGAGTTGGCCACGGCCCACTGCTTGGCGTGATCGAGTGCCGCGCCACCCTCGGGCGTCGGCAGGTAACCGACCACGATGGTGTCGATCTTCTGGCTCATCGGATGCTCTGCTCCTCCTCGGGGACGGTCATGGCGCCGGTCATGATGGCCACGGCGTCCTGCATGCTGTGTGTTTTCGGGCTGATCACCGCCGCCCGGCCACCGAGCCGCTGCACATGGATCCGGTCGGCCGTGTCGAACACGTTGGGCATGTTGTGGCTGATCAGGATCACTCCGAGGCCCTTGTCACGCAGGTCCTTGACGAGTCGCAGCACCTGCGCGGTCTCGCGCACGCCGAGGGCAGCGGTCGGCTCGTCGAGGATCGCGATCTTGCTCCCGAAGGCGCCCGTCCGGGCCACCGCGACGATCTGGCGCTGACCACCGGAGAGGGTCTCCACGGCCTGGTTGATGTTCTGCAGGGTGGAGATGCCGAGGCTCTTGATGTGGTCCGACGCGTGCTGGCGCATCGCCTTCTGGTCCAGCATCCGAAGCACCGAGCCCGCGAAGCCGGGGCGTCGGATCTCGCGGGCGAGGTAGAGGTTGCTGGCGATGTCGAGCGCCGGCGCCACCGCGAGCGTCTGGTACACCGTCTCGATCCCGGCCGCGCGTGCCTCCTGCGTCGACCTGAAGGTGACCTGCCTGCCCTCGACCTTGAGCGTCCCGCGGTCGGGGAGCATGGCGCCGGAGAGGCACTTGATCAGCGTCGACTTGCCGGCGCCGTTGTCCCCGATCACCGCCAGCACCTCGCCGGGGTAGAGACGCAGGTCGACGCCACGCAGTCCGACCACGCGGCCGAAGAGCTTGACGAGGCCCTCGGCCTCGAGGATGGGCTGCTCTGTGGCCTGCGTCGCCTCGCCAGCTGTGGCCATTGCCTGTGTCATGCCTTCACCCTTCTGATCCACTGGTCGACGGACACCGCGAGGATCACCAGGATCCCGGTGGCGAGCACCTGGTAGTTCGGGTCGACACCGGCGAGCGCGAGGCCGCTGTTGAAGACCTGCACGATCAGCGCACCGATGAGGCTGCCGATGACGAGGCCGCGCCCGCCGAACAGGCTGGTGCCGCCGATGACGACAGCCGTGATGCTCTGCAGGTTGTAGTTGAGGCCTGAGTTGGGGTCCGCCCCACCGACGCGACCACAGACGATCCACGCCGCGATACCGACCGTGACGCCGGCGACCACGTAGGCGCTGAGCAGCACCCGGTCCGTGGAGATGCCGGCGAGCCGCGACGCCTCCGCGTCGTCGCCCGTGGCGTAGAGATGCTTGCCCCAGGCCGTGTTGCGCAGCGCGAAGCTGACCACGCCGTAGAGCAACAGCATGAGGATCACGCCCCAGGTGATGCTGACGCTGCCGATGCTGATGGTCTTGCCCGTCCACAGCAGGAACGCGTTCGGGTCGAGGGCGATCGTCTGGCCAGAGGCGTAGAGCAGCGAGATGGCGGTGAAGATCGAGAACGTGCCCAACGTGACGATGAACGGCGGCAGGTTGAGCCGCGTCACCAGCAGTCCGTTGATCAGGCCGGTGAGGATCCCGACCGCGATCCCGATCAGCAGGGCGATCAGGCCCGGGACGCCCTGGTCCGCGTTGAGCTTGACCATCACCAGCGACGAGAGCACCATCGCCACTCCGATGGACAGGTCGATACCGGCCGTCAGGATGATCAGCGTCTGGCCGACCGCGAGGGCACCGACGACCGCCACCTGCTGCACGAGCAGGGACAGGGCCTGTGGGCGGAGGAAGTTGTCCGCGACGGCGCCGAAGACGATCAGACCCAGCACCAGCACGATGAGCGGGCTCAGTGCCGGGTTGGCGTGGAGGATGTGCTGGATGCGTTGCGCCGGCGTGTGCCTGGTGGGCACCAGGTCGTCCGCCGAGGCGGGTGCCTCCACGGTCTCGGTCGCTTGGTCGTTCACGATCTGCTCCTCACGTCGTCCAGCTCCCTCGGGAGTTCCCTACTTCCCCACCGTGCCCCAGCACGCCTGCTTCCCCTCCTGGGGCGTCTGGTTGGTGATGCCCGGTAGCGGCTTTGCGGTGACCAGCTTGGTGCCGGTGTCGAGGAAGGCCTGCCCCTGCGGCAGGGACGGAGGCTTGCCGCCTTTGTCGATGTTCGCGATCGCGGTGACACCGAGCTGGGCCATCTTCCCGGGGTACTGCGTCGCGTCTGCGGCGAAGATGCCCTTCTCGACGTCCGCCATGCCCTGGCAGCTGCCGTCGATCGAGACGATGAAGGTCTTGTCCTGGTGGTTGGCAGCAGTGAGCGCGGCGTACGCGCCTTCCCCGGCGGGCTCGTTGATGGTGTAGACGACGTTGATGTCGGGGTTGCGCGAGAGGCACTGCTCCATGGCCTTGCGGCCGCCGTCGACGGCTCCCTGGGTGGGCTGGTGGCAGGCGATCTGGTAGTCGCCGCCCTTGCCACCGGTGTACTTGCCGCTCTTCGCCTCCTTGGCGTTCAGCGTCTTGCTGCCGGGTTGGATGCCCATGCCGGCGAGGAAGCCGTGGTCGCGGTCGACGTCGACGGAGACGACCTGGTCGTTGTAGAGGTCGAGCATCGCGACGACCGCCTTCTTGCCGGCCAGACGCGTCGCGGCGTACTCACCGATCAGCTTGCCGGCCTGGAAGTTGTTGGTCGCGTAGGTGACGTCCGCGGTGTTGACCGGGTCGAGGGGGGTGTCGAGGGCGATGACGAACAGTCCCGCGTCCTTGGCCCGGCGCAGGGCGGCGTTCACGGCCGGTCCGTTGGAGGTGATGACGATGCCCCTGTCGCCGCGGGCGATCGCGGTGTCGATGGCGTTGATCTGGGTCTGGGTGTCACCGTCGGCCAGGCCGGTCGCCACCGACAGGTGCGCGTCCACCTTGTTCGCCTGGGTCAGCGCGGCCTGCTTCATGGAGACGAAGTAGGGATTGGTCTGCGTCTTGATGATCAGGGAGACCCCGGTCTTGTCGCCGTTGCCGCCGCAGCTGGAGAGAAGAGCGACCAGGCACAGGGCCAGAGCCGCCGCGGCTGTGCGTCGTACGACGCTGGACGTGCTGAGCCGGCCTCTGACCATCATGTGACCTCCCGAAACCCTGCCCTCAGGTCTAGCCCTACTTCGGCGCACTCCGCAACCCCATGGCCCGGACGGGTCGCGCCGCGGCTGTCACCGGTCGCTCGTAGGGTTGCTACGTGGCCGACCCCTCGACATACCGTCCGAAGCCCGGGTCGATCCCTACCCAGCCCGGTGTCTACCGGTTCCGCGACAAGGACGGGCGGGTCGTCTACGTCGGCAAGGCCAAGAACCTGCGGGCGCGGCTCTCGTCGTACTTCCAGGACGTGGCCCACCTGCACCCGCGGACGGCGACCATGGTGATGACCGCTGCGTCGGTGGAGTGGACCGTCGTCGCCACCGAGGTCGAGGCCCTGCAGCTGGAGTACTCCTGGATCAAGGAGTACGACCCCCGCTTCAACGTGAAGTACCGCGACGACAAGTCCTACCCGTGGCTCGCCATCACCATGAATGAGGAGTTCCCGCGGGTGATGGTGGGGCGCGGCGCCAAGAAGAAGGGCGTGAAGTACTTCGGGCCCTACGGCCACGCCTGGGCCATCCGCGAGACCGTCGACCTGCTGCTGCGGGTCTTCCCGATGCGCTCGTGCAGCAACGGGGTGTTCAAGCGGTCGGCCCAGATCGGACGGCCGTGCCTGCTCGGCTACATCGACAAGTGCGCAGCCCCGTGCGTCGGTCGGGTGGACGCGGAGGAGCACCGGAGGATCGCGGAGGATTTCGCCGACTTCATGGGTGGGCGCACGGAGGCCTTCGTCAAGCGCATCGAGCGGGAGATGTACGCCGCATCCGCCGTCGAGGACTTCGAGCGGGCGGCGCGCCTGCGTGACGACCTCGGAGCGCTCAACAAGGCGTTGCAGAAGCAGGCCGTGGTGTTCGGCGACGGCACCGACGCCGATGTCATTGCGCTTGCCGAGGACCCGCTGGAGGTGGCGGTGCAGATCTTCCACGTGCGCTCCGGCCGCATCCGGGGCCAGCGCGGCTGGGTGGCCGACCGGGTCGAGGACATCGACACCGCGGGGCTGGTGGGCGAGTTCCTGCTCCAGCTCTACGCGGGCGAGGAGGCCGACTCCATCCCACGCGAGATCCTGGTGCCGGCGATGCCGGAGGACGCCAGGACCTTCGAGCAGTTGCTCGGCGAGACCCGGGGGAGCAAGGTCTCCATCCGGGTGCCACAGCGCGGCGACAAACGCTCCCTGCAGGAGACCGTGGCAAAGAACGCCGCGCAGTCCCTCGCGCTGCACAAGACCAGGCGCGCCAGTGACCTGACCGTGCGCAACCAGGCGCTCGAGGAGATCCAGGAGGCGCTCGACCTGCCCTCCGCGCCGCTGCGGATCGAGTGCTACGACATCTCCAACCTGCAGGGCACCGAGGTCGTGGCCTCGATGGTCGTCTTCGAGGACGGCCTCCCACGCAAGAGCGAGTACCGCCGGTTCGTGATCCGCGGCGTCGACGGCCAGAACGACGTCGCCTCGATGCACGAGGTGATCACGCGACGCTTCCGGCGGATGCTCGACGAGCGCCTCGACAGCCCCGAGCTGCCCGGCGGCGAGATCGATCGCGACACGGACCCGTTCAAGGACGGGGGGCCGATGCTGGTCGACCCCGATACCGGACGCCCCCGCAAGTTCGCCTACGTCCCGGGGCTGGTCGTGGTCGACGGAGGCCCGCCCCAGGTGGCCGCGGCGCAGCGGGCGCTGGACGAGCTCGGCATCGACGACATCCCGCTGTGCGGCCTCGCCAAGCGGCTCGAGGAGGTCTGGGTGCCGGGGGAGCAGGACCCGGTGATCCTGCCGCGCTCGAGCGAGGGCCTCTACCTGCTGCAGCGCATCCGCGACGAGGCACACCGCTTCGCCATCGCCCACCACCGGTCACGGCGCTCCAAGACCATGGTGGAGAGCCTGCTCGACGACGTTCCCGGGCTCGGTGAGGTGCGCCGCAAGACACTGATCAAGCATTTCGGCTCCCTCCGCAAGCTCCGGGCTGCCACCATCGAGCAGATCGCCGAGGTCCCGGGCATCGGGACGCGGACCGCGACGGCGATCGCGGAGGCCGTGGCGTCCACCCCGAGGGGCGCCTCCGTCAATACGGCGACCGGAGAGATCGAGGAGCACTGATGGAGTCGCTGGCACGAACGGTGGGCGAGCTCGTAGTGGTGACCGGGATGACCGGTGCCGGCCGCAGCACCGCTGCCAAGGAGCTGGAGGACCTCGGTTTCTTCGTCGTCGACAACCTCCCGCCCGAGCTCGTGGCGGACGTGGTCCGGCTCATCGACGACAGGCAGGGGATCGGCCAGCCGGTGGCGGCGGTGGTCGACGTGCGGGCCGGGGTCTTCTTCGAGTCGCTGCGCGAGCAGCTGGCGGCCGAGTTCCCGACACGGCGCACCACGCTGCTCTACCTCGAGGCCGACGACGACATCCTGGTCCGGCGCCAAGAGGCGGCCCGGCGGCCCCACCCCCTCCAGGGTTCCGGGCGTCTGCTCGTGGGCATCAACCGCGAACGCGAGGTGATGGCCGATCTCAGGGGGGACGCCGACCTGGTGATCGACACGACCTCGCTCAACGTCCACCAGCTCAAGGACAAGGTGGCCGGCGCCTTCGGCACCCCCGACGCCGTCAGCCTGCGGATCACCGTGGTCAGCTTCGGGTTCAAGTACGGCGTCCCGGTCGACGCGGACCTCCTCGCCGACATGCGGTTCCTGCCGAACCCGTTCTGGGTGCCCGAGCTGCGCCACCGCACCGGTCAGGACGGGGACGTGGCGTCCTACGTCAAGGACCGGCCCGACGCCCAGGAGTTCCTCGAGCGCTACCTGCCGGTCATCGAGACCGTGGGTGACGGCTACCTGCGCGAGGGCAAGCGCTTCATGACCGTGGCGATCGGGTGCACCGGCGGCAAGCACCGCAGCGTGGCGATGTCGGAGGAGATCGTCGCCCGGCTGCGGTCCGGCGGGCTCGAGGCCGAGGCCACCCACCGCGACCTGGGCCGGGAGTAGGCACCGATGCGGTGGTCGTCGGAGCCCTCGGTCGTGGCCCTGGGGGGCGGGCACGGCCTGGCAGCCTCGTTGACGGCCCTGCGCGGTGTGACGACCGACCTGACCGCCGTGGTCACGGTGGCCGACAACGGCGGCTCGTCGGGGCGGCTGCGCGACGAGTTCGGCGTACTCCCTCCTGGTGACCTGCGGATGGCGCTGGCCGCGCTGTGTGGCGACGACCGGTGGGGGCAGACCTGGGCGCGGGTGCTGCAGCACCGCTTCGAGTCCGAGGGCGAGATGCACGGTCACTCCATGGGCAACCTGCTCATCGTCACGCTCTGGGAGCTCCTGCACGACCACGTCGACGGGCTGGACTGGGTCGCCGGGCTGCTCGGTGCCAGGGGCCGGGTGCTGCCGATGGCGCTGACGCCGCTGGACATCACCGCCGAGGTCCGGGGCGCCGGAACGGATCCCGACGAGGTCACGGTCGTGCGGGGCCAGGTGGAGGTCGCCACCACGCCGGGGGAGGTGCTCTCGGTCAGCCTGCAGCCCGCCGACGCCGGTGCCTGCCCCGAGGCGGTCGAGGCCATCTCCGCTGCCGACTGGGTGGTGATCGGGCCCGGCAGCTGGTTCTCCAGCGTGATCCCACACCTGCTGGTCCCCGACCTGCGTGACGCCCTGTGCAACACCTCGGCCCGGGTGGTGGTCTCGATGAACCTCGAGCCGCATGGTGACGAGACCCGCGGGTACGACCTGGCCGGCCACCTCGACGTCCTGCGCCGGCACGCCCCCGACCTGCGCGTCCACACCGTGCTCACCGACCACGGGGCCGTGGAGGATCGTGCCCGGCTGGAGGACTCCGCCGGGCGCCTCGGCGCTCGCCTGGTGATGAGCGACCTGGCCCTGGGCGACGGCACTCCCCGTCACAATGTGAACAAGCTCGCTGCGGCATACGCTGCGGTCATCCACCACCCGTAGGGTGGGTCATCCGGTACTAGATCGACGGAGAAGACATGAACGACGCTCGCGGCGCAGCTGCTCAGCTGTCCGCGCAGTGCCCGGCGTGTCATGGTCAGGCGCGGGCGCTGACGTTCGTCGCCGAGCAGCGCTACCGGCTGATGCGTTGCCGCGGTTGCCGCTCGGAGTTCTTCCGCCTCGAGGGCGGTCCCGCAGCAGAGGCCACCACGGAGATCAGTCAATACTGGGAGGACTACAAGTTCGAGGTGTACGCCGATCCTCGGGTGCAGACCGAGTTCGAGGACCGCTACAGCGCGATGCTCAGCCGCGCCCAACAACGAGCGGGCAGTCTCGAGTCCGTGCTCGACGTCGGGTGCGGCATCGGCAATTTCCTCGCTTTCGCCGAGCAGCGCGGGCTCCGTGCGTTCGGGATCGACATCGAGTCGGAGGCCGTCGAGGTCGCTCGGCAACGAGGCTATGCCGCGACGGTCAGTGGCGAGCTCGACGCGCTGGTGCCGGACCGTAGTCTCGATGCGGTGTCGCTGTGGGACGTCATCGAGCACCTGTACGATCCTGACCCGGTGCTGCGCCAGTCGCTGGCGAAGCTGCGCAGCCCTGGTGGGGTGGTGCTGCTGGAGACGCCGGACGGCCGCTTCTGGATCCGTCCCCTCGTGCTGCTGCTCCGTCGCCTGACCCGTGGCAAGCTCGACGTCTCGGACTACATGTACTACTGGGAGCACAAGATCTACTTCTCGAAGGCCGGCATGCGCGCGATCCTGGCGCGGCACGGCTGCAGGGTGGTGGACGTGCACCGGCTTCCCTCCCCGCGCCAGAAGATGTCCAAGATCCTCGGTCGTGACGCGGGCAAGTCGGTGCCCGCGCGGCTCATCGCGTCGTTGTGGCCCTTGCTGGAGGGCGCGAGCACGAGGCTCGGGCGCGGCAACAAACTGATGGTGGTCGCCGTGCTCGACTCTCGTCCGGACGACCTCCAACCCCACCCGGCCTGAGTGCCGACCACTAGCTAGGAAGTATCAAATGGCGATGACGGCACAGGTGAAGGCAGAACTGGCCAGCACGACCGTGACGAAGACCTGTTGCCGCAAGGCGGAGGTCTCCTCCATGCTCCGCTTCGCCGACGCCCTGCACCTCGTCAACGGCGGCATCGTCGTGGAGGCCGAGCTCGACACCGGCGCCGCGGCCCGCCGGATGCGCAAGGACATCGCCGAGGTCTTCGGCCACCAGCCCGAGGTGGTGCTTCTCAAGGGCAGCGGCATCCGGCGTGGCACCCGCTACATCGTCCGCGTCAGCCGCGACGGGGAGTCCCTCGCCCGGCAGACCGGCCTGATCGACCAGCGCAACCGCCCGGTGCGCGGCCTCCCGCCCGTCGTCGTGAACGGCTCGGGCTGCGACGCCGTCGCCGCGTGGCGTGGCGCGTTCCTCGCCCACGGCTCGCTCACCGAGCCCGGCCGCTCCAGCTCGCTGGAGGTCACCTGCCCCGGCCCTGAGGCCGCCTTGGCCCTGGTCGGGTCGGCCCGCCGGCTCGGCATCTCCGCCAAGGCCCGCGAGGTCCGCGGCGTGGACCGCGTGGTGATCCGCGACGGCGACGCGATCGGCCAGCTGCTCACCCGCCTGGGCGCCCACGAGTCCCTGCTGGCCTGGGAGGAGCGCCGGATGCGCCGTGAGGTGCGGGCGACGGCCAACCGGCTCGCGAACTTCGACGACGCCAACCTGCGCCGCTCGGCCCGTGCCGCCGTCGCCGCCGGCGCCCGTGTCGACCGTGCCCTGGAGATCCTCGGTGAGGACATCCCCGACCACCTGCGTCAGGCGGGCCGGCTGCGCCTGGAGCACAAGCAGGCCTCGCTGGAGGAGCTCGGGCAGCTCAGCGAGCCCGTGCTCACCAAGGACGCGATTGCCGGCCGCATCCGCCGGCTGCTGGCGATGGCCGACAAGAAGGCCGAGGAGCTCGGCATCCCCGACACGGAGTCCTCGCTGACCCCGGACATGCTGGCCGAGGAAGCCTGACCACCCGGCTCCCGCGCTGCTGGAGCGTCGGATCTCGTTACCCGCAGGTACCCGGACTCGGCTTCGAGACGGGTCGGCCGATCACGGTAGGGTCAACGCTCAGACCACAATTCGCTGACCAGGAGAAACCGCTGTGACTGTCCGCGTAGGTATCAACGGCTTCGGCCGCATCGGCCGCAACTTCTACCGCGCCGTGCACGCCTTGGGCGCCGACATCGAGATCGTGGCCGCCAACGACCTCGGTGACCTCAAGACGATGGCGCACCTGCTGAAGTACGACTCGATCCTCGGCCGCTTCCCCGAGGACGTCTCCGTCGTCGACGACGGCATCAAGGTCGGCGACCGGACCCTGAAGATCCTCGCCGAGAGGGACCCCGCTGCGCTGCCCTGGAAGGGCCTGGGCGTCGACGTGGTCGTGGAGTCCACCGGTTTCTTCACCGACGCCACGAAGGCCAGGGCGCACATCGACGGTGGGGCCAAGAAGGTCATCATCTCGGCGCCGGCCTCCAACGAGGACATCACGATCGTGATGGGCGTGAACCATGAGGAGTACGACAACGAGAAGCACACGGTCATCTCGAACGCGTCGTGCACTACGAACTGCCTCGCGCCGATGGCCAAGGCGATCCATGACGAGTTCGGCATCGTCAAGGGCCTGATGACCACGATCCACGCCTACACCGGCGACCAGAACCTGCAGGACGGACCGCACAAGGACCTGCGCCGCGCCCGTGCCGCCGCAATCAACCTGGTGCCGACCTCGACGGGTGCCGCGAAGGCGATCTCCCTGGTGCTGCCCGAGCTGAAGGGCAAGCTCGACGGCTACGCCATCCGCGTCCCGGTGCCGACCGGCTCGGCCACCGACCTCACCATCGAGGTGGCTCGCGAGACCACCGCCGAGGAGGTCAACGCGGCTGTCAAGAAGGCAGCCGAGGAGGGCCCCCTCAAGGGCTACCTGAAGTACACGGCCGACCCGATCGTCTCCTCCGACATCGTCACCGACCCGAGCTCGTGCATCTTCGACTCGGGGCTGACCAAGGTGCTCGGCAACCAGGTCAAGGTCGTCGGCTGGTACGACAACGAGTGGGGCTACTCCTGCCGCCTCTCGGACCTGATCACCCACATCGGCGCCACTCTCTGATCGTGGGCGCCACCATCGAGGCCCTGGCCTCCCGACTGGGAGGGAGCGTCTCCGGCAGGCGCGTGCTGGTCCGATCGGACCTGAACGTGCCGTTGGACGGCGAGAGGATCACCGACGACGGCCGGATCCGGGCCAGCGTGCCCACGATCGAGGAGCTGGTCGAGGCCGGCGCCCGCGTCATCGTGATGGCGCACCTCGGACGTCCGAAGGGAGCGCCGGACCCGGCGTACTCCTTGAAGCCGGTGTCCGCACGACTCGGCGAGCTCCTCGGCCGTCCGGTGGCGTTCGCCACCGACACGGTGGGGGAGTCCGCCCGAGGTGTGGTCGCCGGCCTGGCCGACGGCGACGTGGCGCTGCTGGAGAACGTGCGCTTCAACCCCGGTGAGACCAGCAAGGACGACGCCGAGCGCGGCGCCTTCGCCGACCAGCTGGCTGCGCTCGGGGATGCCTTCGTCAGCGACGGCTTCGGGGTGGTGCACCGCAAGCAGGCGAGCGTGTACGACATCGCCAAGCGCCTGCCCCACGCCATGGGGGAGCTCGTCCGCACCGAGATCGAGGTGCTCCGCAAGCTGACGGAGTCACCCGAGCGCCCCTACGTGGTGGTGCTGGGAGGGTCCAAGGTGAGCGACAAGCTGGCGGTCATCGACAACCTGCTGGGCAAGGCTGACAAGCTGCTCATCGGCGGCGGCATGGTGTTCACCTTCCTGGCGGCCAACGGTCACGAGGTCGGCAAGAGCCTCCTCGAGGAGGACCAGGTCGAGACCTGCAGGGAGTACCTCCAGCGGTCCAGGGACACCGGCGTCGAGATCGTGCTGCCCACCGACGTGCTGGTCGCCCCGGAGTTCAAGGCCGAGGCTCCTGCCACCACAGTCGCCGCGGACGCCATCCCGGCGGACCAGATCGGCCTGGACATCGGGCCCGCGTCCGCGAAGGCGTTCGCTGCCGAGATCAGACAAGCCCGGACGGTGTTCTGGAACGGGCCCATGGGCGTGTTCGAGTTCGAGGCGTTCTCGGGCGGCACTCGGGCGGTGGCCCAGGCCCTCACCGAGGTGGACGGGCTCTCGGTCGTGGGTGGCGGCGACTCCGCCGCCGCCGTACGCCAGCTCGGCTTCGCCGAGGACGCCTTCGGCCACATCTCCACCGGCGGAGGGGCCAGCCTGGAGTACCTCGAGGGCAAGAACCTGCCCGGCATCGACGTACTCGACGACTGACGGTGGTCGAGGCGACCGCCTCGAGACCACTCAACCTGAGAGAAGGACCATGCCCAAGCACACCCGCACGCCCCTGATGGTCGGCAACTGGAAGATGAACCTCAACCACCAGGAGGCCGTCGTCCTGGTGCAGAAGCTCACCTGGACGCTGTCGGACAAGAAGCACGACTACAGCCGGGTCGAGGTGGCGGTCCTTCCGCCGTACACCGACATCCGCAGCGTGCAGACGATGGTCGACGGCGACCGGCTGCAGCTCAGGTACGGAGCCCAGGACGTCTCGGAGCACGACGAGGGTGCCTACACCGGAGAAGTCTCCGCGGGCATGCTGGTCAAGCTCGGCTGCTCCTACGTCTGCGTCGGGCACTCCGAGCGCCGCCAGTACCACCACGAGGACGACGCGCTGGTGAACGCCAAGGCGCACAAGGCGCTGGCCGCCGGCATGACCCCGATCGTGTGCGTCGGTGAGGGCCTCGAGGTGCGCAAGGAAGGCCGCCAGGTCGAGTTCACGCTCGCGCAGGTCGACGGCTCGCTCGCTGGCTTCACTCCCGAGCAGCTGGCCGGGGTGGTCATCGCGTACGAGCCCGTGTGGGCCATCGGCACGGGCGAGGTCGCGACGCCCGAGGACGCCCAGGAGGTCTGCGCAGCCATCCGCGTGCGGGTCGCGGAGACAGCGGGCGACGAGACGGCGGCGGGCCTGCGGATCCTCTACGGGGGCTCGGTGAAGGCCGGCAACGTCGGCGGGATCATGCAGAAGAGCGACATCGACGGGTGCCTGGTCGGCGGCGCCAGCCTGCAGGTCGACGAGTTCAGCGGCATCTGCCGTTTCTACGACATGCCCCTTCTCTGATCCGCGCGCCTGATCGGTTAGGCTCCACCCCGTGGTTATCGTCTTCGAGGTCTTGCTCGTCATCACGAGCTTGCTCCTGATCCTGTTGGTGCTCCTCCACAAGGGGCGCGGCGGCGGGCTCTCCGACATGTTCGGTGGTGGCGTCTCGAGTGGCCTCGGCGGATCCTCCGTGGCCGAGCGCAACCTGGACCGCATCACCGTCGGCATCGGCCTGGTGTGGTTCGCGTGCGTCGTCGGGCTCGGGCTCCTGCTCAAGACCGGCAACTGATCCTCAACGATCTCGAAGGAGTCACAGCGTGGCAGGCGGAGGAAACGCCATCCGGGGTAGCCGTGTCGGGGCTGGACCCATGGGTGAGGCAGAGCGCGGCGACGCGGCTCCACGTCAGAACGTCACCTACTTCTGTTCACACGAGCACCGGACGCTGATCGCGTTTGCCGTCGAGGCGCAGGTCCCCGCGACCTGGGACTGCCCACGCTGCGGCCTGCCCGCGAGCCTCGACTGCGACAACCCGCCCCCTGCGCCCAAGGTCGAGCCGTACAAGACCCACCTGGCCTACGTGAAGGAGCGACGCTCCGACGCCGAGGCCAAGGAGATCCTCAACGAGGCGGTCGCGACTCTCAGAGCGCGACGCAAGAGCGGCGACGTCGTCTTCTAGCGCGCTCGGCGGGACGGGAGAAGGCTGGCCGCGCCCTCGTCGAGCCACCAGGTGCTCGGCTCGGCGGTGATGCCGCGGGCCGGCGTCTCGTGGACGGAGCCCTCGTCGGCGAGAGCCCGTGCGACGGCCTCCGCCTTGCCGTCGCCGGCGACCAGGAACCAGACCTCACGGGTGCGGTTGAGCGCCGGGAAGGTCAGCGTGATCCGCTCCGGCGGCGGCTTGGGGGAGTCGGTCACGCCGACGGCGATGTCGTCCCACACGTCGAGCTGCGGGAAGTGCGGGAAGAGCGACGCCACATGGCCGTCCGGTCCCACGCCGAGAAGCACGAGGTCGAACTCGCCGCTGCCGTGCTCACGCACCTCCGCGGCGTACGCCGCAGCCGCCGCCTCGAGGCTGGGGTGCGCCTCGTCGGCCGCCGGCATGGCGTGCACCCGCGCCGGGTCGACCCCGACCACGTCGAGCAGGTCGAGCTCGGCGGCCCGGTCGTTGCGGTCGGCGGAGTCGGCCGGCACGTAGCGCTCGTCGCCCCACCAGAAGTCCACCAGCGCCCAGTCCACGTCCGCGGAGGGGAGGCCCGCGACCGCACGGTAGATCTCGTTCGCGATCGTGCCGCCGGTCAGCGCGACGGAGGGCACCCGTCCCTCGGCCTGCACGGCGGCGATGCGGGCGACGAGCCTCTCGGCTACCGCACGGGCGAGGGCGTCGGCGGTCGGCAGCACCTGGACGTCAGTCACTTCGAGGCCAGCTTCACCAGTCGCCGGGCCGTGGCCGCGTAGATGTCGTCCTCGTCGAGGCGGCGCAGCTCCTCGGCCAGCAGCTCGGGGACGGAGCGCCGCTTCAGTGCCACCGGCCGGTCGGGCTGCCCGGGGGAGATGAATGACGCCAGCGTGCCGTCGGGACGGTTGATGCGGACGTCGCCCGACTTCGTGGCCAGGACCACCTCGGTGATGCCGGGGCCCTCGGAGTTCTTCCGCTTGACCGGGACCCTGAGGCGGTCGTTGAGCCAGGCCACGAGCAGCTCGGCACTCGGGCTGATCCGCTCGGCGGTGACGGAGGCGCCGGTCACCTTCTCCGGGTGCTGGTCCAGCGCCGCCGCGAGCAGGGCGCGCCACGGCGTGATCCGGGTCCAGGCCATGTCGGTGTTTCCCTTGGTGTAGGACTCGCACTGGTGGTAGATCGCCTTGGTCTTGGCCCTGGACGCGGCAGCGGCGTCGGTGATCCTGCGCTGCGCCAGCGATCCCAGGGGGTCGGCGGCAGGGTCCAGGGGAGCATCGGCAGGCCACCAGACGGCCACGGGGGAGTCGGGAAGCAGCAGGGGGAGGACGACGGAGTCCGAGTGCTTGACCACCTCGCCCTTGAGTCGGATCAATGCGGTCTCACCGCTCCAGCCCGCACCGGTGCCGACCTGGGCGTTCACGAGTGCCTGGCCCCGGGCGTCGCCCAGGATCACGCCCAGGACACGAGCGGGGTGCTCCTGCGAGGCAGCGCGCGCCGACTCCATCGCGTCGTGAGCCTGGTCCTCGTCGACGACGATGACCAGGGTCATCACCATGCCCATGGCGGGGGATCCAGCCCTCTTGCGGGC